>JALSHZ010000030.1 GCA_026981985.1 Gammaproteobacteria bacterium | reverse complement strand
GGGTCATGCCCTATTCGGTCACATTCAACGACGGTAGCGGTGCTGCGCCAATGACGCTTGCGACAGCCCTTACTGGCCGCAGTAATGCCAACACGCTTTCCGCCACCTGTAATGGCGCGACCAATGCCACCATCGAGGTTGCGGTCAATACTGCCGATTTCAGCAGTGCGCCAGCCGGCGACTACACCGGCACGCTGACACTGGTGATTGCGCCGGAATAGCGAGCAACATCGAACGACCACTGCGGCGCAGACAATGCGCCGCAGTATTTTCAGTCACCACATGGAACAAGGATCAGTCTCCATGCCAAGCCAATCAGGGAAGATCATGAATAACAGCTGGTATATCCATTCTATTTACCTTGTCCTCGGCATTCTCGCCTTGTCACCACTCGCGGCGTCAGCGGAAATGCAGATCAACAATTCAATCATCGTCTTCAAGAGCGATGATGCGGTGCGCCGCGACATTACTGTCACAAACAATGGCGATACACCGTTGTATCTGAAGGTCACGCCCTATGTGATCGACAATCCTGGCACCACTACCGAGCAACGGAAAAAAATCGTCGACCCACGCGAATCCGGATTGCTTGTATCACCTCACAAGCTGGTTGTGCCACCGGGAAGAAAGAAACGAATCCGTTTCGTCAACCTTCATCCCAAACGTGAACAAGAAGCCGTTTTCCGCGTAACGATGGAGCCGGTAGCCGGCGAATTGACGGCAAAAGGCAGCGGTATCAAGGTGATGGTCGGCTACGAGGTCCTGGTGCTTGCAGAGCCCGATAACCCTCACAGCGAACTTGTCGCCCAGCGGCTAGGCAACCGCCTGGTTATTGCCAATGAGGGGAATACCAATGCACTGCTGTTCCGTGGCAAGCAATGCCCAAGTGATCATCCGCAACAGAACGAATGCGCCTCGCTCCAGGACAAAAGGCTCTATCCAGGAAACCGCTGGGAGATCGCGCTTCCCGGATCCGGACCGGTCGAGTTTCACGTCGCCAACAGCCAGGGTAATTCGCTGAAGACTTTCCCCTGATCAGCCGCACACGGCGTCCGTGCCATGAGACCAGCAGTCGTACTGTTTCAGCTATGGCTGACGCTAGCCGCTGCCTGCCTGCCGGGCGGGGCTACGCTGGCTGCCCCGGATGCAATCCCCGATATCCCGATCTTCATCAACCCACAGCCACCCCCTGAGACTACCCCTGGCGCCGACACCACCCGGTTACTGGCTCGTCCTGGTGCCGCTACGCCACCCCCTGCGTTTACCGTGAAAACCGCTCCACCGGAGGGCTTTGAGGATCTGACCAGCGATGAAACGACGCTGGTGGATATCTACTATGGCAATCACCTGGTGACAACAACAATGGCAAGGTTCGACGAAGAATCGATCCAACTGCTCAACCCTGCCGGGGTCGTCAGCAAACTACCCCATGTAACTGCACGGCCTGACATTATCTCGGCAATTTCAGGTCCACTCGACCCCCATAGCGAACTGATCTGTGGTGAAAAAAATCAAACCAACTGCACAACACCGCAGCCACCCATTGCCGCAGTGGTTTTCGATCAAGACAATTTTCGCGTGGATCTGCACGTCAATCCACGCTATCTGGAGAGAATATCGTTAGCCAGCGAGCAATTTCTCCCAGACCCCGAACGAACACTTTCCAGCATCCACTCCATCGATGCCCTGGTTTCCCACGATAGCGATGGTCGCTACCACTCTTTCAACAGCCGTTCGATTATCGCCTATGGTAAATCGCGCCTAATCGGCCAGATGCGACTGGAAGACAATCAGACTTTTTCACTCGACTCACTGCGCTTCGAGCGCGACCTGAAAAAATGGACCTGGGCATTCGGTACGATGGACAGCATTGGCCAGGTCTCCCCGCTATTGAGCAGCCGCGGATTCCTCGGCATGCGTACGGCGCGAACACTGAAAATGCGCAACAATCTGCGTCTGCTGCGTAGCAGCCCCATGTTCGTCTACCTCGAAGAACGAAGTAGAGTCGACATTCTGCGCGACGGCAAACTCCTCAGTTCCCGCTTCTATAACCCCGGAAACCGCCAACTCGATACCACGACACTGCCGGATGGCACTTACAAGGTTACGGTGCGTATCAAAAACAACCGCGGCGATCGTGAAGAGACTCACCTTTTTACCCGTTCCGTGCTCATCCCACCGGCTGATCATGCGTTGCATTTTCTCGAAGCCGGCTCGCTACTGGAAATCACCAGCAGCAGCGCCCAGAGCACAGTCCCGGTAACAACCGACGACAATATCGTTCATGCCGGTTCGCGCTTTCGCTTGCGAAATAATGTCGGCGGAGAACTGGAACTGCTGGCGGTCACGCAACAAAAGGCGACCCTGCAGGGAGGTCTATATTATTTTCTGCCGCGGTTTTCGATTCATGGCGGCCTCCTCGGAGGATCACAGCAGTCGCAAGGCCACTACGCTGCCATCGATACCCGGAACACCCTGTTCAGCGTCAATCTGAACCATCGTTCACTGAGTCCGGCCAACAGCGCCGAAAATACCCAGCCCCACCCACTGTTCAGCATTGGCCACAATACCGACCTGACGCTGAGTGCCAATATCGGCAAGGACAATCTGGTCATGCGGGCACAGCAAGGCAGGAACAGCCTGGGCGAGAAAAAAACAAACTATTCGCTGAAATATACGCGCACACTGCTTCATCGCGGTCGCTCGACATGGCGGCTGACGGCGAACTGGAACATCGATCGATCCGACCAGCGCTGGCTGCTCAATCTTGAGTACACCTCCAGGCAACCACAACTTGAGAAGGCCTTTTCCAGCAGCTGGATCGACACACCCGAAGAGCAAGAACATGGCTTGCACGTCAATGCGCGCCTTAGCCGGGCGCTACGTCACGACAATCAGCTACAAGGGAAAGACAGCGTTTTTATCAAGTCTGCGGCAACCGGCGATGACCTCGGGCTGCGTTTGGAACGAAACTACCGACTCGGCAGTGGTTTTATCGAAAGCCGCATTCTCTATCAGAACGACGACAGGACATCGTTCTTTACCGCCGGTGCGCACATCACCGCTACCAGCTCATCGACCACCCTTGCATTGAGTAACAAGAAAACCGGCCTTGCCGGCGTGGTCGTCGAGGTGGAAGACAGTGACGAACCATTTGACATCGAAATAGGCAGCCTGACGGTAAAACCGGATGGTAGCGAGAAACGCAAGCTTATCC
The DNA here is from genome assembly GCA_026981985.1 of Gammaproteobacteria bacterium. GTDB lineage: Bacteria > Pseudomonadota > Gammaproteobacteria > UWMA-0217 > UWMA-0217 > JALSHZ01. The sequence goes on along the minus strand of JALSHZ010000030.1, from coordinate 24,425 downwards.
TGCTTGAGCCCTATCGCGAATACGAGGTTTCACTACGGCCCCGTGGCGACAGGCTGGTGCAGTTCGATAGCAGCGTACGCAAAGTGACATTGTACCCTGGCAATATCAGCCACCTTGCCTGGCGGGTCTCACCGGTTGTCGTCGTCGTTGGGCAAGCGGTATCACCAGATAACACAGCCATTCGCAATGCCAGCTTCACCGATCTTGCCGAGTTCTCGACGACCGACGAATCGGGCTGGTTTCAGGTTGAGCTGGCATCCATGCAAGTGCTGCGACTGAAAACACTAGACGGCAAAGAATGTGGTATCGATCTGCAAGGCAAGGCGCCGCCACCGGGCGAACAGGTGGTCGTCTTCGACAAGCTCACCTGCCAACCGATCGCGCATGATGCCAGCGAGTAGCCACTGGAACTTTCCTTCGAACAACCGGTCAATTCACTGCATAAGACAGCCATATGCAGCATCGCTACAACAACAAAACCGGACTCCAGGATCAATGACAGAATCTACTCTCGGCAGACCATTCATGCAGTTCCTTGGCAAAAAGGCGGGTTGGCAGTCGCTGACTGACCGGTTCCAGCGGCTCCGTCAGGACCTCAAAGAAATTCGCTCGCTGCCTGAAACCACCGTCTATCTGATGGCCGACCGGGCAGCAGCCAGAAACCACCCATTCTATGCAGACCTGGTACGGCAGCACTACCGCGATGCAACACGGCGACATCCCAAGTTCCCCTTGATCCGCCACATCGAATGGGGCGTCGCGCTGTGTGTCCTCCCCGCCACATTCGATGACTACTTCATGATGGTCGAAGGCGCAGCACGACGAAACTTCAAGAAAGCCACCCGACTCGGACATGAATTCAGCCCGATCAACTACGACGATCATCTGCGGGAAATCGAAGCGATCCACCGCTCGACCACGGTACGTCAAGGGCCCATGCCTGCGCACCTGATGGGGGAACTCAAACCTGTCGGCAATCCCCAGCCGCGTGACCGTGTGCACGGCTATCCGGCCTTCGGCGTGTTCAACAAAGAGGGCGTACTGCGTGCCTATGCCACTTGCCATATCGCGGGTGAGATCTGCATGCTGGAGGATATCTATGGCGACGCCCGCTACCAGTCTGACGGCTATGTGCCACTGTTGTATTTATCGATCGGCAAGTGTCTCCTGGAAAACCACCCGGAAGTGAAGTACTTCAGCTATGGCACCTACTATGGCGCCAGCCCGACATTGCGGCGCTTCAAACGCAAGTTCCATTTCATGCCACATCGCATGCGCTGGCGGCTGAACTCTCCCTGACAGTCAGCCCGGATTTCTCACCGGGTCGCGTCGCGAGGCCGCTCAAGGTGGTGTGATGGCTGGCGTTCGCGACCGAGGGCCGCGCAGACGTAGTTGACACTACGTTGAGCAGCCCGACCGAGTGAACGCCAGTCAGCGTGCCGCATTGGGCGGTCGCAGTAGCGAACTGGTGAGCAATCCGGGCCAGCCCATCGACCGCCTGAGATGGCTGTCGACAACGGGGGTAATTGCCTCGATATCAAACATTCGTCACCTTTTTCAGCGGCTTGCGAAACAAAGTTTGATAGATATGACAATTTTCCCAATCGATATGCCTTAGAATAGCCCGTCTATACTTCAGGTCGGTGCAGATATCCGTCAATGTGCCTGCATCGACCAGACGGATCATCGTTACGTATCGCGATGGCCTGATCCCCGGGATTCATGGACGAGGCTTGGTCTTGACTGTTTTGATTGCCAATACACTATGCAAGCAACCCATCGAAACTCCTGACAAGGCACCAGGAAACGGGGTCGGTGGCCGCTCAGTCACGGCCGTGCCGCGCATTTTGGGGAGAATTCATTGGGGCTTCTAGGTCAATTCGTTGCCAGGCGCAACGTCGACAAGGCAATGGCAATCGGCGACCTGATGAGTCCCGAGGGGCGCAGCTGCATCCAGAAACTGCGTAAACACCCTCACCAGGTCGTCGGTCGGCTGATCAATCTGCTCGGTACCGCTGGCGATTCCGAAGCCAAGCGCATCCGTGAAATTCTGATTCTGCTGCTGGGTGACGACACGCTGCCCGCTTTCTTCCCCGGTCTCTCGTCCAACGCGCATCCACGTGTCATCAACAATGTGTCACGGGTGCTGGCCGCTTCACGCACCTTCGATGCCAACCTGCTGCTGCCGCTGTTCGACAAAGAAGAAACCTCCAAATCGGTGTTGCTGAAGATTCTTGCCGCACGCAAGGAGGGACTCAGCGCACTGGAGCTGCTACGCAAGACCGCTTCACTCTCTCCCAACGAGCGGGTGGCCATGTTCCGCATCTTGGAACCTATCGCCGATGAATCACTACTGCCCGAACTGATCAATCGCATCACGGCCAAGGACGTCAATACACGCCTGGGGGTGACGCGGCTGATTTCACGATTCCGCTCGATCACAGCACGAAACGCACTGCTGGGCAGACTGTCCGATCCGAGCAAGGAAGTCCGCCTCGTCGCACTAGATGCGCTGGCCCGTGCACGGGTCAATCTCGACCCGAGAATTCTCTGCAAGTTGCTGAAAGACCGCGACATGCAGGTACGGAATCGCGCCATCGAGGTGCTGGTCAAACGCAATGACCCCGCCGTGATTCCACTGCTGATCGAACTGTTGAAAGATGAGTCCGAAGAAATCCGCCGTGCTGCGGTCGAAGTGCTCAACGGCATGGAGTATCCGGACAGCGTGGAGGACCTGCTCCGCACCCTGAAAGACGAGGACTGGTGGGTACGCGCCCGCGCTGCCGATGCGCTGGCCAAGATCGGTGGCAAACGTGTCGTCAGCGCCGTCATCAAGCTACTGCGCAGCGACGACGAATATGTACGCCGCGCCGCCATCGAGATTCTCAACTCGACCAAGGATGAGGATGCCATGGCACACCTCATCAGCGCCCTGGACGACTGCGACTGGTGGGTACGTGAACGCGCCATCGATGCACTCGCCAATATCGGCAACAAGGCCGCGATTCCATCCCTGCTCAGACTGATGCGCGAAGACACACAGGCGGCACCAGTCGCCCTCAAGGCAATGCGCAGTCTGGGCAGCGAGAAGCACATCAAGGCGATCCTGCCGATGCTGGGAACCCGCGATGAAAATACGCTGATCGAGGCCATGCACACCCTTGCAGAGCTGGTGAGTCCGGAGCAAGCCAGCGAAGTGTTCACCGCCATCAAGCGCCGCGCAATCACGGCCAGTGAAGATGTCCGCGAAGCGGCCAAGGTTGCACTGCGCCGCATCAATACGCGCCTGGCGAAGAAACGCAAGGAGCGCGCGGCGCGCGATCACGAGTACAAGCCGCGTAACATCATCGACCAAAATGCAGGCGAGTTCACCAAGATCAACGTGCGCGCGCTACGCACCGGCGACATGCTGGGCGATCGCTACGAATATATTCGCCGGGTCGGCAAGGGCGCCTTCAGCAGCGTATTGCTGGTCAAGGATCTGATGCTGAACGAACGCATCATCCTGAAAATTCTGCACGACAAGATGGCCAGCGACGAGGCCATGATCAAGCGTTTCATCCGCGAGATCCGCTATTCCCGGCGCATCCAGCACCGCAACGTCATCCGCATCTTCGATTTCATCGGCATCGGCAATCTCTACGCCATCTCGATGGAGTACTTCGCCTCCGTCACCCTGTCGTCGATGCTGTCACCGAAGAAACCCCTGCCTTTCGACAAGGCGCTGCACATCGCTGCATCTGTGGCATCCGGGATCAGTGCCGCTCACAAGCTACGCATCATCCACCGCGATCTGAAACCAGGTAACGTGCTGATCGACAAGAAAAACATGGTCAAAGTCGTCGACTTCGGCATTTCCCGCACCCAATCGGCCGCCGAAACCCAGTTGACGAAAACCGGCATTCTGATCGGCACACCGCGCTACATGGCGCCTGAACAGGTCTCCGGCAAGAAACACCTGGATGGCCGCTCGGATATCTATTCGCTCGGCGTCATCCTCTACGAAATGCTGACCGGTGACACCGCCTTCAAGGGCGACGACAATGTGCAAGTACTCTATCGCCACGTTCACGGCGATATCGCACCACTCCATGAAGCCAATCCAGACGTGCCACGTGAACTCTCGGATGTCGTCATGACGATGATGTCGGTCAACCCGAAAAAACGCTACCAGACCATGATGGAAGTCGAACGGGTGTTGCGAACCTTCAAACTGGAACAATCCAGCCAGTAGAGAATTGCCGGGAAATTCAGGCTAGAATAGCCCCACTACCATCATCAGGGGGCCTCGATGCCACGTCTGGACGCTTTCCTGAAACTCGCCCAGGAACAAGGCTGCTCCGATCTGCACCTCGCGGTGGGTATGCCGCCGCTGTTGCGCATGTATGGCGATCTGCTGCCAATCAAGTTCAGAAACCTCGATGAACGCGAGCTGCGTGCCTTTTTGTACGAGGTGCTGACCCCGTCTCAGGAAAAGCGGTTCCGCGCCGGTGAGGATCTGGACTTTTCCTACCACACCGAAGGTGCCGGGCGCTTCCGCGCCAATTTCTATCACAAGTCGACCGGGCCGGCTGCCGCATTCCGATATATTCCCGCAGACCTGCCAACGGTCGAATCACTGGGTCTGCCACCGGTGCTGATGCGCCTGCTGGATCATCAGCAAGGCATGATTCTGATTACCGGTTCAACCGGTACCGGCAAATCGACAACGCTCGCCGCATTGATCAATCACCTCAATCAGACGCGCTCGCTGAACATTATCAGCCTCGAAGACCCGATCGAGTTCATTCACCCTTCGAAACAGTCTCAGGTCATTCAACGCGAAGTCGGCACACACGTACAGAGCTTTGCGGCCGGATTACGCTCCGCCCTGCGCGAAGATCCAGATGTCATTCTCGTCGGCGAGCTGCGCGATACCGAATCGATCCAGATGGCGATGACGGCAGCAGAAACGGGGCATCTGGTGCTCGGCACCCTGCATACAACATCAGCGGTCAAATCCATCGACCGCATTATCGATTCACTGCCCGCAGAACAACGCGACCAGGGCAAGACCTTTCTGGCCCAGAGCCTGCTCGGCGTGGTGACACAGGTATTGGTGCGTGCCATCGACGGGCACTCGCGCAAGGCCATCTTCGAGGTAATGGTGATGAACAACGCCATCGCCCGGCAACTGATGGACGACAAAACCCACATGATCCCGGCACAGATTCAGACCGGCCGCAGCCAGGGCATGCAATTGATGGATCAGGCATTGCTGGAGGCTGTCGAGCTGAGGGAGGTCGACCCGGATGACGCCTATGAATACGCACTGGAGAAGCGCCCCTTCAAGCGCTACGTGACCGATGCGGCGCTGATCACAATGATCGACGATATCCAGATATGAAAGAACTGATCAACAACTTGTTGCTGGACACCATGCGACGTGGGGGCTCTGACCTCCATTTGCTCGCAGGTGAGCCGCCCCGAGCCCGTATCTACGGCAAACTGGCACCACTGGAGTCAGAAGTGATTGATGGCGCCGAGCTGGAGATGTATCTGCTCGGCAATATGAATGAGAAGACGGTCGACCACTTCAACCAGCATGATGCCGTCGATTTTTCCTACGAAGTCAAAGACCTGGCACGTTTCCGCGTCAATGCCTTTCGCTATCTGCGCGGCATGGGGGCGGTATTCCGCATTATCCCAACCCAAGGTGTCACACTGGAAGATCTGGGCTTGCCGCGGGTCATCCGTGCCCTGACGCACTATCGCCAGGGTCTGATTCTGGTCACCGGAAAAACCGGCTCCGGGAAGACCACCACGCTGGCCGCGATGATCGACGAGATCAACCGGTCACGCCACGGCCATATCATCACCATCGAAGACCCGATCGAATTTGTTCATCCCAACAAGAAGTGTCTGATCAGTCAGCGCGAAGTCGGCCAGCATACCCCCGACTTTGCCACCGCATTACGCTCCGCCCTGCGTGAAGATCCGGATGTCGTACTGGTCGGCGAACTGCGCGACCTCGAAACCATCAGCCTCGCCGTCACCGCCGCCGAAACCGGGATTCTCGTCCTCGGCACTTTACACACCAATCGCGCTGCAACCACCGTCGACCGGATTATCAACGTCTTCCCCGCCAGGAAACAGCCACACGTCCGCGCCATGCTGTCGACATCACTACGTGCTGTCATTGCCCAACAACTGGTTGAGAAACAAGGTGAACGCGGCATGGCGGCGGCAGTGGAAATCCTCATCAACACCCCTGCCGTCGCCAACCTCATTCGTGAAGGCAAGACCGATCAGCTGGAGAATGCCATGCAAAGCGGTGCCGCCATGGGCATGCAAACCATGGACACCACCCTGATCAAGATGATGGAAACCACGATCATCTCGTCGAATGAAGCCTACGCCAAGGCATTCAAGAAAGAACTATTCGAGCATCCGGATGCTTGAGCGCCAGCAGCTAGGAGGTGTAGCGTAAACTATTGCAAGAACCACCCGCCACGGGTTCTTGGCCACACTGCAACGCCTACAATAGCAACAAGACCGCTTCCCGTTCTTGGCCGGGAATATCTCCCGTAAAATCAGCGTTTTGTGGTCTGGATCCTGTTTTTGAATGGGTCGACGCAGTAGCATTGAGTGGAAGCGCCCGAAAATGCCTGGAAGCCAAGGGCTTGCATGCTATTGGGACAATCGGACATGGATGGCTTTCACGAACCCGCTAACAGCTAACAGCTAACAGCTAACAACATTCAAAAGGACACAGGCGTCAGCATCAACATTGGGAATATGATCGATTTAAGACATGGAACCTTTATGCCATTCAATGACTCCAACGACACATAAATATCTACCATCATGGTCTCTCCTTGACCAATGCCGGTGCCCTGTCTCATGCAGCAACCCAAGCGAAGATCATCATGACAACTCAAACGGCCAATAGCCATGGTTGAACAGCCAGCCAGGAAACCCTTCAGCCTGATGGATGTCCGGATAAACACATATCCGTTGGACATGCTGCTGCCCGACACCATCACCGCCATCGAAGGTGGGCCAAGAATAACCTTTGCATGCGCCAACCCACACTCCCTGGTGGAAGCCCAAAAAGACAAGGATTTTTTCAGCGCCCTGCAATGGTTTGACCATGTGGTCGCTGACGGCGTAGGCGTAATACTTGCAGCCAAATTGAAAGGGCGTTTCAATATTCCCAGGATCACGGGCGCCGACTACTACTTCACGCTGATGGCAGCGTTGAACGAAATGGGTGGAAAAAAGGTATTTTTCCTCGGCTCAACGGACGCTGTACTGAGCAGGATTAGAAATCGCGCATTGATCGAATACCCGAACATCGCTGCCATCGAGACGTTCTCCCCCCCATTTGGGGAGTGGAGTGATCATGACAACGCCAAGATAATTGAAAAAATCAACAGCTTCGCCCCCGATGTACTCTGGGTGGGAATGACAGCACCACGCCAGGAGAAATGGATATTCAGAAGCCACGATAATCTCAGCGTCCCCTTTGTTGGCGCGATCGGCGCCGTATTCGATTTCTACGCGGGAACCTACCGCCGCGCACCGGTGTGGATGAGAGAATGGGGGCTGGAATGGCTCTACCGTCTATCGAAAGAACCCCGCAGAATGTGGAAAAGAAATTTTGTTTCCGCACCGAAATTCTTTTCTGCGCTACTCAGACATAGATTTCAGGGATAAGTCGATCATCTCGTCGGTCTCCCGATTCGCCTCAATTAGTCTTCACAGTCCAAACTGCGCACACCAACCACTAAAGACCTGGGGGGGTACGCTCCGCGCTAACCCCATCCAGCATCACCAAGACAACACGTGAAAAACCCCGACAGTCGAGTAACCAATATGCAGGAAAAACCAATCATTGCGGTACTTATCACCGTACACAATAGAAAAGAGACGACAATTGAAGCGCTGAACAGGCTCTCTTTACAAAAAAGACGGGGAGAGCATTTCAAGCTTCTCGTCGTCATAACGGATGATGCGAGCACGGATGGTACGGCAGATGCGATCAAGAAAAACTTCCCGGAAACTGTTGTCGTCGCCGGGAATGGCCAGCTTTATTGGGGAGGAGGTACTCGGAGAGCATTCAGAGAAGCCGCAAAACACTCTCCCGATTTCTACCTGATGTTGAATGACGATACACATCTGTCACTTGACGCCATCTCACGAGCACTTGATGTCTATGCTCAAAAATCAGAGGCGTCTGACATGAAGCTCATTGTTGTAGGTGCGACAAGAGAACCAGGAGCCAACGAGATCAGTTACGGTGGGTTAGAACGATGCTCGACGATACACCCATTCCATTACAGGAAAGTTAAACTCCAGGCAGATCCACAGCCCTGTGATACATTCAATGGAAATTTTGTACTGATACACCAATCCGTCGTGGACGCCATCGGTTTCCTGGACGAAAAGTTTACCCACAGATTTGGGGACATCGACTATGGACTGGTCGCAGCTAAAGCTGGAATTAACATTTATGTACTACCAGAAACGGTCGGAGAATGCCTGAAAAACGATCGCCGACAGGACTGGGACAGCGCCGATTTGTCATTTTTTTCGCGACTGAAGAAATTCTTTGATGTAAAAGGCCTACCCATCAACGAGAGCTATTATTTTTGCAGGAAGCACGGCGGAAAATTGTGGCTCGTCTGGTGGATCATGCCAATTGTTCGAGGCTTGTTCTTCCCAACTCGGCCAGCACAGAAGCGCAAGAAAAACACGCCTGCGTAACTTCAAACTCAAGTTTCGGAGTTCAGATAAACAGGCTGGGCTCCCCTTTCCTTGTATCGCAAAGGGATGACAAATTTCGCCCGTCATTCCTGCCGGGATGCAGGAATCCAGTGCCAGAGAGGGCCTCTAGTAGGGGTGGCATACGTCCCTATAACTGGGGCCCCGTAAAGGGAGAAGCTAGCAGACCCGTTCGTAGTGTTGCCATGGATAGCGTCAGCTTCAGCAGTGATGAGCACTCTAATTTTGATGTTGTGACCCAGGACTCAACATCTTGCCCGATACAAGGCATCTTTTTGTCGTTGCATCAATGGGTTATTGACGGGGTTATGCGCGGCGTGAACTCCGAAACTTGAGTTCAAACAATCGGAACTCACTTACTGTCTATCGCCGCTTCGAGCCTGATTCCCGCGAGGTTCGGTTCCAGTCGGCACCCTTGCCAGCGGTTTTGACGATGCCAACGATATTGGCGACTTTCCAGAGTATATAAAACGGTGCAGAGAGCAGCGCTTTCCAGTCTTCCGCTGACGCCTTGCCGACGATCATTGCGACGATGACATGCAGCACGACCATCGCGAGCCCGGCCAGTGCGTACCAGGTAAAGAAACCACCACCGCCGATAATAACAAGCATCAGAAGCAGCAGGAGATGATAGGACAGCGGTAGCAGCAGTAGCTCCAACAACGGCTCCAACAGCCGCCAGCGGCCAGACAATACCCCCGCAGCGAGTTTTGGTGTCTGCTCGATGGTCATCCGCAAGCGACCACCCTCCCAGCGCTCGCGCTGAGTTTGCGCGGCTTCGCTGGTTTCCGGCATGTCTGACCAGACTGCGGTATCGGGAAGGAATGTCACCTTCTTTCCCGCACGCACCAGGCGCGTGTGGTATTCCAGATCTTCCACGATGGAAAAACTATCGTAAGGGATCTCGCGTACAGTATTTATCGACAGTGCGAAGCCATTGCCGAGAATGCCGGCCGAAAAACCTAGGTTCTGCCGCGACAGCGGCCGCAGAAAGTTGAACGCCAGAAAGGCGATATGCATCAGCCGGGTACGAAAATTGGCTTCCGGATTGCCCACACGGTAAACCGCCTGCCCCGCATCGGCGCCGTTGGCGAACAGGTTGCGGTAGGCATCGAGAAAATTGGCATCGACGCGGGTATCGGCATCGACGATGATGATCGCGTCATAGTCCTTTTGCTGAACCTGCTGGAAGGCCCAGTTCAGTGCGTAGCCCTTGCCTCGCAGCGTGGTATCGTGCCGTTCGAGTACCGTACATCCGGCTTGGCGGGCCACTTCGGCAGTGTTGTCGCTACAGTTGTCGGCGATGACATGAAGATCTTCGTCTGCCAGCGGATTCGTGCAGGATTTCAGGCTCTTCAGGGTGACCGGCAGCCCCGTCTCCTCATTGTGGGCAGGAATGACGACCGTCAGCCTAACAGCGCTGCTGTCCACATCGGGCCGCCGCTGTCTGACCCCTGCAAGGCCAGGGAAAGTCAGCAGCGCCAGTTCAATCGTCCCTGGCAGTGTGATCAAGAACAGCGCCAGGCCGAGAATCCAGAGAATGCTATCCATAGCTGCTCTCCCCCGCTATCAGGCGACTAAGCTTCGCTGCCTTGCTGTTCCTGCTGCTGCTTGGCGATGTCCTCATGCACTTTGGCCATATCCAGCTCTTTGACCTGCTCGATGACCTGCTCCAGCTGGCCTTCCGTCAGTGCGCCTGGCTGGGAGAACAGAATCACCTGCTCGCGAAAGATCATCAGCGTAGGAATGGAACGAATCTGGAAGGATGCCGCCAACTGCTGCTCTTCCTCGGTATTGACCTTGGCGAACACGATGTCGGGATGCTTTTCGGAAGCGGCTTCGAAAGTGGGCCCAAATGATTTGCACGGTCCACACCATTCGGCCCAGAAGTCGAGGATAACGATGTCGTTTTCCTTGATCGTGGGTTCAAAGTTTTCCGAAGTCAGATTGATGGTCGCCATGTTCGGCTCCTTGAGGATAGATGATTGAAGATTGCGACGGCATTGCCGTGACGTTTGAAAGCGCGAACTCTGCCACAGATCAACCACGCTGACCAGTTGGCCGTCGGGGATATGTGACCCCATGACACGTTCATCCGCATTAGATGATATCCATGTTGAGCATATCGTCGCGCAACATGAACAGACGGCTGAGTGGGTCGTTGAGCGCGAGCATCTCCTGCTTGCGTTCCAGCTTTAGCGGCAGCAGCTCGACAAGGCGACCGGAAACCCAGGCGGCATCATCGAGCTTGACATCACTATTGTAGGGCGGACCCAGCTGCTTCAGCGTCCGCCCCAGCATCTCCGCCATGCTGGCGAACTCGGGCGGCAGCTCACGTGCAGGTTCGGGCGGGAGACGCCGGACCTCACCGATCATCAGGTTGTCATCCTGACTCCAGTTCATCACGATCTGCACCTTCGCGATCGCCCGCACGACGATGTTGAGCAGACCATTGTCGCCCTGCCCCCAGTCAGAGATCTCCACCTCCACCCCAATCGGATAGATTTCCGGATCGGGCGCCACCTCATCGCCATGCTCAATCAGGGAAATGACGAAACCACTTTGCTCCCGCAGGCAACGACTGACCATGTCGAGATAGCGCGGCTCGAAGACTTGCAGCGACTGCACACCCCCGGGCAGCAAGACGATATTGAGCGGAAACACCGGCAAACGAACGGTATCACTACACATCGTCAACACCCCAGACGGGCAGCAGCTGGTGTTCGAGACCAAGATGGTCCATCACCCGGGCAACAACAAAATCGACAATATCCCCAACTGACTGGGGCCGATGGTAGAAACCGGGGTTGGCCGGCATGATCACCGCACCCATCCGCGCCAGCGACAACATGTGGCCGAGGTGAATTTCGGACAACGGCGTTTCACGCAACACAAGAATCAGCTTGCGACGCTCCTTCAACGTCACATCGGCGGCGCGCTCCATCAGGCTGCGGCTCTGACCGGTGGCGATACTGGCCAGCGTGCCGGTAGTGCAGGGGCAAACCACCATGGCCTGATTGACACCCGAACCACTGGCAAATGCCGCAGTCCACTGTTTCTCGCCGTACACTGCAAGCAGGTCAGTTGCGACGCCGTACCGCGCGGTGAAAAAGCGCTGGATATCAGCAGCACGTCCCGGCAGCGATAAATCAGTCTCCATGCCGATCACCACCTGTGCCGGCTGCGACATCATCAGATCGACCGGAACCCCCTGTTGCAACAGACACTCCAGCAAGCGCAAGCCATACTGCACACCCGAGGCGCCGGTCATCGCCAGTGAAATCGCCTTTTTGTGCCTCATGTATCGAGCGCCTCCAGCAAACGCTCATGCAAACCGCCGAACCCGCCATTGCTCATGATCACGACATGATCACCGGCTTTGACCCGGTCCAGCAGCGACACCAGCAGTGCATCCACAGTAGCAGCGAATTCGGTCGGTAGCGGATAGTCCAGGGCAGCGATGTCCCAACCGAGGTCATCGGGCTGCAATACCATCAGGGCATCGGCATCCACAAACGATGCCGCCAGCGTGTCACGGTGTACGCCCTGGCGCATGGTGTTCGAACGCGGCTCAAAAGCAACGATGATCCGCGCCTCACCAACCCGCTGCCGCAACCCGGCCAACGTCGTCGCGATCGCCGTCGGATGGTGTGCAAAATCATCGTAGACCCGGACACCCGCCACATCGCCGCGCAGTTCCAGGCGCCGCTTGATTCCCTTGAACCGGCTCAATGCCTCGATGGCGTGGTCGATGCCGACGCCCGCATGACGTGCAGCCACACAGGCCGCCAATGCATTCCTCGCATTGTGCTCGCCAAGCATATCCCAACGCAACACGCCCATCGGCTCACCTTCCAGATAGAACTCGATGGCCGAGCCATCGGGCAGCAGCGGCTCATAACTCCAACCATCCGTGCCGTTGCTGCCGATGGTCTGCTGTTCACTCCAGCACCCCATGGCCAGCACATCATCAACAGCATCGCTGTCGCGGGGATGCACAATCAGCCCCGACGGGGGCACGATACGCACAAGGTGGTGGAACTGACGCTGGATATCAGCCAGCGAGGAGAAGATGTCCGCATGATCGAATTCGAGATTATTGATGATCAGGGTGCGCGGATGGTAGTGGACAAACTTCGAGCGCTTGTCGAAGAACGCGGTGTCGTATTCATCCGCCTCGATAACAAAGAACGGTGCCTCGCCAAGCCGCGCGGAGACACCGAAGTTTTCCGGGACACCACCAATCAGGAAACCCGGATTGAGCCCGGCGTATTCGAGAATCCACGCCAGCATCGAAGCCGTCGAAGTCTTGCCATGCGTCCCCGAGACCGCGAGTACCCAGCGATCATGCAGAATGTTCTCGTATAGCCACTGCGGGCCGGAGACATAGCGCCAGTTGCGGTCGAGCATTTCCTCGATCACCGGCATGCCGCGGCACATGACATTACCGACCACGACCACATCAGGGTTTTCCTGCTCCAGCTGCTCAGGCTCGAAGCCTTCGCGGAAGGAAATGCCGGCCTGTGCCAGCTGATCGCTCATCGGCGGATAAACTTGCGCATCAGCGCCGCTGACCTGATGCCCGGCAGCCTGCGCCAGCTGGGCGATACCACCCATGAAGGTTCCCGCTATCCCCAGAATATGCAGATGCATCCGCGCTTCCATCATCCAACAATCGGCGCACTATAGCATTTTCATACCCGACTGCGACCAGCGGCAATTGGCTCAGATCAGCCGTGCGATCTCGGCAGCCGTGCGCTTGACGTCGAGAAAAATCAGCCCCAGGCGCGCTGTCTGCACAGTCAACACCGTCAGCACCGCATCGGGGCCGGCATGGATCAGAATAATGAACCCTTGCCGTCCCTTGATCAAAACCTGTTCCAGCTCGCCGCGCCCCAGCTCCATCGCGGCACGCTCGCCCAGTGACAGCATCGCCGCGCTCATCGCGCCGAGGCGGTCATCATCAATGCCATCGGGCACATGCGATGACATCACCAACCCGTCAGTGGAAATGATCGCTGCTGCCTCCACCTCGCCGGAGGCGGCGCTCAATTTTCGAAGGATTGCGTTTAATTGTTCTGCTCGCATAGGGGCTCCCGAGTTGTTGCGATGACCACAGACACGTCCGAGGTCATCCGCTTGTTATCGTTATCATCGTCTTTTCTGGACCTCCCTGTCTTTTTCTACACGCTACGCCACATCATCCACGTCCAACCCTGGATCAATCGAATACAGCAGCGCCTCGACCAATAGCGCCACGTCACGGCGCTCACGGGCATCCACCTCCAATACCGGCGCTCGCACCCCTGCCGCATCCAGCCTGTCGACATAGTCAGCCAGGGTCAGCGTCGCTGAAACATCCATTTTGGTGACACCGACCACGAGACTGGTGCGCTCGATCACTTCGTCGAAGACCCGAAGAAATCGATCTAGCCGGTGCATCGCGTCGGCCGCGCTGTTGTCGATCAGCAGCACAATACCCAGCCCGCCTTCGGCGAGAATGTCCCACATGAAATCGAACCGGGGCTGGCCGGGCGTTCCATATAAATGGACCTTCTCGCCGCCTTCCAGTTCCATGACCCCATAATCCATTGCAACCGTCGTCCGTTCCTTGATCAGGCGGGTGCTGTCGCGCGCCTTCGCCTCCGTCAATACCGGGGCATGATCGCTGATGCTGGCGATTGCAGTGGTTTTGCCGGCACCCACCGGCCCGGAAAAGAGAATCTTGTGATGCCTCATCGCCGCTCCACCTTGCCTCTGAGATAACCAAGTACCTTGCCCAGCAGCCCTTGATCCGTCTGCTGTGACTTCGGTGGTTGAAATACGATCGGTCTTGCATGCTGGCGAATCAGACCAAGCTGCAAGCAAGCCGCATAGAAAGAGAAAATATAGCGGTAGGAGATATTCAAAAGTGCTGCGGTGGCACGCATGCTGATGGCCTGGCGATGCCACAGCGCCGCCAGCTGTACCGCATGAGGAAACAACGCCAGCCGCGTCAGATTTGGCCAGGCCATGATACTGATGGGTTTGTCCAGATCGGCGCCCGCCGGTAGCCTGCCTTGCGAGGACCATAGCGCCACTTTCCATAGCACGGCATCCGTACGCTGGGCACGCTGCCGTAATGCAGCTATATCGATAGAAGACTCGCGCAGTAGCAGAAAGGCCAGCACTTTCCTGTCAACAGGACTCGCGGCGATTCGACGCAACTGGTAATCGCTCAGATCAGTCGCAAGCAACTTTCCCTGGTCGAAAATCACGATATCCCGCCCCAGACCGCGAATGGCGACCACCCGCTCGCGCCGTTGCGCTTCGTTGATGACAGCTTGAATCACGCTCTGAAGATGAACCTGCGGGTCATAGAAGAGGTCGTCAGGCAAGCGCGGCAGCAGGTACCGCGATTCATCCACCGAACCGCAATAGAGCACGCCGCTGTCATCGAGCTTTCCCGCCTTGGCAGCAATGCTCGCAGTTTGCGCTGTGGGGCGATGCTGCAGCTGATATTTCACCTCCCGTCGCACCCGCCGGCTGCCTGCCAAAATCGTCTCACGCCGCTGCTGCAAGGTCTGTCGCCGCCGTTGCTGTGCCAACTTCCAGATGGACTGCAGCAAGATATTCGCCTGCACTGGCTTGATGATCCAGGTAATGTTCTCTCCCTGCACCGGCGCCTCCGACAGCACGATCACCGGCACAGACGAGTGCTGATACAGCGCCAGCAGCTCCCGCTCAGCCAGCTCACCATCCCGATCGACAACGATGACGTCTGCCGATTCATGGTCGACAATCTCACAGTCCGGTGCTTCGGCTGATGCAATCAGCCTCGTCAGAATCCTGCGCGAACGTGCCTCCAACCCTACCAGTGCCACTTTTACCGACGCACGCACCATTGTTTTGTTATCCGCTTGCAGAGGCTCCTCAGCCACTGCGGTTGACTCAACCTGAATCGTGGTCATCGCGATCTCTCTTATTGTTATCGACACCCTGCCGACATCATCAGACAGGGTTGCCACTCATCGCTAAATTTGCACCGTTTATTATGCAGATAACAGGACGCGGGTCTAACAAAAATCGATACCAGGCTGACGCAGCCTGTTGCGTGATGATGTGAGCGTCGAAGCCAGAAACGAAAAACGGCGCAGAAAGCGCCGTCAAGATTCAATCGAAGCGAGCCAGCAACACTGGCTGGCCACCTGCACAAAAAAATGGAAATCCGTTTCCAGTGTGTCAGTCCTTTGAGCGAGGGGCTATTTGTTCTGTCTTCCTGACGTTCCCGCCTCCCTGTTATGCAACAATATTAGCAAATACGAATTATCCGAATGCTCGAATTTCGCCCAAATACGCCTGAAAACCGCTACGCCCATCCCGAAAAAAACACCGCTCATCCTGCCAAGCGGTATTCGGGTTAACAATTTCCTCCGATATTCTCGTTAAGATATTGAAAACATGACAATTTGGCAGACCCAATCAAGCCGCCATGTAACAATTTCAAAGTCGATTATAACCACAACCCAAGGGTGGTTTTACCGCGAATCACTCGTCGAGATCTTCCAGCTCTCGAATCATTTCATCATCCTCATCCGTCGCGCCAATGCCTTTACCATCGGCAATAAGAATGGCGCGTCGCTCCAGATAGGCATCACGCAGCACGGCGTACGGGTCGAAGAACTCCGTCCCAATCGCCTCCTCGGCATAGAGCAGATAAGAGCGCTGATCGACGTAGTAGGTGGCAGTCAATTCCCAGCGGGTAAGGTCGTGATCGACATAGGCCAGCGGGTAGGTGTAATAGTCCACCGTCAGCGCCGGCGCATCCCGCAGCGTCGATGGGCCAATGAATGGCAGCATCAGGTAAGGGCCAGATTTGACTCCCCAAACCGCCAGCGTCTGACCGAAATCTTCCTGATGCTTGGTGAGCCCAGTCTTACTCGCCACGTCAAACAACCCCAGCACCCCCAGTGTCGAATTGATGACAAAACGGGCGGCATCGCTGCCCGCCATTTTCGGCTTACCCTGAAGCAGGTTGTTGAACGAACTGCTCAAATCGAACAGGTTGGCAAACACATTGGTTACCCCCTTCTCGACAAAATCAGGGGTCACCGCCTGGTAGCCCTTGGCAACAGGCTTCAAGATGGCGTCATCGAGCGCCTTGTTGAAACGAAAGACCTTGCGGTTGTACTTTTCCCAGGGGTCAGGGATATCAGGCTCATTCACCGAGGTGGTGGCGCAACCACCGACTGTCAACGACAATGCCACCAACAGCAGTAGCCACTTCACAAAGCTCCCCCCACATGGCCGCCGCCGGGTGCTTGCACCAGATTGACGCTGCAGGAGCGGCTTCACGCGCGCCCCCTATCCCCGTCGAGCCGCTGCAACCCGCAGACGCAGCGCATTGAGTTTGATGAAGCCTTCGGCATCCTTCTGATCGTAAGCGCCTTCATCCGCCTCGAACGTCGCGATGCTCTCGTCGAACAGGCTATCGCTCTCCGACCTTCGACCCACCACCGCAACATTGCCCTTGTAGAGCTTGAGCCGAACTTCACCGTTCACATACTCCTGAGACTTATCGATCATCTCTTGCAGCATCTCGCGTTCCGGACTCCACCAATAACCGTTATAGACCAGCGTCGCATAGCGCGGCATCAATTCATCCTTGAGGTGTGCGGCTTCACGGTCGAGCGTGATCGACTCGATGGCTCGGTGCGCCTTCAACAGAATCGTGCCGCCCGGCGTTTCATAGCAACCCCGGGATTTCATGCCAACGTAGCGATTTTCCATGATATCGATCCGGCCGATACCGTTGTCACCCGCTATCCGGTTCAGCGTGGCCAGCACTGTCGCGGGTGTCATCGACTCACCATCGATGGCGACGACATCACCCTTTTCATAGCGCAACTCGATATAGGTCGGTTCGTCCGGTGCCTGCTCTGGCGCCGTGGTCCATTTCCACATCTCTTCTTCGGGTTCCTGCCACGGATCTTCCAGTGGCCCGCCCTCATAGGAGATGTGCAACAGGTTTGCATCCATCGAGTAGGGAGACTTCTTGCCACGTTTCTGTTCAACCGCGATGCCATGCTTGTCGCAATAGGCCAGCAACGACTCTCGTGAATTCAGATCCCATTCCCGCCAGGGCGCGATGATGTGGATGCCAGGCTTCAGCGCATAGGCCCCCAGTTCGAAACGAATCTGGTCATTCCCTTTGCCGGTAGCGCCGTGGGAAATGGCATCCGCCCCGGTCTCATTGGCAATCTCGACCAGACGTTTTGCAATCAATGGTCGCGCAATCGAGGTACCCAGCAGGTATTCCCCCTCATAGATCGCATTGGCACGGAACATCGGGTAGACGAAATCGCGCACGAACTCCTCGGTGAGATCTTCGATATAGATCTCCTCGATACCCATCGCTTCGGCCTTGGCACGTGCCGGCTCTACCTCCTCACCCTGCCCGATATCGGCAGTGAAGGTAACAACCTCGCACTGATACTCTTCCTGCAGCCACTTAACGATGACCGAGGTGTCCAATCCGCCTGAATAGGCCAGAACGACCTTGTTGATGTTCTTGTTCGACATGAAAGATCCGTTGCGTCTTGAGAATGGGAAGAAACAGCGGATTATAGCGGATTCGCGTGAAAGGGGGTGACTCGCGGATAAGCGTGACACGCGGGGAAGGCATTGTAGCGGGGCAGCCGACCCCTACCGGCGCGGCAACCCCCTACCGTGCTTGCTATCGCTCTTCGTAATAGAGATAGGGGTAGTAGTCCGCACTGCCCAGCCGTGACAACACCTGGTCATCATAGTTGTCGTCCGCATAGCCTGCGGCCGCAGCTTCAGGGAGGTACTCTTCGTAATATGGCTCAGTGACTTCGGTTTGCTCCCGGGTATCCACCCAGGCCACGGCTTGGTAAGCAGAGCCTTCCACCATGGGTTTGATATCTATTGCCGAGAGTGACACAGAATAATCATCGAGACGAATTATCTCGCCACCTGCGCTAATGGCACCGAAGCCTGTCGTCATCCCGGCAAGCACATGCCGCCCACCTTCACAGGAAATCAGGCCACCTCCCGACTGACCATGATCCACAGACGCCGTCGTATGCAGTGTGCCATCTTCAATCACACCCTCGAATTCCCCCGCGTTGACCACCTGCTCACCCCCAAGTGGAAATCCGACTGCCCAGACAGCATCCGACACCTCCATTGGCTGCGACCGCAACGGAACAACATATTGGCCGCCAGTACTCACCTCCAGCAATGCAAAATCCTTCGCTTCGTTGCTGAACATTACGCTTGCAGGGCGACGAACGCCATTGATGTCGACCATCGGCACCCGAATACTGGCTACAACATGAGCGGCTGTGATCACACGATCAGGCGCAACGATAACGCCACTGCCTTCGGTATTTTCCCCTGAAATACGGACAACTGAATTTAAGACCTGCTCTGGTGGCACATCACAAAAGTCAGCACCGGCCAATCCCGACCAGCACAGCGCGAGCACAATGCTCGCAACCCATTTCCCCAACATTGGCTTCTACCCCACGCTTTTTGGCTCCCTGATGGGACCAATCATTGCGGGTTTTGCGAAACCAATCTGTTAGCGGCTCCCGATTTCGATAGATCAAAACTGGCGTTTCAACACAAACTGTGATGTAAAACATTATCAGCGCAGCCTGGTCAGCGCCAAAGGCGCATATAGCCGGCTGACCACAGCCACTTCAGCTGCTCTGTCGAGACCCGATTTGCCGTGCCGTAACAACAGATCAATCAACACCAGATTACAATTGGGCTTGAACCGCTCACTGTTGGCAACGGCATCAGCCACCTCATCAAACGACCAGAGAAAGAACGCAGCCACCTCACCATCGGTGTTTTGCGGAACAAAGCCTTCAGGTAGATACAGGTCATAAATACCAATCGTATCCGGCTTCAACCCAGTTCTGGTCTCGCAGCAATAGTGCAACTCACGGACAAACTTCGCTTGACGCGCCAGCGCCGGTGGCACACCAGCCTCTTCGCCACACTCTTTGATCACGTTATCCATGCGGCTGATGCCAGCCGGCTGTCCACCAGCAGCCAAATGATCGAGCATCCCGGGAAACGTCGGCTTGTCGGCCGCCCGCTGCCCAACCCACACCTTGACCTGTTTGCCAACACGAACCAAACCATTGACGTGCACACCCCAGGCACGAAAACCAAAATGTGGCGCCGCCGCACGCTCGATCTCAAAGACAGGTGGCTGAGCTGCATCAATCGCAACCGGGTAGTTCTCATCACGCCAGCCAGTGATCACGCCCTCTTCCGCCAAATGGGCTACCACCTCAGCCACTGCCTCGGTGCGTTGACGATAGCCCGTCAACGAAGAATGCAGGCAAACACCTTCAGTCGAAACATCAAATACATCCGGCCAGCGCTGCAGCAGGCCCACAAAGGCCGGCAACAGCCGCCCATAGATAACGTCATCTATCGAAAAATCCACAAACCTCGAAAGCTCGAACTGATTGCATGCATCGATCTTCTGCAGATATTTCGCTTTTCTAGACATCCGGGATAGCGACAAAGGAACAAATGACAGAGTTACTATTCAGTACTTTAAGAAATAGAACCGTAACTGCTCAGATTGCCGCTGAAACGCGTCAGATCAAGGCGGGAAATGTGAGTTTACGCGTGTAAATGAGCATTTCCCAACGCAGAGATGGCGCGTTTCAGTGGTGAGCTGAGCAGTTACATGGCAGAAACAAAAAAAGCCCTCATTACGAGAGCTTTTTGCGTTTCCATTCAGCCATCACGCGGCTGACCGAAAAGAGTGATTTGGTAGGCGCGATTGGATTCGAACCAACGACCCCCACCATGTCAAGGTGGTGCTCTAACCAACTGAGCTACGCGCCTGTCGTCATTCAGAGCGCGAACAATAGCGTAATATTTCACCGATGGCAAGCGCTTATAGCTCACCACAAACACCATGCAACCAATTGATTTAACGAAATATTTCCCCACAGTAAGACTGTTTGAGCGTATACAAAGGCCGCATGACCGTCCCATCCTCCTCAAATCATCCACCCCCTGCACGCCCCCGCTCGATACACCAAAAAGCGGCTGTGGCCCAAAATAGCCCAACCATGGCCCAAATCTGGCCTAAAGCCCGGTCGACTCGCCCCCAAAGATGAACACCACTCCGCCTGGGCCACAGGCTATCCGAGACATTTCTTTGCAATAGAGCGTGAGGGTCGTCCCGAACACCACTCTTCTCGCGCCCTACCGTGCCCCATGACAGTGTGTATGTGATTGCTGCAACGCACTTTCTTGACCGATCCCCGTAAATTCCAGGCCACAGGCCAAGGCCCTTCGAGCACTGTGCACAGACCACCACCTCAAATTCGGGCCGCCATCACTCGACATATGCGTTGATGCGGGAAAAATGCTTCTACGGGAAACAAAAACAATACTTGATACATCACCAACAAACCCATGGCCCTACTTATACATCATCAGGACGTTACTCAACCTTTCATAATTCTGATGCGATGTATTGCCGATGATTCAAAAAACAACTGACGATGCCAAAGCAATGAAAGCCCTGGGAACCACGCCTATTCCAACTCTCCACGGCGGTAAGCCTGCTGATCTGTTGCAAATGCCCGATCCTCCCTGCGGACTGTTTGTGATCGCGGAGAACCTAGTCGAACTCTGTGACGCGATCGTGGAGCTTCATCCTGAAATGCAGGCAACCAGTGAACCGGTCAGGCAGTGGGCGGCAGAGATCGTCGCTTTACCGGACGACTATCCGTTGTGGTCGGTGAAGTGCCTCGATAAGCCCAGAATCATGAAGGACAAAACGGGCCAGCAGGTGGTTTCGCCACCATTGCACGGGCTCTACGAGTCACACCCACTATGGTGCATGCTGTGGTTTCGTTCTGGTACCGTCGCGAACAGTCAGCGCGCCGCGACCTATCAACAGCTTCAGGCACAGTGTCTGGTGGCTTGGTGGCAACTGGGATGTGCGCCCCAAGGCTTGGCCACGTTGCGGCGGGTCTACGCGACCAGCCTACTGCTGCGCAAGCTCCATCAACCCGACCATGGTCATGCACTGGATCGCTTCACCGGACAGACTGCCTCCGTGCAAATACTTCATGCGCGGTTGCAACAACTACATGAAACAGGGGAACCATCGTTACAACACGGCTACGGCGCATTTGCCGATGTGATCTCGGCGGCTTTCGATCTTCCGGGTGGTTCAGTTTTCCGTACAGTCAATCGCTCTGGTGGGCACGGGCGCACTGGTGGCGATCGCTTGAACCCCAACAGACTGTTCAGCAACCACGCGGCGTTCTGGCGTTACGTTATCGATGGCGAGGCAATCTTGGAGGATGACTGGCCCAGGATGGGGGTCGAGGCACAGGTTCCATCCACCGATCTGGAGGGCGCACTGACCGACGACGGGCTGGAACCTTCTGAGTTCGCAGCCCCTGAGATCGCCTGGATCGACACGACCGATCTCTATGACCCGAATGCCGAACTGGGTGAATTGCCGCCGATTGCAGCACTATTTGCTGCTGCACGTGCACGAGCGCGACACCAGCTGATGGCCGTACAAAGCCTGCGAACCCGGTCATCACGCATCCGGATTCCGCAGTTGGTCCGCATTCTGAAGGTGCTCGACAGCTGCTATATCGATAGCCAACGACGACTGGCGACAGCCAGAACACAGGCCGAAAAAAACAACGCCAGCCTATTGAGCGAGACTCTGCTGCTAACGGCGATCTCGATCGTTACGGGAACACCCTTCGAGCACGTTCGCAAGTTGCCCCGCTTTACGTCGATCGAAACCTTGCCAGCAGACTATCGCCTGAGCTTTGTCCCAAGCCGTGGCGTCTGGCTGCGACCTTACCGCCCACCACCGCGTAACCCACTCACCGATCGCTATCACGGCCAGTCGATTGAAACAGTGCCACGCATTGTGCTGTCGGATATTTGGGGTGTCGGCGCTATGTTGCCAGATGCCGACGACACAACCTGGTTCAACCATCGTCTGAAGACGTATGAGAAGTTCTTTCACGAGGCTATCAAGCCCCTGCTCGCACGAGCGGGTGTCGAACCACATTGGCGACAAACAGCGGCCATGGGCAAACTGATTCCAAGCTGGTTTCGTGGTCTCGAAGAAGGCAACCACCTCGCGGTCGCGTTGATCTTCGATCTCGACGATCGCCTGGCAAATACCCAGCGCTACTACACGGTCTATGATCGAGAGCGCTTGAACGCGCGATATACGGGCACGATGGAGGCACTGTGGGAAGCGCTGCTTGGCAATGGCTTCACGCCAAACGACGCAGGACTGTTCCGCCTGAGAACAAGGCGAGCGCTACCCTCACGTCTGGTTGGTGACGACTGGACACCCAGCACAGCCAGCGTGAAAACGCTCGTCACCACATTGCGACAATCGTTGGCAGAAATGCCGGTCGATCGGCACAACTGGATAACCCGGCACAATCAATTCACCGCATGGACGGCGTTGATGCTGGCTGTATTCACAGGATTTCGCAGTGTACGGACACCCATCCCGAACCTACAACTGGTCGATCGCAACACCGGCTTCATGAGCCTGCAGGAAAAAGATCGCAGCGATGGCTCCCATGCTCGGATCGTCTGGGTGCCAGAGACTGTTCGCACACAAATCACGGAATACTGCAAACATCTATCAGACCTACGCAAACATCTGGGCGATGCCTGGCCCGGCACGCTGACAGTTCCAGCCACGAAGTTTCGCGATCGCAGCCGCTTCGACACCGCCAGTTTCGAACTTGCTTTGGATCGGACATTGTTCTTCATCGACGGCGAGCCAATCGGACAATGGTCGCCCGTTGAATTCACCGGGCATCGTTTCAAGCAGCAGCTCGATGCTATCGCATCAGATTGCTGGCCAGTAGCCAACGCCGGCAGGCACTTACTGCGTTCGTGGCTGACCAATAAGGGTTGTGCCGACACGGTGATCAATGCCCATCTGGGGCATTGGAGTTACGGCGAAGAACCGTGGGGGCCTTTCTCCACATTCAGTCCTCACCAATACCGACAAGAAATCCAGGGGCACCTGAAATCCCTCTGGAACGCGCTGGATTTCACGGTTGTCAGCCACCACAAATGAGCACACGAGCTCTCACGACAAACGACATCTGGGCTGGCTGGGAACATCTGTTCCGTCCAGTCGATGATCTCGAAGCCTTCTCATTTCAAGATCTCCAGCTCGATCTTGGAATCCTCTCGGCTGACGACAAACGATGCCTGGCACTCGTTGAGCACACAGCGCCAACGCTGCTGCCCGTCACCGCGCGCAATGTGACCCTCGAGGAGAACACGCTTCGCTCACTGATGGCGGCAGTGGGCGACAAAGCCCCCCAAGACCAACGCTTTATCCGCCTGCGCCGTCTGCTGGAGATCATCGACGCCGGGAACCGCCTGGGGCGCCATCAGATCCGCATACCCTACCTCCCAGCCCCACTCCCCCCGGCGCCTCGTTCCCCCTTTCGGCATTCAAATTTTGAGGCATTACCAGCACTCGACGTAACTACTCAGCCCATTAAATCAAAATGGGGTAATTTTCCCGCAAAAACCAACGCCAACGCATCGGATGCACTCAGCCCTTGTTTTCGACAAGTGGATAAATAGCCCCGAATACG
>JALSHZ010000029.1 GCA_026981985.1 Gammaproteobacteria bacterium | reverse complement strand
CCCACTGCTGGTTGTAGTGTTTCAACACAACTGTTGTTATGGATCTTATATTGTGGATAAATATTAGAAAGATATAATTTACAATTGTCAGATAAATGCGCTTGGGAAATATAGCCTATTGGTGTTAGTTCCCCTTGTTCTCGGTCAAGCCAATGCCTAATCGCTCCGTTGGCTCAGTCCTTTTATAGTAACGATTTTTCGGGCTGTTTCCTTGATTGTGGCTGTAGTCGATCGACGTTTGTGTGGTGATCAAAAGCTCGGATTAATGGGCTAGTCAATATGGGTTATATTGTGGGATGACCCTACGGGAGGTTGTGTTCCTGATTTTACATTTCGGCGTTACAAGCTTCCTTTTATTGGGAGGACACATTTTGTTATAGTTTTCCAGAATTGTGACTTGGTGCGCATTTGTCGCGGTATAGTTATGTATTCGGCCGAAGGGTGGCGATAGGCGGAGGGGTGGGGTGGTTTGTAAGACCAATGGCATCGATCTTAATTTGATCAAGGTGTTTATGTCGGTTTATGAGGAGGGTGGCGTGTCGAAGGCTGCTATCGAGTTGGGGATATCGCAGCCGGCCGTAAGTAATGCGCTCAGACGGCTTAATGAGCATGTTGGGGTGTCGTTGTTTGCCAGAGATGGCAGAGGAACGTCGCCCACGGCTGCGGGCGAAGCACTTTATGCGCGAATCAGATCGCCATTCCAGCAGACGCTTGATGCTTTCGGCGCGTTCGAGTGTTTTTCTCCCGCTTCATCCGTGGCGCAGTTTTCAATCTCTGTTTGCCCGTTTTACCAGCCGTTGTTTTCGGGCCTGCTTGCTCGTGAGTTGTGGGTTGATGCGCCAAATATTTCATTGCAGTTCAAGTCATTGGCGCCAGCCACAGCGTTCGACGATTTGTATCACTCTCGGTTGGATCTTATTCTTGCTGGAGGAGTATCCGACCGCCGTGGGGAGGTGCTCGATCCTTTGCTCGATGATTGCTGGGAGCTTGTCGTTCGTCGGTCGCATCCTGTTGTGAAGGCGGTTGAGTGCTGTTCTATCCGTGAATTGCGGAAGGTGAGGTTGATCGCGCTCACGCCCCCAGGAGGTGAGTTGCCGGGTGTGTTTAAGTTGCTGATCGATCGTGGATGTGAGTTGTCGCTCAATACGGATTCCTTTGGGGTTGTGTTGGATGTGTTGCGGCGTACGGATTTCGCCAGCTTGATGCCATCCAGTGTTGCATCGGTGGTTTGCTCTGATGGCAGATTTATTCGTTCATCACTGCCGAAGCTTCCGAAGGCTCAATTGCATATGGGGTGGCTCGCTGCCAGAGAGAGTGATCCGGGCCTCCGCTGGCTGCGAGAAGTGATTAGGAGGGGGGTCGCCGACCGGATGGCGTTGGCAAACGCCTGAGTGCTTCGTTGGCGGCCATCGGTGATGTCGCTTTCACTTTCTCTTGGGTCATTGGTGGCTGTACCGCTCATTTACAGAAAGTCACATTGCCACAGCTATCGTGACGATAGCGGGTGCTACACTGTCTGTGACGAACATCACAGTCGTCACTCATGCATACAAAGGTTGAGGTGGATACATTATGAGTCTTGCAGGAACACTTGGAAAAGTCGCCATTGGCATGATCGCCGCGCGCGGTATCGGGAAGATGATGGGAGGCAGCAGTGGCTCCAGTAATGCACTGGGCGGGTTGTTGGGCAGTGTGCTTGGCGGTTCGGGAAGCAGTGCCGGTAACATGCTGGGTGGCTTGCTCGGCGGTGGCGGCAGCCAGCAGGGAGGTGGGCTTGGTTCGATGTTGTCAGGCTTGATGGGCGGTCAGGCGCAGGCGGCGACTGCTCCGTCAGCTGGTGGCCTGGGTGGTTTGCTCGATTCTCTTGGTGGTGGTTCCGCTGCTGGCGGCGGGCTGGGAGCATTGCTGAATCAGGCGCTGGGTGGTGCACCGGCCAATCAGATTGAGGCGACGCCGGATCAGGAGAAGGAGGCCGAGCTGATGCTGCGCGCCATGATTGCAGCGGCCAAGGCGGATGGTGAGATCGATGCCGAGGAGCAGCGCAAGCTGACCGAGCATCTGGGCGATGACGTTACTCCGGAAGAGCTGGAGCTGGTGCGCCGCGAGATGACTTCACAAACCAGCCTGGAAGACCTGATTCAGAGTGTGCCACGGGGCATGGAGCAGCAGGTCTATTTCATGTCGTTGCTCGCGATCGACCTTGATTCGCAAGCCGAGGCGCAATACCTCGACAAGCTGGCGAAGGGTTTGAATATCTCGCAGCAGCAGGCCAATGCCATTCATGAGCAGTTGGGTGTGCCCAAGCTCTACGCATAATGGAATTGGTTTCCGCCCGGCGCAATGCCGGGTGGTGACGACCGGGCTATCGAATATAGCCCAGTTGTTCCAGCGTCAGCATGATCCGATTGCTGGCTTCGACCGCTGATAACGCGCTGGTATCGATGACGATTTCCGCCTGTTCCGGTTCTTCGTAGGGATCGCTGATCCCGGTGAATTCCCGGATCAGTCCCTTGCGAGCCTTGGCGTACAGCCCTTTGCGGTCGCGTTTCTCACACACTGCCAGTGGCGTGGCGACGTGGACTTCGATAAACCCACCATGTGTCGAGACCATGTGCCGGACTTTTCTGCGTGTTTCCCGATAGGGCGCGATCGGGGCGCAGATGGCGATGCCGCCGGCGCGGGTGATTTCGGCGGCGACGAAACCGATTCGTTGGATATTGAGGTCGCGGTGCGCGCGCGAAAATCCGAGTTCGGAGGAGAGGTGCTGGCGTACGATATCGCCATCGAGCAGGCTGACGCTGCGATCGCCCTGCTCACGCAGTTTCTGCATCAGCGCATGCGCCAGTGTGGATTTTCCCGAGCCTGATAAACCGGTAAAGAAAACGGTAAAGCCCTGGCGATGGCGAGGTGGGCGGGCGCGGCGGATTTCTTCGATAATATCTGGTGGGCTGAACCATTGCGGAATCTCCAGCCCCAGTTCGAGGCGGCGCTCCAGCTCCTCGCTGGAGAGTTGCTGCACGGTCGCATTGGCTGGCACTTCGCTCAGGGGCAAATATTCGGCCCGCTCTTCGATATAGACCGTCTCTTCGATCGGGATGATCTCGATTTCCAGCTCGTTTGCGAACCGTTGCACGAATTCTCGCGCCGCGTCTGCGGTATCGAAATGGCCATGATCCGGACTGGCGTGGTGACTGCCGATGATAATCTGACTCAAGCCGAAGTTCTGCCGGATGATGGCGTGCAGCAGGGCTTCCCGTGGCCCTGCCAGTCGGCTGGAAAACGGCAGGGCGGTGAGCATCGTGGTTTGCTCGGGGAACTCGCGCAGCGCCAGTTCATGACAGCGCATGCGGGTGAAATCGTCGACCAAGGCATCCTGGCCGTTGTCGACGATGGGATGGATGACGAGGTTGGCGCGCTGCTGGCGCGCGCTGCGGGCAGCGAGCGCGATTTGCGCCGAGAACATCGGTGTACTGCAATGAAAGGCGAGCGTTCGTCCCCAGCTACGGCGGCTGAATTCCTGGCGCAACTCACGCGGGCTGTGACGGTAGCGGCTGAAGGCATAGCGCGGTGGCGGTGAAATGCCGCGCAGCCGACCGCCAACGTAAACGGGATGGCGTTCTTCGAACAGCTTTCTGACACCGGGATGGCCGAGATCTTTCGTGCCGTAGCAATGTACCGCCTCATTGGTCTTGTCTGCCAGCCAGATGTCGCCCACACGCAGGGTGGCAATCAGCAGTCCTTCAGGGGCATAGAGTGAGATATCGGTATCTGGCTGGATGCCATCGGCAAAGGCTTCGCTGATGTCGAGTGCGACGGGTAGTGGCCACAGCAGCCCGTTGCTGAGGTGTAAGTTTTCGACGACGGCTTCGTGATCTTTGCGGTTGAGGTAGCCCGTCAACGGCGAAAACCCGCCATTGAGCAGGAGCTCGATATCGCTGAGCTGCGCGTCGGTCAGGGTCCATGCAGGGTAGCCGCTCGCCCTGTTTTTCTCTGCGGCGAGATCGTCTCCGTGCAGGTAGAGATCGATGAGGATCCTGCCGTGCGGAGCAGGAATGGTGCTCATGATGATGCTTGTTGATGGAGCTTGGCGGCCTCAAGGGTGTTTTTCAGCAGAATGGCAACAGTCATTGGGCCGACCCCGCCGGGAACGGGTGTGATGTAGGCGGCGCGTTCCCGTGCGGCTTCGAAATCGACATCTCCCGTCAGCTTGCCGTCTTCGGTGCGGTTGATACCGACATCGATTACCGTGGCACCGGGTTTGATCCACTCGCCAGCTACGATACCGGGTTTGCCGACGGCAACGACGAGAATATCGGCGCGGCGCACATGGGCTTCGAGATCGCTGGTAAAGCGGTGGCATACGGTAACGGTGGCGCCGGCCAGCAGCAATTCCAGCGACATTGGACGGCCGACGATGTTAGAGGCACCGACGACGACGGCATTACGGCCCTTGTAGACCTCGCCGATGCTGTCGAGCAGGTGAATCACGCCGTAGGGGGTGCAAGACCGTAACAGGGGCAGCCGGACTGCAAGGCGGCCAACATTATAAGGGTGGAAACCATCGACATCCTTGGATGGCAGAATCTTCTCGATCACAGTCTCGGTATCGATATGATCGGGCAGTGGCAGCTGTACCAGAATGCCGTCGATAGTGCTGTCGTGGTTCAGCTTGTCGATCAGTGCCAGTAGCTCTGCTTCCGAGATATCGGCATCGAGATTGTGTGCTTCCGAGTGAAAGCCGACCTCCTCGCAGGCGCGGCGCTTGTGGCCAACGTAGACGGTCGAAGCGTGATTACTGCCGACGAGGATGACGGCCAGACCGGGAGGGCGCTGCCCTTGTTGGGTTTGTCTGCTGACGGTATCGCGTATCTCGTCGCGAATCTGCTGGGCGATGGCTTTACCATCGATGAGCGTAGCGGTCATGGTTGAAATCCATGCTGATTGAGCCCGAGTTTCTCACCGGATTGGCGATGCTCTTGCCACCCGGTGAGAAACGCGGGCTAGTGGAATATCGGGGAGCGGATGATGGCATGCCTGAAAAGCGCTCTCAACATCAAGCGGCTCATGAGCGGAAAGTTTCGGCAAAAAAATACCGATGGCGGGTTGATTGCATAGGTCGGGGTGCGTATCATTCACGCCCTCTTGAAATGCAAGCATCGGAGTGTAGCGCAGCTTGGTAGCGCATCTGCTTTGGGAGCAGAGGGTCGGGGGTTCGAATCCCTCCACTCCGACCATTTTCGTTTCGCATTTTGGGTTGAAGGAAAGGGCAGTGGATAGATCCAGTTATAATGCGCCCGTAGCTCAGCTGGATAGAGCATCGGCCTTCTAAGCCGAGGGTCGCAGGTTCGAGTCCTGCCGGGCGTGCCATTGGCGCTTGCTGGATTTGATTGCTGCTGTATATATCTGTTGTCTGCCGTGTTATCCAAATATGGTGGGTGTAGCTCAGTTGGTAGAGCCCTGGATTGTGATTCCAGTGGTCGTGGGTTCGAGCCCCATCACCCACCCCATTTCTTTCCTTTGTCGTGTTACAGAGTCCTGGCCGAAAGCTGGCGGGGTCTTGCTTTGCGAGAGTGGCGGAATTGGTAGACGCGCTGGATTTAGGTTCCAGTGGGGCAACCTGTGAGAGTTCGAGTCTCTCCTCTCGCACCATCCTGTTCCAATACACGTTCCATCCGGACGATTATCAAGCGAATTACTTAAAGGTCGTTGTACAAAATGCAAGTATCAGTTGAAGCCACGAGCAGTATCGAGCGCTGCATGACCGTTCAGGTTCCCGCAGAGCGTTTGACCGAGGCGGTCGACGCCCGTCTCAAGTCCTTGCGGGGCAGGGTGCGAATCAACGGTTTTCGTCCCGGCAAGGTGCCGCTGAAGATTCTTCGTCAGCAGTATGGCGCGAGTGTCTTGCAGGAAGCCATGACTGACTTGCTGCAAATCAGTTTCCGGGAAGCGATTGTTCAAGAGGGGCTGCAACCTGTTGGTGGTCCTTCCATCGAGCCGGTCAATATGAAGGAAGGTGAGCCGCTCGAATACAAGGCGACTTTCGAAGTCTATCCCGAGATTGAAGTGGCAGATGTTTCTTCGTTGGAGGTGTCACGCTACGAAGTGGAGATCGAGGAGTCGGACATCGACAAGATGGTCGAAAATCTGCGCAAACAGCGCCAGAGCTGGGAAACTGTCGAGCGTGCTTCGCAGGATGGTGATCAGGTCATCGTCGATTTCAAGGGCTTTGTTGGTGACGAGGCTTTCGATGGCGGTGAGGCGAGCGATCTGCCGATCGTGATCGGTGAAGGGCGTATGATTCCCGGCTTTGAAGAGCAGCTCAAGGGCGTGTCCGCCGGTGACGAGCGGGAAGTGAACGTGACTTTTCCTGACGACTATCACGTTGAAGACTTGGCCGGCAAGGAGGCCCGTTTCGAAGTGAAGGTCAAGGAGGTCAAGGAGGCGCGTCTTCCTGAGGTGGATGATGAGTTTCTGAAGGCCTTTGGCGTTGAGGAAGGTGGCGTCGAAAAGCTGCGTGAGGATATTCGCGAGAACATGCAGCGCGAGCTGAAACAGAAGACCAAGTCGAAGATCAAGGATCAGGTCATGAAAGGCTTGCTCGATCTGCATGCAGTCGATTTGCCTAAAGCACTGGTGAGCGAGGAGATTGGCCGAATGCGTCAGCAGGCCAGTTCCGGTGCGCCCCAGAATGACGTACCCGAATTGCCGGATGCGCTGTTTGAAGAAGAAGCGAAGAGGCGTGTGGCGCTGGGCCTGATCGTCGGTCAGGTCATCCGCGACAAGGAGATTGCGCTCGACAAGGATCGGGTCGAAGCCGAGCTGGATGATCTTGCCGCAAGCTATGAAGACACCGAGCAGGTCAAACAGTACTATCGCTCGAATCCCGATCAGATGAGCTTGCTCGAAGCGATGGTGCTGGAAGACCAGGTGGTTGACTGGGTTCTCAATAATGCCAAGGTTTCTGACGAGAAGAAGTCGTTTGACGATATAATGGAACCAGGCAAGTAACCGGAAACTCCAGGGAGAATCAGCAATGAACCGGAATTCAAATTTTGGCCAGGGCGCGCTGGATACGCAGGCGCTCAATCTCGTGCCGATGGTGGTCGAGCAGACCTCGCGTGGTGAGCGTTCCTACGACATCTACTCACGCTTGCTCAAGGAGCGTGTGGTATTCGCCGTTGGGCCGGTCGAGGACTACATGGCCAATGTGATCGTGGCCCAGTTGCTGTTTCTTGAGTCCGAAAACCCGGACAAGGACGTGCATCTCTATATCAATTCGCCAGGTGGTTCCGTCACCGCCGGCATGGCGATCTACGACACCATGCAGTTCATCAAGCCCGATGTGAGTACACTTTGCATTGGTCAGGCCGCCAGCATGGGGGCGCTGTTGCTCGCCGGCGGTGCAGCGGAGAAGCGCTTCTGTCTGCCGCATTCGCGCGTAATGATCCACCAGCCATTGGGTGGGTTTCAGGGGCAGGCAACCGATATTGACATCCATGCACGCGAAATTCTCAAGGTGAAGGAAACGTTGAACCAGATTCTGGCGCATCACACCGGTCAGCCAGTCGACAAGATCGAGGAAGATACCGAGCGTGATCGCTTTCTGAGCGCACATGAAGCGGCCGAGTATGGATTGATCGATACCGTGCTTGATTCACGCTCCATTGAGGAAAAAGATTAGATCAAGTCTCGGTTTGCTCCAAAGCGAAAAGCCGCACTGCTGATCGGCTTGATTCTTCTGGCAAAAAGCGGCAAGGTTGATCCAGAATCAACTGGCAGGGCATTGTAGATGAGCGACAAAAAAGATGATCAGAGCAACGGCAAGCTGCTCTATTGCTCCTTCTGTGGAAAGAGCCAGCATGAAGTTAAGAAACTGATTGCGGGTCCATCTGTATTTATCTGTGACGAATGTGTCCAGCTATGCAACGACATCATTCGCGAGGAAATGCAGGAGCAGACGGTGGCGGAGCACTCCTCGCTGCCTAAACCCAAGGAAATCAATGCCAGGCTGGATGAGTATGTCATCGGCCAGGAGCGCGCCAAGAAAGTGCTCTCCGTGGCAGTCTATAACCACTACAAGCGGCTTGAATCGCGTAACAACAAGGATGAAGTCGAACTCTCCAAGAGCAACATCCTGCTGATTGGGCCGACCGGCTCCGGCAAGACCTTGCTGGCTGAGACTCTGGCGCGCTTGCTGAACGTTCCGTTCACGATCGCGGATGCGACCACGCTGACGGAAGCCGGCTATGTCGGTGAGGATGTCGAGAACATCATCCAGAAGCTGTTGCAGAAATGCGATTATGATGTGGAAAAGGCTCAGACGGGCATCGTCTATATCGATGAAATCGACAAGATTTCCCGCAAGTCGGATAACCCGTCGATCACCCGTGATGTGTCAGGCGAAGGTGTGCAGCAGGCATTGCTGAAGCTGATCGAAGGCACCATCGCATCGGTTCCCCCGCAAGGTGGCCGCAAACATCCTCAGCAGGAATTTCTTCAGGTCGACACTTCCAATATCCTGTTCATCTGCGGCGGGGCTTTTGCCGGCCTGGACAAGGTGGTTCGCGACCGTACCGAAAAAAGTGGCATCGGCTTTTCCGCCGAGGTCAAGGGCAAGGAAGAAGAGCGTTCACTCGGCGAGCTGCTGTTCGACGTCGAGCCGGGCGATCTGGTGCGTTACGGCCTGATTCCCGAGTTTGTCGGTCGCCTCCCCGTGGTCGCGACGCTGACAGAGCTGGATGAAGACGCGCTGGTGGAAATTCTTTCGCAACCCAAGAATGCAATCACCAAGCAATACCAGAAGCTCTTCGATATGGAGAATGTGGAGCTGGAGTTCCGGCCGGAGGCGTTGCACGCCGTTGCACGTCGTGCGATGGAAAGGAAAACGGGCGCGCGGGGCTTACGCACCATTCTAGAGTCGGTGCTGCTCGATACCATGTATGACCTCCCTTCCAACGAAGACGTCACCAAAATTGTCATTGACGAAGCCGTTATCAATGGTGACGCCCAGCCTTACCTGCTCTATGAAGGCGGGGATCTCAAAACAGCGGTTGGTGACTGATCGCTGTTCGGCGATCGCCGTGTCTCCAGTGGAGGGTTGAAGACAGCCCTCCACAACCCCATATACCGATAGTGATTGTCGAAGGCTCCACAACATCGTTGTACGATGGGGATTCGATAGCGTTGCTATAACTTTTCAGCAGGACCAGCGCCTGCGTGGACCAGATATTTATGACCAACCCAGCTTCCTTGAAGATCGTTCCCGTACTTCCCCTTCGGGATGTCGTTGTTTATCCGCATATGGTGATCCCGCTGTTCGTGGGACGTGAAAAATCCATCAATTCGCTCGACGCTGCAATGTCGGAGAACAAGCAGATCTTGCTTGTCGCCCAGAAAAGCGCCGAGGTCGATGAGCCGGGTGCCGATGAAATTCATCGTATCGGAACGCTCTCCAATATCCTGCAACTGCTCAAGTTGCCTGACGGCACGATCAAAGTGCTCGTCGAAGGCGAACAGCGCGTGAAAGTGCTGGAGCTCAACGAAGGGGATGATCACTTCACGGCGCAGATTTCGGTGATCGAGCCGCTCCCTAACGAGAACGAGCGTGAGCTTGAAGTGCTGGGTCGCAGTGTGATCAATTTGTTCGATCAGTATGTCAAACTGAACAAGAAGGTGCCGCCCGAGATTCTGACCTCGTTATCGGGTATTGACGACCCCGCACGCCTGGCCGATACGATTGCGGCGCATATGTCCTTGAAGCTCGATGAAAAACAGCAGGTGCTGGAGATCCGCAGCGTTAAGGAACGACTCGAACACATCATGGGGCTGATTGAAGGAGAAATCGATATTCTCCAGGTTGAGAAGCGCATTCGCGGCCGCGTCAAACAGCAGATGGAGAAGAGTCAGCGCGAGTACTACCTCAATGAGCAGATGAAGGCGATCCAGAAGGAGTTGGGTGACTTGGAAGATGCGCCCAACGAGCTTGAGGAGCTGGCCGCCAAAATTGAAAAATCCGGCATGCCGAAAGAGGCGCGTGAAAAAGCCGAAGCCGAGTTGAACAAGCTGAAGATGATGTCGCCGATGTCAGCTGAAGCAACCGTTGTGCGCAACTACATCGACTGGCTCGTCGCCGCGCCGTGGAAGAAGAAGACCAAGGTGCGCAACGATCTGGCCAAGGCGCAGCAGGTGCTGGACGAGGACCACTATGGTCTCGAGAAGGTCAAGGAACGCATTCTCGAATACCTCGCGGTGCAACAGCGGGTACGTAAGCTGAAAGGGCCGATTCTCTGTCTCGTTGGGCCTCCAGGCGTCGGCAAGACGTCGCTTGGGCAGTCGATTGCCAGAGCCACTAATCGCAAGTTCACCCGCATGTCGCTGGGCGGTGTGCGGGATGAAGCCGAGATCCGTGGTCATCGCCGCACCTACATCGGGTCAATGCCGGGC
Organism: Gammaproteobacteria bacterium; assembly: GCA_026981985.1. Lineage (GTDB taxonomy): Bacteria > Pseudomonadota > Gammaproteobacteria > UWMA-0217 > UWMA-0217 > JALSHZ01. Next base: position 17,311 of record JALSHZ010000029.1, on the reverse strand, counting down.
AAGATCATTCAGAATCTGTCGAAAGTCGAGGTGCGGAATCCGCTGTTCCTGCTCGACGAGATCGACAAGATGGCGATGGACTTCCGCGGTGATCCCGCATCGGCATTGCTGGAAGTGCTGGATCCCGAGCAGAACAATACCTTCGCGGATCACTACCTCGAAGTGGACTATGATCTCTCTGACGTCATGTTCGTAGCGACGTCCAATAGCCTGAATATTCCGGGTCCGTTGCTGGACAGGATGGAGGTGATTCGTCTGGCGGGTTATACCGAAGATGAGAAATTCCATATCGCCCATGACTATCTCATTCCAAAACAGTTGAAAAACAACGGGCTTAAAACGGACGAGGTGGTGATCTACGAGTCGGCGGTAAGAGAAATCATTCAGCACTACACGCGTGAGGCGGGTGTGCGTGGCCTGGAAAGAGAAATCTCCAAGATCTGCCGCAAGATCGTCAAGGAGCATTTGCTCAAGGCGAAGAAGAAAACCGTCGTGACACCGCGAAATCTCGAAAAGTTTCTTGGCGTCAAACGTTTCCGTTATGGTGTGGCTGAAGAAGAGGATCAGGTAGGCCAGGTTACAGGGCTAGCGTGGACCGAGGTCGGTGGCGAGCTGCTGACGATCGAATCGGCGGTCATGCCCGGCAAGGGCGCCATCATCCGTACCGGTCAGCTCGGAGACGTGATGAAGGAGTCGATCGAAGCGGCGCGGACGGTGGTTCGTAGTCGTGCGGCCATTCTAGGCATTGAGGACGACTTCTTCGACAAGCATGATATTCATATCCATGTTCCCGAAGGCGCGACGCCGAAGGATGGCCCCAGTGCGGGTATCGGCATGTGTACAGCATTGGTGTCGGCGATTACCGATATCCCCGTCAAGGCGAGTGTCGCAATGACCGGTGAGATCACCCTGCGCGGTGAGGTGTTGCCCATTGGCGGTCTCAAGGAGAAGTTGCTTGCGGCGCATCGAGGCGGTATCACCACGATCATCATCCCCGAGGAGAACGAAAAAGATCTCGTGGAGATACCCAAGAACATCAAGAACAAGCTGGAGATCATTCCTGTTCGCTGGGTCGATCAGGTGCTCGACATTGCGCTTGTCAGTCAGCCGCAGCCGTTAGGCAAGCCGGCGGCCAAGCCGGCAGCGACGAAAACGAAGCGGGCAGCGCCCAAGAAGAAGTCGACACGGGTAAGAGCACACTGAAGAAAACCTCCATAAGCTATTGAGGTCTCGCTGGTCAGAATATTCATACTGTAATATTTCTGTGAACACGTTGACATTCGCGAAGCCGGATTGCTATAACTCCCGCTCCGCGCGATAGCTGCGGTATCTCAGGAGGATGTTCTTGTGTCGGACGTATCCTCGTACAATTAATCAGGCAAGTATTTCGGCACCGGGCGCTGCATCAATCAACGCGCGGTGCAGACAGATATTTGAGTAACTAGCTAGGGACACTATGAACAAGTCAGAATTTGTAGACGCGATCGCAAAGGCCGCCGATTTCACCAAGGCTGATGCCGCAAAGGCAGTCGATGCAATGGTTGATGTCGTTACCGACACCCTGAAAGCGGGTGATCAAATCACGCTGGTGGGCTTTGGTTCTTTCCAGGTCAAGACCCGGGAAGCACGCACGGGACGTAACCCACGCACGGGTGAAGCCATCCAAATCAAAGCGAGCAAAATTCCTTCTTTTAAGGCTGGTAAAGCACTAAAAGATGCCGTAAACTAGCGCGCTCGTTGAGGGGGAGGTTTACAAAAGCCTTCTCCACTTCGGGTGCTTAGCTCAGTTGGTAGAGCACCTCCCTTACAAGGAGGGGGTCGGGAGTTCGAGCCTCTCAGCACCCACCATATACAAGTTTTGGAGCGGTAGTTCAGTTGGTTAGAATACCGGCCTGTCACGCCGGGGGTCGCGGGTTCGAGTCCCGTCCGCTCCGCCATATTTAGAAAAGGGCGTCTTGATAGACGCCCTTTTTTTATTTTTTGTGGCAGGCTGAATTATACTTCCGCCTCCGCACACTCTCTGTTCAGTAAATACTATGCTGCAAAATATTCGAGACAAGGCGACTGGATGGGTGGCCTATACGATCGTCGGGCTGATCACGATCCCGTTTCTGTTCTGGGGAATTCAGTCTTACCTCGGTGTTGGTGGATCTGCCAACATTGCAACCGTCAATGATACGGAAATCACGGTGCAACAGTTCCAGCGCGAATTGCAGCAACAGCAGCGCCAACTCCGTGAGATGTTCGGTGGCAAGGTGCCTGCGGAACTCGCCGAAGGTCCTGCCATCAAGCAGAGTGTTCTCGGTAACATGATCCAGCGCGAGGTGTTACGCCAGGTTACCCAAGATGAAGGTTGGCGCGTTAGTGATCTCAGCGTTGCCGAAGAAATAAAATCCTCGCCGCAATTTCAGGTCAATGGCAGTTTCAGCAAACAGCGTTATGAACAGTTGCTGAAGACACAACGCTTGAGCAAACCGGCTTACGAGACGCTGGTCAGGCAGGGACTGCAGCTCGACCAGCTGCGCGGCTTGGTCGAGTCCAGCGGCTTTATGTTGAAGGCCGACCGCAAGAAATTTCTTGAACTGCAGGGGCAGCGACGTGGAATCGACTACCTTATTCTTGACCGGAACCAGTTTGCGGATGCGGTCAACGTAACGGACGACGAGATCACGGCCTACTACGAGAAGAATGCAGCACGCTTCATGACGCCTGAGCAAGTCAGGCTGGAATATCTCGAACTCGATCGCGACAAAATGGCCGAATCCGTGGTGGTCGACGATGCGGAGATCGAAGCAGCCTATGAGCGCGATAAGCACTTGTACAAGACACCGGAAACCCGTACCGCCAGCCATATTCTGATCAAGTCGACGCCAGCAGACGATGATGAAAAGAAAAATGCGGCAGCGGAAAAGGCGCAGTCGATTTATCAGGAACTGAAAAGCGGCCTTGATTTTGCCGCAGCTGCAAAAAAATACTCTGACGACCCGCTGTCGCGTGACAGTGGTGGCGGTCTTGGCAGCATTTCGCGAGGCGATATGCCCAAGGTATTCGAGGATGCCCTGTTTGCCTTGAGTAAGGGCGAGATAAGCGAGCCGGTGAAAACCGCACAAGGCTATGAAATCATTCGTCTGGATGAGATCGAGGGGGGGCAGCAGAAGTCCTTCGATGAAGTCAAAGAGCAGATTCTTGCCGATATTCGCACGCACGAGGTCGATAGCAGGTTCACTGATCTGTCAGATCAGCTCGTCACACTCACCTACGAAAACCCCGAGTCCCTCGATATTGCGGCGGAAGACCTGGGTCTCCAGATCAAGGAAACCGATTGGGTGACACGTCAGGGCGGCAAAGGCATCGCTGAAGATCCAAAGGTTCTGAAGGCTGCATTTTCAGCAGACGTACTGGAGAGCAAACAAAACAGCGAGTTGATTGAACGTGATAATGGCAGTGTGCTCGTTATTCGCGTCAAGGAACACCAGCCCGCGGCGCCACGGCCACTGAGTGTGGTGAAGGATCAGATTGCGGAGATGCTCCGCAGCGAAAAGCTGGCGGCCTTGGTACGGGAAAAGGGTGAGGCGCTGCTGCAGAAAATGGAGCAGCGCAGCACTGACCTGGCCACTGTTGCGGCTGAGGTTGGGGCGTCACTGCGTTCAGCCGACGTGAGCAGAAAATCTACCGAACTTGCGCCAGAGTTGACTGCTGCGGTTTTCACGATGCCAGCGCCTGCTACCGGAAAGGTCGCCTATCGCGGTGTGCCATTGCGCGATGGCAACTATGCGCTGGTTGCGCTGAAAAAGGTCACTGTGCCAGCGGTATCGGATGAGATGCTGGTGAACAATCCGGACATCGCGCGCCTGATTGCCGAATACAACGACAGAAGTTATCAGTCGCTCTATAAGGCAATCGAATCACGCCAGGAGATTCAAGTGTTCTCCGAGCAGCTTCAGTAAAGCGCTCAATAGGGACAGCTACATCGCGCCAATACGGCTGACGCTGATGTAGAGGTCGCCCAATAAAAAACCCTCGAATGATATCCATTCGAGGGTTGTAACTATTCAGTAGGTAGAATAATAGAACCGTGACTGCTCAGATTGCCGCTGAAACGCGTCAGATCAAGGCGGGAAATGTGAGTTTACAAGGGTAAATGACCATTTCCCAACGCCGAGGTGACGTGTTTCAGTGGTGAGCTGAGCAGTTACTGAGGGTTTTTTATTGGGCGACGCAGTAATGCAAGATCAGGAGGTTGTCAGCATTGCAACCAGCTGATCTTTGAGGTGTAACCGGAGCTTCTTGCGTTCTTCGATATAGGCATCGTCAGGCGTTTCGATGCCTTCTTCAATGCGGTGAATTTCGTGATCCAGCTCGTGATACTCGTCGAATAGCCGAGCGAAATGCCGGTCAGACACTTTCAGTTTGTGAATTTGATCCTTGTATTCTGGTAATTCATGTATCAAGTCGTGCTTTTCTCCAAACATTGTCTATATCCTCTCGTAATGGTTAGTTCGGATTTCCTGCTTGCTGCGTTCATCTTTGTGATGAAATGGCGCGCGAAAATCCGAACTTATAATCTCGTAATCTCGTGGAACGAATCTTACATCCATTCGCGAAAAGGGGAATGCCAAAAATCAAAGAAATCAGCGGTTGGAGGTATCGGGACAACCGCCGGTCGCGATAGTGTGATAGCCAGCGTCAACGTAGAGAATCTCGCTGGTGATGCCGCTGGCAAGGTCAGAGCAGAGGAATGCGCCTGCGTTGCCGACCTCTTCGATGGTGACATTGCGTCGCAACGGCGCCTGTTCGGCAACTTGATCCTGCAATTTCTTGAAGCCGCCAATACCGGAGGCGGCCAGGGTGCGGATCGGGCCGGCTGAAATTGCATTGACGCGGATGCCTTCGCCGCCAAGTGTATAGCCGAGATAGCGGACATTGGCTTCAAGACTCGCCTTGGCCAGCCCCATGACGTTGTAGCTTGGCATTGCACGCTCGGCGCCCAGGTAAGAGAGCGTCAGAATGGCGGCATTGCGGTGTTGCATCATCTGTCGTGCCGCCTTGGCGAAGGCCGTCAGGCTGTACGAGCTGATGTCGTGGGCGATGCGGAAGCCTTCCCGCGTCACATTGTCAAGAAAATCGCCTTCCAGCAGTTCCTTCGGTGCAAAGGCGACGGAATGCACCAGGATGTCCAGGTGATCCCAGAAATCGTCGAGGTGTTCGAAAACAGCCTCGATGTCATCGTCGCTCTCGACATCGCAGGGAATCATGATGTCGGAGTCGAATTCGGCAGCCAGCTTTTCGACGCGTTCGCCCAGTTTCCTGCTCTGGTAGGTGAAGGCAAGCTCCGCGCCTTCGCGGTGCATTGCACTGGCGATGCCGTAGGCAATGGAGCGATGACTGGCGACGCCAACGATAAGTGCTTTTTTTCCTTGCAGAAAACCCATGAGGTGCTCCAGGCAGATAGACGTTTTTGAGTGAACCCATGTTTCATTTGTCAGTGTACACCTACCGCTGGTGTCAGGGCATTTGTTTGGTTAAAGGTTCTCCCGGATACGAATTTGCCTGCGGCTTCATGTGACGCAGTAAGGGGCAGGTGATACCATCGGAGCATCTTTTTGATGATGCCCCGGCTTTATGGAAAACCGTTTTACCGCAAAGGATTTCTACCTGTTCCTGGTGTTGTTCGTGTTGCTGCTCGTGCTGGTGACGACCATGTACATGATCGACCGGCAGTGGGACAAGCTGACGCGGGTCGAAGCGGTCATGCTGGAGCAGGCTGAGGATATTCGCCGCCTGCGTCAGGCATATACCGAACTTCGGCGTACAGCCCGGGTGAGGCCGGATGCATCCGCCGAGCTTTCCGAGCGCAACGGCAGTGAGATTCCTGCCGCCTTCCAGCGTTCATGGGAAGTGTCGCAGCGGCCCGATTTTGCCGAGGGCGATTGGCTGGTGCGGGCGTTCGGCAATTCGATCAAGACGATCACGCCGCTGGTTTCCTCTGATGTCTATGCGTCCATGGTTCAGGGTTATGTACTCGAATCGTTGTTGACGCGCCACCCCGAAACGCTCGAATGGCAGGGCATGCTCGCCGAGAGTTGGCAAGTCAGCGACGACGGTCTGACGATCACCTTCAAGCTGCGGCCTGAGGCAGCATTCTCGGATGGCCGCCCCGTGACGGCTGAAGATGTCGTCTTCTCCTACGAGTTCATCATGAATCCGCAGATCAAGGCGCCCCGCGAGCGCGCCTACTACGAAAAACTGGCGTCAGTGAAAGCGCTGGGACCGCAGGAGGTGGAATTCGTCTTCAAGGAGCCGTACTACAACAGCCTCACGCTCGCTGGTGGCATGTCGATCATGGCCAAGCATTTCTACGGGCCGTATCTGGAAAATCCGGAAACATTCAACCAGTCAAAGGGCTTGCTGTTTGGCTCCGGCCCCTACCGTCTCGCTGATCCCAAAGGCTGGACGCCGGACACCGGCCTGGTCGAACTGGAACGCAATCCGCGTTACTGGGGGCCGGTGCAGCCGTCGTTCGACCGCATGATCTGGAAAGTCATCGAGAACGAGACAGCCCGCCTCACCGCTTATCGCAATACCGAGATCGACACCTATGCGGCCAAGCCGCGTGAGTACAAGAACAAGCTGCTGAGCGACGAGCAGCTGATGTCGCGCAGTCAGAATTTCGAATACCTGCCGCCCACTGCGGGCTATCGCTACATTGGCTGGAACCAGAAACGCAAGGGCGAGCCCACCCGTTTTGCCGATCGTCGTGTTCGCGTTGCAATGACCTACCTGACCGACAAGCGGCGCATCGTCGATGAGATCATGCTCGGGTATGGCGAAGTTGCGGTCGGGCCATTCAACCCGCAGGGCAAGCAGCATGCCCCCGATCTCAAGCCGCGTCTGTTCAATGTGGACAAGGCAAAAGCACTGCTGCGTGAGGCCGGTTATGAAGATCGTGATGGTGACGGTGTACTCGAAGATGCCAGCGGTGAGCCGTTTCGCTTCGAGCTGGTCTATCCGCAGGGCAGCGAGGACTACACGGCGCTGGCGCTGTTCCTGAAAGACTCCTATGCCCGCGCCGGTGTCCAGTTGGTGCCCAAGCCCACCGAGTGGTCGGTGATGCTCGACCTGCTCGACAAAAAGGATTTCGAGGCCATCAGCCTGGGCTGGTCGGCCAGCCTGGAGAGCGATCTGTATCAGATCTTCCACAGTGATCAGGCCAAGAACAACGGCGACAACTTCATCAACTACAGCAACCCCAAGCTCGACGCCTTGATCGAGCAGGCGCGCGCCACCGTCGATGAAGCGCAGCGCATGCCGCTGTGGCAGGAGGCCGAGCGCGTGATCTACGAAGACCAGCCCTACACCTTTCTGACCCGCGGCAAGTCGCTGGTACTGGTCGATCAGCGCATGAAGAATGTTCAGGTCACGCCACTGGGGCTGAATGTCAGCGAGACGCCGATCGGCTGGTACGTGCCGGCAGAATTGCAGAAATACAAATAGGGCAGGGAAGACAAGCATGTTGAGCTACATCCTGCGCCGCCTGCTGCTGATGATCCCTACCTTGCTGGGCATTTCGCTGGTGGTGTTCATCACCATGGCGGCCGCCCCGGGCGGCATCTCGTCGCAGGCGCTGATCGATGATTTCGGGCTCAACCCGCAGGAGAAGCAGGCGCTGCAGGAATACTATAACCGCCGCTACGGGCTCGATCAGCCGGCGCCGATGCAGTATTTGCGCTGGTTGAACAACGTCTCGCCGATCGGTTTTGAAATGGACGAGGACGGTGCCTTCGGTCGTTTTTCTTTCACCAAGGGCAGTGATCTCGGTGACAGCTTCCGCTATGGCCGCAAGGTTACCGATCTGCTGCAGGAACGCTTGCCGATCACGCTGCTGCTCAATGTACTGACGATACCGATCATCTATCTGATCTCGATCGTCGTCGGGGTGCAGGCGGCGCGGGATCGCGGCGGCAGCTTCGATGTCAGTTCCAGTGTTGTCATGCTGGCGCTGTGGTCGATTCCGACAATGCTCACTGGCGTGCTGCTGATCGGTTTTTTCTCCAATGAACAATACTGGCACTGGTTCCCGACCAGTGGGCTCAGTGATCGGCAGGCACTGGACATGCCGTTTTTGCCACATTGGTCGAGCCTTGGCGATGTGTTCCGATTCTTCGGTGCTGCTCTGATTGGTTTGTGGGTGGCGACATTGATTGCACGCTGGCCGGCGAAGGTGGTTCGCAGCGTCGCTGCTGTGCTGATTGGCGTGGCGCTGACCGTCTGGATGGTGCGCGCACTGCCCGGTGAGGCAGCGCCATGGGTGTATGTGGTGACCGGGCTCTGTATTGTGCTGCCGCTGCTGGGTCTGGCGCGGACCGATTTCAGCGGTTTTCGTATTGGCAGTTTCGGGTTGCTGGGACTGATCGTGGGTGCAGCGATTGGCGCAATGTGGACCGAGGGTGGTTTCGTGCGCGGCTTCCTGCTCGACCGCGTGTGGCATCTGATTCTGCCCGTAGCCTGTCTCTCCTACGGTGGCTTTGCCTTTCTGGCGCGGCTGACCCGCTCGGCAATGCTGGAAAATCTTCAGTCTGATTTCGCCCGCACGGCCCGAGCCAAAGGCGTGGCGGAAAAGGATGTGCTGTGGAAGCATGTGTTTCGCAACAGCCTGCTGCCGCTGATCACGGTGTCGGCCAGCCTGTTGCCAGGGCTGCTGGGTGGCTCGATCATCGTCGAATCGATTTTCTCCATCGACGGCATGGGCAAGCTGGCCGTCGAGGCGGTAACCGGACGAGACCGTGAACTGGTCTTGTCGATTGCGCTGATCAGTGGATTTCTGACCCTGGTGGGCTATCTGCTCGCTGACATCATGTATGCGATTGCCGACCCGAGGGTGAGTTATGACTGACCTTCATCTCAAACCGAAAAAGACCGAACTGCGACGCAAGAGCTACGCCGCGCGCATTCTGCGTGCCACCTTTGCCCAATGGGGCGCGCGCCTGGGGTTGTTGTGGATTGCCGTGGTTGCCGTGGTCGCGGTATTTGCGCCACTGCTTGCCAATAGCCGACCGCTGCTGGTCAGCAAGGATGGCATCACCGCCAGCCCGGTGCTGGCAGCGTTGACGGTGGCGGATGTTGCCTGGATGTCGGCGTTTTTTGCCGCGCTGCTGGTGGCGTTGTTGCCCATGGGCTGGGCCAAGAAAATTCTGCTGGTCGTGCTGGTGGGGTTGGTCGCGGTGATTGTGGCGCCGAAATGGGTGAACCCACCGGCGCTCGTGATTCATGAGCAACACCGGGAGCTGGTGGCGCAGGGTGAATACGACTGGGCGATTTTTCCGCCAATCCCCTATTCGCCGCGTGATTACCTGCGTGATGAGGGCGATACCGGCTTTCAGCCGCCGAGCGGCAAGCACTGGATGGGCACCGAAGAAAATGGCGCCGATGTGCTCAGCCGGATGATTCATGCCTCGCGCATTGCGCTGGGCATTGGTCTGGTAGCCACCGGTATCGCGATGGTCATCGGTGTGATTATCGGCGGCATGATGGGTTATTTTTCCGGCATTATCGACATCATCGGCATGCGCCTGGTGGAGATTTTCGAAGCCATTCCGACGCTGTTCCTGCTGCTGACCTTTGTTGCCTTTTTCGGCCGCAATCTCTACATCATGATGGTCATTATCGGGCTGACCAGCTGGACCGGCTATGCCCGCTACCTGCGAGCAGAATTCCTCAAACTGCGCCAGCAGGACTTCGTGCAGGCAGCGGTTGCAGGCGGCATGAGCACGACCTCGATCCTGTTCCGCCACATGCTGCCCAACGGCATCGCGCCGGTGCTGGTAGCCGCCAGCTTTGGCTTTGCCTCGGCAATCCTGGCCGAAGCAACGCTCAGTTTTCTGGGGCTTGGCCTGGTCGATTCGCCGTCATGGGGGCAGATGCTCAACCAGGCGGTGCGCTCCTCGGCATTCAACTGGTGGATGGCGATCTTTCCCGGTGGCGCCATCTTTCTGACCGTTTTCGCTTACAACCTGATCGGTGATGCGCTGCGCGACGCCATCGATCCGAAACTGGGTGGTTCGCAGGCATGATCAATACCGACCGCCCATTGCTTCGTGTCGAGGGGCTGAAAACCCATATTCATGCCGGTGACAAGGTCATCGCCGCCGTTGATGATGTCAGCTTCACCATCGAAAAAGGGGAGACCTATTGTCTTGTCGGCGAGTCCGGCAGCGGCAAGTCGATCACCGCGCTGTCGATCATCCAGCTGCTGCCGGAAGGGCTGTGTACCCACCCGGCCGGACAGATCTTCTTCGATTACCGTGACCAGCTTGGCAAGCATCACCTGCTCGACATGCTGACGTTGTCGGAAGAGCGGCTGCGACCGATTCGCGGCTCGCGCATCGCCATGATCTTCCAGGACCCGATGACCTCGCTGAACCCGGTTTTCACCATCGGCGAGCAGATCATCGAAGCGTTACTGCTGCACAACCCGAACATGAGCTATGCGCAGGCGCGCGAACGGGCGTTGATTGCGTTGCAGCAGGTGCAGATCAAGGACGCCGACAAACGTCTCGATGAGTATCCGCATCGCCTTTCCGGCGGCCAGCGCCAGCGAGTGATGATCGCCATGGCGATGGCCTGCGAGCCTGATCTGCTGATTGCGGACGAACCGACCACCGCGCTCGATGTCACCGTGCAGGCCGAAATCCTCAAGCTGATGAAGGACCTGCAACGCAGCCGCGGCATGAGCATCCTCTTCATCACCCACGACTTCGGAGTGGTGGCGCAAGTGGCCGACAAGGTCGGCGTGATGCGCAACGGCCAGCTGGTGGAGTCAGGGCAGGTCGATGCGGTGCTGAAAAATCCCCAGCACAGCTATACCAAGAGTCTCCTCGAAGCATTGCCGCAAAACCTGCCGCGACCGCCACGCGACCGGCTCGTCGAAGCCAACAGTGATCTCGTGAGTTGCAAGGGGCTGGAGGTGCATTTTCCCATCCGCAAGGGCGTGTTTCGGCATGTCGCGGATCATGTGCGGGCGGTCGATGGCATCGACATGAGCATCAAGTCCGGCGAAATCGTTGCGCTGGTGGGAGAGTCAGGCTGCGGCAAAACCACCCTTGGCCGGGCGATTCTGCGTCTGGTCGAACCCACCGGCGGTGAAGTGCGTTACTCCGGCAGCACCATCAGCAACCTGTCACGCTCGGCGTTCCAACCCTACCGCAAGTCGATGCAGATCATTTTTCAGGACCCGATGTCGTCGCTCAACCCGCGGCTGACCATCGCCACCATGCTCACAGAACCGATGAAGGTGCATGGTATTGGAAAAAATCAGGAAGAGCGGCTCGAACTGGCAGCCAAGCTACTCGTGCAAGTCAGCCTGAAGGAAGACCACCTCTGGCGCTACCCGCATGAATTCTCCGGTGGCCAGCGCCAGCGCATCGGCATCGCCCGCGCCCTTGCGCCAAACCCCGGCTTCATCGTCTGCGACGAAGTCACCAGCGGACTCGACGTATCGGTACAAGCCGAAGTACTGGAAATGCTGCTGCAACTGCGCGCCGAACGAAACCTCGCACTACTGTTCATCACCCACGACATCAGCGTCGTGGAATACCTCAGCGACCGCACACTGGTCATGCACGCCGGAAAAATCGTCGAAGCAGGGCAGACCGAACAAGTCTGCTCGCGACCCTCACACCCCTACACCAAAAAACTCATCGAAGCCGTCCCGAGATTGGTGCTGTAGGCTCAGGGTAGTGTGGGGCCGAAGGTGGGAGATCGCCGGCTAGCCGACTTGGGTTAACGGCGGTCAAGAAGCCTTTAGCTCTTCTCGTAAAATGCGACGCAATGTCGCTTCATCGACAGGACGAGCATGTTTGAGGGGTCAAGTCTTGAAATAAAAAACATGTTTGAGGGGTCAAGTCTTGAAATAAAACATATCGCCAACGATGCTGTCGCGAAGAAATAAGAGCATTAGTGAGCCATCGCTAACACTCGGTAATCGTAACGGCCAGCCCGGCGAGTGAGGTTTCCTTGAACTTTACCGACATTTCTTCGTCGGTCTGTTTCATTGCGGCTATACATTTGTCCAGCGACATGAAGTGTTCGCCGGTATCGCGAATTGCCAGCGATGCCGCGGTATAGGCTTTCAGCATTCGTTGGGGTCAAGTCTTGAAATAAAACATATCGCCAGAGATGCTGTCGCGAAGAAATAAGAGTAGTAGTGAGCCATCGATAACACTCGGTAATCGTAACGGCCAGCCCGGCGAGTGAGGTTTCCTTGAACTTTACCGACATTTCTTCGCCGGTCTGCTTCATTGCGGCTATACATTTGTCCAGCGACATGAAGTGTTCGCCGGTATCCCGAATTGCCAGAGATGCCGCGGTATAGGCTTTGATGGCCCCAAAGCCGTTGCGCTCGATGCAGGGTACTTGCACAAGCCCCTTTACTGGGTCGCAGGTCATGCCGAGGTGATGTTCAAGGGCAATTTCCGCGGCGTGTTCTATTTGCTCGGGGCTGCCACCCCACGCTGCACATAACCCTGCTGCTGCCATCGATGCTGCTGCGCCTACTTCGCCCTGGCAGCCGACTTCCGCGCCGGAGATGGAGCTGAGATGCTTGATCAAACCGCCGATTGCACTGGCCGTCAGCAAAAAGTTTTGCACTTGATCAACGCTACCGGATTCGTGCTTGACGAGGTAATAGAGCACCGCAGGAATGACGCCTGCCGCACCATTGGTGGGTGCGGTGACGACCATGTGGCCAGCGGCGTTTTCTTCATTGACGGCCATTGCATAGGCGCATAGCCAGTCGTTGACGTTGGCTTTGTCGGGTTGCGCCTGTAGCTGCTGATAGAGTTGCTTCGCCCGGCGAGAGATATTCAATCCCCCCGGCAAAATGCCTTCTGCCGCCAGTCCGCGTTCGATGCAAAGCCTCATGGCCTGCCATATCGAATCGATACCGCGCTCCAGTTCCGCAGCTGGGATCATTTTCGTTTCATTTGCTCGCTTTATGTCTGCAATCGATAAGCCACTGTCCGCCGCCATATCGAGCATTGATTGTGCGGAGTCGAAGGCATATGGGAAGCTGTCGGCCGATGACATCTGTAGTGGTGCAACGATGCTGTTGATTTCGTCCAATGTGCTGATGAAACCACCACCGATGGAGAAATAGGTTTCTGATAGCAACGGTGCTTGTTGCTCGTCAAATAGTTTGAAGATCATGCCGTTGGGGTGTTCTGGAGGCGGGGCAGAGGTATCGAAAACAATATCGGTATCTGGGGAGAAGGCAACAGTACGTGAATCATCGAGCTGGATAGATGCTTGCTGCCAAAGTGCCGGGACGAGTGTGTCCAGATCCTTCTCGGCGACGTCCAGCGGTGAGTAGCCGTGCAGGCCCAAAACCACCGCTCGGTCGGTTGCGTGACCTTTCCCCGTCGCGGCAAGGGAGCCTTTCAGCGTACAGCGTATCGAGACGCGATGGTTGGATGCATGGGCGCGCAGAAAACGCACCACTTCTTGCATGAACGCCACGCCCGCGACCATTGGCCCCATTGTATGTGAACTGGACGGGCCAACCCCGATCTTGAACAGTTCCAGAATGCTGATAAACATAGGGTCACTAGTCTACCGCCTGTAGCCTGTTCCATTCGGATCAACCTACAGTTTGGCGGGAGGTTCCATCAGTGCTCGGTGGGGTCAGGTCTTGAAATCACTCATCTTCTTCAAACGACTTGACCACCCGGCTCACCGTAGAATAGTGCACGCCAAAGAAATCCGCGATTTCTTTCATTGTGTAACCGCCCGATTGGTAGGCGGTTGCCATGGCTTCTTTGTCATCACTCGCCTGTTGTTGATACCAGTGTAGCGACTTCACCGCGGGTCTGCTTTGTGGGCGCGGCACTTCAGCCAGTCGGGAGGTATCAAGCTTGTCATGCAGACTGTCGATAAAATCATCGCTGCCCAGATAGATCTGGCTTCTAAGGTTTTCCCAGACGGAAGGCAGCCCAATACCGGCTCGAACGAAATCGACATATTTTGCGATGTTGCGTTTACGCTGTTTGCCGAAACACCCGAGCAGCCAAGCGGTATCCAGCCATTCCGGGGCTTCTGCCTGACCGATCATTGCCAGGTAGCTGCTCCACGGCCAATCCGCCGGGTTGTCGACCATGCCCGCACGAACCGGATTCAGCACCACATAGCGCGCAAGTTCGAGTAAGTGCGCGTCCCGTTCTACCAGAATCGCCTTGTATCTGCCCTGGAAGATGTGCCCCACCAGGTTATGCCGGCGGTTGCTCCGCTGCGTGTAGACACCATTGAGCTGACGCATGCCGCGTGACAGATTCCCTTCAACCGTCTCGATCACGATATGGTAGTGGTTGTCCATCAGGCACCAGGCATAACAGCGCCAGTTGAAGCGGGAGCAAACGTGGGAGAACACCTCCAGCCAGGAGAGGCGGTCGTCGTCATCATAGAAAATGTCGTCGCGGCGATCGCCGCGAGAGGTGACATGATATAGCGCGCCGGGGTATTCAATTCTGAGTGGTCTAGCCATTGGGTAATGCTATCTCACGCACAGTGTGCAAACAAGACCTGACCCCAAAGGAGTGATGACCCCAAAGGAGTGACCCAAACAAAACCTGACCCCGAAGGAGGGAAGTCGGTCTGCTGGGAGAAGGTCTTGATCCAGATCAACTTGCGTGTGGGTTGTGGCTTTATTTGGTGTTGTAGCTGGCGCAGAATCAAGGCGGCTTTATTGTTGACTGACAGGGAGGTTTATCATGTTCAGTGTTAGCACTTTTCGACCAAATCACGATGCCGGCTTGCCGTTGAAAGCACTTGGCCTGGCACTCACGGTAGCGTTGACCGCTTGTGGTGGAGACAGTGGCGGCGGCGGTGCCAGCAGTTCGGCGCTGAGTGTGACTGGCAGCGTCAATACTGCCGACTACACCATCAGCCGGCGTGGTGACGGCTGGAGCAGGCTGGCGCAGTGGCTCGGTTTCAGTGCCGCCGTTGCCGAGTCGCTCGATTCGGTGGATACGCTGGTCGCCATTCCTTCCGACCACGGCAATGTCGATGTCGGTGTTTATGGCAATATCAAAAGCGCCAGTTTGGCAGCCGATGGCAGCTTCGAGCTGACCCTCACCAAGGAATACGACTGGGTGTTACTGCTGGTGAACGCAAAAGCGCCGACGTCGGACAAGAAAGTGGTCGCCTATGTCACGATTCCGGCATCGGTATCGGTTGCGGCGGACGGCAGTCTGATTGATCTGCCTTTCTCCGCTGCCACCAGCGATGCTATCGATATCGGCACGCTTTCGGCTGATCCCGCCAATCCCCAGGCGGCGCGCTCCGACAAGGATGCCAAATCTATCGAAGCCAGCGTCACTCTCTCCCTCGATGATTTGAAGCATTTCGCGAAATATGACGATGCCTACCGTCATCTGGCCAATGTCTACCTGAACTACAGTCAGCGTAACGGTGAATATTACTTCCCGACTGTTGAATGGCGCTGGCAGGGCGTCGATATATCCAGCCTCGGCAGCGATTTCACCCGAGCGGCAGATTTTGTGCTGCGAGAGTCTAATGCATTGATCGAAACCAACACGTCCTTGTTGACGTTTTCCGACCTATGCGATGGCGTCGTCTCTTTTGGGCTATTCCCGCCCAAAACGGTCACCATCAACGAACAGACCTTCTCGGCCACCAGTGGCATCATGAACCAGAACATGTCGCTGGGCAGCCAGTCGAACAACTACTGCTACAACGACTACCAACAGATTGAAGGGGTGAGCGAGGGAATATCCAGATTATCCTTTGGCTTCCCGATCACCAGCGCTGAAGGGCCATGGGTACTGAAGGCGGATGATCAGGCGATTGCACAATTCGATCTCGCTCTGAGTGACCCACTGGACGATGCGGGCCATCCGCTCAATTTCGTCCCGCAGATCAGAATTCACTACGACGCCACGAGCGCGGACAAAATCGCATCCATCGACATCCAGTGGCTACAGTACGATGCCACCAGTAGCAGCTACGTGGCGGTTGCGGATGATGCCGTGACGGATGCGCTGGTCAGCACCGCATTCATCAACCTGGTGGACTACAGCCAAGCCGCCGCAAATCAGGACATCAACTTCATCCAGTACGACAACAACGGCCTGATCAGCGGCAACATCGCCATCGGTGGAAAATACGACTGGTATCTCGGCTCGGCAACTTCGAGCAACCCATCGAACGGCGTGGCGCACGTCAGTGATATCTCGATTGGATACAAGCAGGGCGGGATATCATACCGTTTTAGCTGGGGTGAGCGGGCTGGCAGGTGAGGGATGGCTTTTATTTTAGCGGCATTGGTATTGGCGTTATCGGGCGGGTTTCGCTATAGCCGGGGTGTTCAGGTTGATGGAAAACAAGACCTGACCCCGGTGTCCGTTTGACCCCGGTGTCCGTTTGACCCCGGTGTCTCGTTGAAACAGCTAGGCTTGGTCTACAGTGCGGTAACCCTGCCCTCTACTCTACCCAGGTGTGGACCCCCGGTGTGTGGATTGTCGCGGCGTTAGGGTTTTTTGGCGGTTCTAGCTTGGGTGTCTACAAACTTCTGTAGAATCAAAAATTGATACATGGAGTTGACTTTATTTGGAGCAACAACGAGTTCGTTGTTATTGTCAAGATAGCCAGCTCCTGAGAGGTTGAAAAGCTCCATGTTGTCATAACTCCAAGTAATGCCAAAATCGCTTTCAGTTTGACGCTGAATATCCCATAGTATGTAATGTAGGCAATAAAGAATCCCTTTTTGGTACTTGTAACGATGGGACGAGCTGTTCAGAGGGTTGGGTGGGTAAAGAACTATATCATTGGGCTTTTGTTCGGTATCCGATAGAAATAAGGTCGAAGCAGGGTTGGCATGGCTCTTTGTGGATAGGATTTGATAAATATTTGTGCGTTGCCGCAGGTCGTCTCCGTTAGTTGATACTTTCTTTCTAATCCAGGATAAAGAGCCGTAGGTCCTCCTATATCTCTTCGCGCTGTCTGAAGTTGATGTGTCACGTGGAATTAAAGTCAACCATTCTCGTGCGAGCTCATCATTTTTTCTGAGAATGAGTGCTAGCCATCCACTCTCAAGACCTATGCGGGCAGAGTTATATGAGTCCACGAAAAGCCCTTCCCGAGATAAAATGTTTGCCGATTGAAATGCATTGCAGGAGCCAGGGCGAGCGCATATAAATCAACGTGAAAATAATACCTTAGCGCGGTAGTTATCATCCCATGCAGCTTTGCGGCGCTTTTTTGCCAGGCTCAACGCAGATGGCTCCCGCTCAAACAGGTTCAT
>JALSHZ010000028.1 GCA_026981985.1 Gammaproteobacteria bacterium | reverse complement strand
CTAGCAAAGGTACCCGTGAGTACGGCGCGGATAATGCCCGAGCGCTCCTTGATAGCCATGAAATTCACTGTCGCCAGGCCCTGACGGGAGATTTCCGGTAGTGTGCTTTCCGAGAACAGGGTTTCGATCAGACTGAGCAATTGATCGTTGGTGTTCGTGTACCAGGCGACGGCCCGCTTCACCGGCCAGCTTTGGCTGCGGACGCTGGCGCGTGTCGCGTCGAGCTGATCGAGTTGGGACAGCACTTGCTGGAGGTCGTGCGTGATACCGGGATGCAAGTCCTGGAGTTTTTCTTGATCGATACTGTTTCGGAATGCCGTCAAGGTCTTATCGGTATTGCTGACATGGCTGTCCAGTTTGGCAGAGAATTTTCGCCCCTTGCTGCCGAGATATCCGGCCGACAGACCACGCTCGATCTGTAGGTTGTGAATCAGTGCTGAGGCCGAGGCGGAAAATGCGGGTACGGCCTTCAGCGTTTCGATGTGCTGGTTCTCGTCGATGGCCGAAGAGAGCAAGAAGCCCAATGAGGCAATGAACGCGAGCAATGGAAACAATACGATGGCGGTCAGTCTTTGTCCGAACGAAAGTTGATTCAATCTCGGTATCATGATGTGCAGTCCTTGTGGCCAGTCTGTTGCTATATGTGGCGAAGAGGCGGCTGTTAATAGCGATATCGCCCATTTGCTATTTTTCTTTAGCTGTACGGTTAATCATCTCCATTACAGCTCCCAGTTGACAAGCAAGTAGAGTGCCAAGCCATATTGGCCTAGCGGCGGTCGCGTTTTGGTGACTAGCGGTATGGAATTCCTCAGGCCGCCATGTCGCGGCAGGCAATGGTGAGACGCTTTGTTGCCGCTATGCATCAAGATGACAAAAAGAGGAGTACTGGTTCTGGTGATGGGCTGCACTGAATACCGATGTAGTGTCTCGAGGATGTGGTGAAAGCCGCGATTGCAGGATGCAAGAGAGCGGTGCTTTGGTACCTTTTTGTTGCTGTTGACAAAAAGGTACTCGGGGCCATGGCAGAGGGTCGCGGTGGAAGCAGCAAAGCTTGATTGGCCACGAAACGATGCTACCACTATTTCCCAAGCGGCTATGGGGCGAAAAAACTGATCTTTTTGTCTTCGCCGTTCATATCGAGTTGTGGTGGTACGGGTTTCGCGCTCATCAACGCTACGATTCTTCCAACCGATTCTCGCACAGCGCGAGTTCCATTTTTTGCTCGTCCAAAAAACGGAACCCAAAAAAGGACGCCCCACACACGCTTGATT
Organism: Gammaproteobacteria bacterium; assembly: GCA_026981985.1. Classification (GTDB taxonomy): domain Bacteria; phylum Pseudomonadota; class Gammaproteobacteria; order UWMA-0217; family UWMA-0217; genus JALSHZ01. The sequence goes on along the minus strand of JALSHZ010000028.1, from coordinate 26,613 downwards.
CCGCTGCCGGGCACGCCTTCCGGGGTCAGCTTGAGCGGCTTCCTGCCGCGCAAGCTTCAACCGGCCATCCATGGCCGGTTGCCCCCTCCAGGCGCACCTGGCAGCGGCGCGTGTGAAGGGGGAACGGAAACCGGGATTCTGAGAGACCATTGAACAGCTGGCTCGGCCTCGTTGTTACTTTTCAGTGTGTGGCCGCGGTGCTGAATCGTCATCACCCACTCCGCATCGCCTGAACCTTTCTGGCCGCCGTGGTTCAATAGATGTTACGGATCGTCCACTCTCGTTGTCTGGTGGTGTGTCACGATCGAGCTTGAGGGGTATCATGAACGCTATGGTGATGGCGTATTTCACTCGCAGTAAAGCTATTTTTCTTCGCTTGTTGTCAGCGACGGTGCTGGTTGGTCTGGTGCTGTCGGTGGCGCCGGCAGGTGCTGATCCTCAGCGTATTCTGCTGCCCGATATCAGCCGTATCGACAGCCGTGATGCATCACTCGACGAGGCTGCGAGGGAGGGGAAGCGGATCTACCGTGAGCTGCGCAAGCTTCTGCCGTTGATCGATGACCCGGAGCTGACGCAGTGGCTGCGATCTGTCGGCAACCGGGTTACCCAGTATCTTCCAGATGCACGTCATCCTTTCTATTTCTCGATTATCGACGATGGTTCGATCAATGCTTTTGCGACTCGGGGCGGTGTCGTGGCGGTCAATGCCGGGTTGATTCTGGCGGTTGATTCCGAAGACGAACTGGCTGCTGTGGTGGCGCATGAATTGGCGCATGTGTCGCAGCAACATATCGAACGCATGCAGGCGCGCTCAGCCGGTAGCAGCCTGATGACGGGGCTGGGTATTCTTGCAACCATGATTGCGGCTGCCTATGACCCAACGATTGCACAGGCAACATTGATGTCGACCATCGCCTTTCAGGGGCAACAGCAGTTGGCCTACTCACGGCAGATGGAGACAGAGGCGGACCGGATTGGCCTGCGCTTTCTGACGGCAGCGGGTTATGACCCGTCAGCCATGGCCAGCTTTCTTGGTAAGCTGGAGCGCTTCAGCGAAGGCGCCAATGACGATATTATTGCTTGGTTGCGAACACACCCGTTAACACGGGAACGTGTCAGCAATGTGACTGACCTGGCAAAGCAGTTGCCCACCCACCAGCGAAACCGCAACCCCGCATTCCTGTACGCTCGCGAGAAAGTGAGGGCGCTCACGGCACAGAATCGTAGTGACTACCCGGTGCCGTCCATCGAGAATCGTGATGTGTCACGGTACGCCAGGGCCTGGTCGCTGGCGCGCAAGTTTCAGTACGACGAGGCGATCAAGTTACTGGATGGTGTCGATTCCATGCAGGCACGGCTCGCATTGGCTCGGTGGCGAAATGACGACCGCCGCTTCGATGAAACCATCCAGTCGCTGGCGCCGTTGCTCGATGTGTACGCACATTCGGAGCCCATTGCCATGTTGATGGCCGAAGCCTTGCTGGGTGCCGGTGACGGAGAGAAGGCCTGGCAGGTCATTTCAGCCGTGCCGGTGACTGAGCAGAACAGCCTCGGTTTCTACGATCTGAAAGCGCGGGCCGCAGATGCGGCGGACCGGCCTGTCGAAGGTTTTCGGGCGCTGGCACAGAAAGCCCTGCGTACCGGGGCTATCGGCAGTGCCCGGTCATTGCTGAAACGTGCGCTCAGGCGTGACGACCTCACCGAGATCGAAAAAAGCCGCCTTGAATACGAGATCGGGCGATTGGACGGGCAGGAAAGCACGGCGCAGTGAAAAGATTTCGCTGCTCAGACGGTTTCCACGCCATAACGGCTGAATCTGATGGTATCCGACCAGTAATCCGGACTCAGGCCTGCTTTCATTTTCAGCTCGCTGAGAAAGCGTTCAGGCTCGGGTAGCGTTTCCCACACCTGCGGCAGGAATGTGCTCCGATAGGGGCCATCTTCGAGGATCAGGCCATCCTTGCCCGGACGCAGTTTTGCCAGCAGTTCGCTTTCGGAGTTAACGTCGACGGGCTCCGGCGCCGACAGCAGTGAAATATGGATGTCGATGTCGGGAAATTCCTCGGTGGTCAATGGCGGGAATCGATAGTCCTGAAAGGCAGCCGCATAGGCATTGTGCGCTACGTCTTCAGCCAGTGGACGTACCGCCTCTAACGAGCCGATACAGCCACGCAGGCGGCCATGCAGATTCAGGGTTACAAAAGTTGCGGCAGGCTGCCGTAACGCCTCGTCGAGTTGCTCCAGGTCCACTTGCAGGGGACGGCCAGTGGCAAGCCCGGACTGGATCGATTTCCGCGCAATCGACTTCAACAGGTTACGCTGTTCATCGGTCAACTTCATTGGATTGCTCGCTCAGGTTCGAAGAACATCCAGGCGCCATAACCGACGACGCGATCGTAGTCGCCCGAAACGACCGCGGAATTCCCCATTGCGACCGTCAATGGTTGCAGTCGATGTTTCCTCGCTGCTTCGAGCAGCCCGCCGACGGGATAGGCACCGCAAGCGTGGTTGGTGTCCAGATGCTCGGCATCGAGTGATTCGATCACCCGTGCAGTCTCGCGGTCCAGTCGCCTGGCGGTGCTGTCATCGTGGTAGTGGCTCAGGTCGGAACTGATAACGATCAGGGTTTCATCCCCTCCCCAGACGGATTCGAGCACTGCATCCACTTCGGCGGCGGTGGCTTCACCAACCACCAGTGGCAGCAGCTCGAAGTCATCGAGGGTCAGTTGCAGGAACGGAAGGTGAACTTCCAGGCTGTGCTCATCCTGGTGAGCGACATCGAGCCAGTCGACGAAATCGAAATGCTTGACGAGTTGTCGTGCCGATTCGGTATCGAGCGGAATATCGCCCAAGGGGGTGCGAAAATAGTCGGCGCTGGAAGCGGCGATGCCGTGAAACGGCACACGGTGGCTTGGGCCTAGCAGCACTACCCGTTGGATGCGCTCTCGCCAAGGTGCGAGTGCGCCATAGGCTTTGGCGGCGATGTCACCGGAATAGATGTAACCGGCATGGGGCGCAATAATTGCTTTTGGCTGTTTGTCGATCGATGCCGCGCCGTCGAGCATTTTTTTTACGCTCGCTTCAAGCTCCCGTGGGTTGCCGGGATAAAACATATCGGCAACAGCTGGCGGTCTGATTCTGGGTTGATACATTTCGAATACTCCTGCTCATGGCCCCGTCGTCTATGCGATATTGCGCACGGGAAGAGCGTTTACTGTACTTATCAGAATAATGGGGTATTCGGCTGAAATAGCAATGGTCGCCGGCCTTTCGGGCTACCGGGTTGGCGGGAATGAGAGTAGCCGATGCTCGTCCTCGTGGGGGCTGACCTTGTCGAATAGCGATGCCTGCGTGAATAGCCGCTCGATCTTAGCGCCGCGGGCGGGTGCGCCGAGAAAAAATCCCTGACCGGTTTCGCAACCATGGATCTTCACCCATTCCAGCTGCGAGGCGTCTTCTATTCCTTCAGCGATGGTGGTGACGCCGAGCCGGCGGGCAATATCGAGACTGTGATCGAACATTCTGCCGACCAACGGATCGATGGCTGCGTTTCGGGTGAATTCCTGGTCGATTTTCAGGGCGCTGATGGGTAGTCTGGCCAATAGATCGAGCATTTCGTACCGCGCGCCCTGACAGTTGACTGCGAGATGAATGCCTCGTGAGAGCATCGGGTCGAGCAGCTTGAGCTCCGCAGTGGACAGCGACATCAGGGTTGACGCCGCGATCTCGATTTCGATGCGGGAAGCGGGGATCTGGTGTTTCTGCAAAATGGCGATAAAGCGTGTTGCAAATCGGCCTTGTTTGAGTGATTGCGGTGAAATATTCAGTGCCAGCTTCGGCGGGTGGCTGTCGGTTTTGAGCCATCGGGAAAAGTCGCGGCAGGCATGTTCGATCACCCAAAGGTCGAGTTTGGTGACCAGGGTGCTGCGCTCTGCCATCGGCAGTAGTCTGGCAGGAGAGAGTAATTTGCCATCGCTGTCGTGGGAACGGATCAGTACTTCGAGCCCGGCAAGGCGGCCTGATGCGAGTTGCCATTGCGGCTGATAATGTAGCTCCAGCACGTCGCTATCGAGCTGGTGTTGCAGTTCCTGTTCGCAGATGACGGGATCGCCTGGGCCGCGCGGGGAAAAGTACTGGAAGGTGTTCTTGCCATTCGCCTTGGCCAGATACATGGCGTTGTCCGCGGCTTTCAGCAGATGCTGGCCATCGGCGCCATCCTGTGGATAGAGTGAAATGCCGATACTGGCAGAAACGGTGATTCGCTGCCCATCGATGTCGAACGGGTTCTGCAGCTGTGACAATATCTTTTCGGCGATGATGCGCGAGGTTTCTTCCGCAGTCTCAATATCAGGAATATTTGCGAGCATGATGGCGAACTCGTCACCGGAGAGGCGGCTGACGGTATCTTCCTTGCGTATCGAACGCGAGATCCGCTTCGCCGTTTCCACCAGCAGATGGTCGCCCGTTTCGTGTCCGAACTGGTCGTTGACCCCCTTGAATCCGTCGAGGTCGAGATAGAGAAAGACCAGTGCATAGCCTTCGCGTTGAGCATGCAGAATCGCCTGCCGGCTGCGGTCGCGGAACAGTGGCTGGTTGGGCAATCCGGTGAGGTGATCGAAATAGGCCAGCTGTTCCAGCAACAGATTCTTGCGGCGAATTTCCCGCGTCGCTCGTCGCAGCTCCGCCATCTGCAGGCGATCGTTTTTCAGGATTGCGCGCAACAGCAGGATCAGAGCCGAGGCGAGCAGCAGCACGAAACCAAGTAGTACCAGGCTGTGCTGCCGGTAATGTGTCAGTTCGGCATTGAGCGATGTCAGCAGCTTGCGTTCCACACTTTGGCTGGTTATCAGCAGTGATTGGTACAGCCGTGTGAATTCTGCCAAAGCGTCGCTGGCAGAGGCTTTGCCCTCGGCGCTGAGGACGTTTCGTGTACTTGCCTTGACCATGCTGTTGAGCAAGCTGTGTAGTGATTGCAAATCCGCTTCAAGCGGGTCCGCGCCCGTATGCAGATGCGCTTTGTTGCTTTCGAGTCTTGCCGCGTGGAGCATCCCAATGTAAATAGCGGCGCGATGCAGCGATTCCCATAGAAATTGCCGATTGGGATGGGTTGGTTCCTCGGTGGTGGCAGCGACAAACTCAAGCCAGGCCGTGGTGGCTTCCTGACTCACCTGGGTGATGTCGTCGAGTAACGGTAGGTATCGGTCGGTGATTTTCTGCCCGGTAACGAGTACGTAGATGAGCAGCATCACCAAAACGCTGGCGGTGGCCAGTGTCAGGGCGGGAAGCAGTAGCGGATGGTTTCTGGCATCCCGTTTCAGAGCAGTTCTTTTTTTTGTTGATGTCAATGTAATGTCTTCCGGTCCGTGGAAATCGGTGGTACCGAATGGCGCCCAATGCGGCAGTATATTGCCTTCGGGCGGCACGATTGAGCCTGGCAGGCGGATGGGTGCTTCTATTTGTGGGCTGTTCACGCGAACAGTCCGATTGTGGCGGAATATTCAAGTCACTCGGCAACGCGTCGGTCGCAGATTTCGACCTGTCGGATCTGGATAGTACCGCTAGTGTCGGGGTTGGCCAGCATGACCCGCAACGCGGCAAGTCGGGATAGCGTCGCCTGCAGAGTCTGTACTTGTGTGGCTGGCGTTGTGGCAGGTTGTGCGAATGATGACCAGGGAACATCGCGCTGCACTGTCTGACCGCCGGGTATCGACAGGGCTACCGCCATGTCATTCTCGATATCGTCAGCGGTGGCAGGATGGTTCATCCCGAGTTGGAGTTGGAGTGAGACGGCTGTCTGTTCCGGGTTGCTGAGTGTCAGCCGGAAACTCGCCGTTTCGCTGCCCTCCGACCAGTCGACGCTCTTGGTTGTTGCGGTGTCGGCAAGCAGCGGCAGCGATACGCCACAGGCCTTGCGCTCGGTCGCCGGGTGGCAGCGCAGCTCTAGCAGGCTCGCCATCTCTCCCATTTGTACGCTCGGCTGATTGGGAAAGAAGGTGATCGCCAGTGGGGTGCCTCCGGTGGCGATCTTCAGGTTCTGATTGTAGTCCTGGCTGATAAAGTCGGCACCTTCTTTGTTTGGTTCGGAAAAATCGGCGACAGTAATGCAGTGGCGGTTATCAGCCGAGGGCAGTGGACCATCGCTGATATTCTGATTCTCGAAGCTGATCCGTTGCTGCTTGAGAAGGCCCGAGGCGGGATCGAGCTGCAAATAGGTCAGGGAAAATGGCGGCAGCGCAGCGACAGTGAGTGGGGACAGGTTTGGCTGATCGATCATGACCTGGGCAGAGGTGCTGTTGCCCACAGTAATATTCCGCCGCCACAGGGGTTTGTAGTTACCGAGATAAAGATGCAGCGTACCGTCAGCATCGAAGGCACTGGGCGCCAGCGTATCGAGGGTGGTTGTTGCGGCGACAGGCATCGAATTTTTGACTGGCATCAGCAGCAGATAGCCGGGGTAGATGGCTTTTGCCGCCATCCCCGGGGGCTGGAAAAGCCCGAGTGTCGAGGTATCTTCTTCGATCAGCGACCAGTGCAGCAGGCCGACCGTTTTTTCCTGCCGCAGAATTTCGGGCAGCGTCAGCAACGTCATGAAGGCATCGCCACCACTGCCGGGATAGGTGGAACCGGCTCTCCACTGATAGGTGGTGTTGTACTCGCCGAGCAGCAGTGGGGGGCAGTCTTGGGGCAGTTGACGCAGATTGTCATCGAACTGTTTGCCCATGCCGAGCATGTCCCATTGTTTTTGCGCGCCGGTATAGGGGTAGAAATGGACCGACAGGAAATCGACTTGCCGTACTGCGGGATCATCGCTGGCGCAAAATGGGTCAACCCAGTCACGCAATGCCTGGTAGTCGTTATATTCTTCGAATGACGACAGATCGAGCGCAGTGATGGCCGCATCGGGGAAATATGCTCGTAGCAAGGGAACGATCCGTTTCAATGCGGCGAAATAGTCCGGCCATTCATAGCTGTCGGCATATTGTTCTTCGTCGCTGTCCATACGATCGACTTCATTACCAATCGCAAATAGCAGCAGGTTGCAATGGTCTTCGCGCTGCTGCAAATAAGCCAGTGCTTCGCGAATCCCCGCCGAGGGCAGGAAAACAGGTATTTGGATAACGCTGCGCTGATCCCTGCCGGTCGCATAGTTGCAGAAATGGTCGAGTGCCGCCAGGTAGCTGTCCGGCACGATGATGTCAGGGTTTTTTTCAGGCAGTGCCAGTTCCGTGACCCAACGGCCACCGAAGCGCAATACGCCGAGCAAGTCGGTCCTGGTCAGTTGCTCGATACTCGTGATCTGACTGTTGAAAAAACTGGCACCGAGGAAACGCATATCCATGGTCGTAAAATACTGCTCGACGCTGCTATCGTTCTCCATTTCCTTGCCAGTCAACTGCGCCAGGTCCACGTTCAGCCGATAGCGTGTGCCGCCTCGTAGCGGCTTCTGTGGCACGATCTCGATGAGGCAATCGGTTTTCTTCAGGTGGATATCGATGGCGACCTCATTTCCATCCATGTCGCTGAGTGATACCGCCGTTGCCCCCTGTGCCAGCGCATCGGGCTTTAGCGCGTCGCCAAGCGCGATGCGGATGGGACGGGTCGCTGGAATATCATTGGCGTCGCGGGCTGGTGATATTTCGAAGGCTGTGCCGCTCAGCCTGCAATCCGGCTGTGGTTCGTTTGGTGGGTCAGTCGATGGCTTCTCTGGCCCAGGTTGGGTACTGATCTCGTTGTTGGGATCGCTTTGGCCACCCACCTGGTTATTGCCCCCACAGCCTGAAAAGGCGAGGGCAAACAACAGCGTCAGCAGTCTGGCTGCGCTTAGCAAAAGCGTTGCCGCTGTTGCAGCCTAAGATGGTGATTGCGCCTTCGCATCAACAGTGGCAATAACAGTGGAAACATCGCTGCCATGGCGCCGCCTCCGCTGGAAACGCCGGTGTTGCCAGCGTTGCCCAGGTTGCGGCGGCTGCTGGCCAATACCTCGGTCTTGTTGCTGCTGCGCTGGAACATGGCGCGAAAGCTGCTGACTTCGGGAAGGTCGCTGTCGTTGAACAGATCCTGCAAATGGCCATAGGACAGTGGCTGATAGAGCAGCTCGGCAGTCACGACCAGATCGCGTGCCCCGCCAACATCGACTTGGTAGCGTATGCTGTCGCGGCCATTGTCGAAGTTGCTGTCACTGACTGCTGCGCCGTGTACCGCAATATCCGCTGGCGCTGTGGCTTTGTTGAAGCCCTCCGGTGTCAGCCGGTTGTCTTTCAGATAGGTTTTGGCGCGCAGCAAGGTGTGGGTGATGTTGCCATCGGTGTCGGCCATGATAGGTTCGTAGATCTGCACCTGGTCGCTGCTGCTGATCACATCGTAATGCGGCTCGAACTTTGTTTCGTCGCTGTCTTCGATATTCCCGGCAATGCTGCCATCTTCATTGGGCTTGCCCGATTCGAACAGCACATTGCCTTTGGCATCTGCCACTTTGAAATGAATGAACATCCGTCGTGATGGATAGCCGCCGGGGAGTTTGTGCCCGGTGTGATTTTGCAGTGTGACGGTCGCCTGCAATTGATTGCCGACGATGGTTGCGTCGCTGATGTCGATGCTGGCGGCTGTTTTCAAAAATTCCCGGGTGCGGGCAATTTCCCCGTCGAGATCGCTGGCGGTTACGCCGAGCGTTTTGGCATTGTCACGCAGAATGGTGAGCATTGTGGTATTGGCACCGGTCATGGTGTGGCGTGCAACATTGTCGCGTAGCGGCACATCGCCGGAGTTGGTGGCAATTTGCATTTTGCCTTCCACTCGGGGCATGTGGCACTGCTGGCAGGTTTTTTCTTCGCGGCCGCCGGTGGCATAGATGCTGTTTTTCCATTCGGTGAAAATCATCTGCTCCGGGAAATGGCTTTCGTAGCCGTCACTGGCGATATTGCCGTCGGCATCGACATAGGGCGTTTTCAGATCGTGACAGGTGGCACAGAGCGCCGAGCTGCTGATGTGGGCGGAGTGCTTCGGGGTGAAGTTGCTGTTGTCGCGCATTGGTGCAGCGACTGGCTGCGGATATTGCCCATAGGCGGGGCGATCGGCTTTGTCTGCGTAGACTTCGACCGTGAAATTCCCGGAATTGGATTGTGCTGTGCCGAGCAGTCCGTCATCGCTGATCTGGTGGCAAACGGTACAGCTGACGCCATCCATTGCGGCGTCGAAAAAATCATTATCGGGGTGATTGATGCCGGTGCCGAATAGTTTGATGGGCTGGCCAGCCTTTTTCAGCGCATCGTTGGCCATTGGGGCATGGCAGCGGGTGCATTTGTCATTGATGACGTCTTCCAGCTGCGGATTGCGCTTGAGTTCGGCGGCGACTTTGGCCAGCCAGTAGGGGTCGCGCACGGCGTTGGCCATCATGCTGTTGGACCAGTCGTTATTGATCGATACCGGTTTTCCCTTGCTGTCGGTGAGGCCACCGTGGCACAGCGCGCAGGTGCCGGAGCCTTGGTAGTGATCGCCGATGAACAGCGGATTGGCGTAGCGGTTGGCATTGGTCGGGCCAAATATGCGCAGTTCGTAGATGGCAATGCCCCAGGTCCAGTCACCACCGCGGCGAATGTCGGCGACGCGTAAATAACGCGCCTTGACCGGGCCGAAGCTGATTTTTGCGGTGTTGTTGTCGCCGCTGTTCTGGCTGAACACGGTCTGCCAGGTCTGATTGTCGGTCGATGTCTGGATGGCGTAGCTGCCGCCCCAGGCGTAAGGGTCCCACTCGATCTCCACCTGGCTGATGGTTACCTCGGTACCAAGATCGACGCTGATCTGTTGTGGTTCGGAAAAGTCGCTGGACCAGCGGGTTTTGGGATCGCCATCGACCGCGTTGCTGGCGTCGAGATTTTCCTTTGCCGCCTGGTCGGTACCCGTTTCGGTGGATGAAACGAACACCGACTTGCCGAGTGCGTAGTTGACAAGCTGAGCTCCCTGGCCGGTGAAATCGAGCCGCGACAGCTTGCCGGTCGCGGGGATTTCGCCGTAGGGGACTGGTGCATCGGTGTATTCGAGCAGATAGAGGTGGCCGTCTGGCCCGATGTCCATATCGATGACCCACTTGAACGCGCTTCCTGCGGTGTTGGCAATTTGTGTTTCGCTGATGAAGTTGCCGGCGTCATCGAACGCCACCGCCCAGATTCGGCTGGTGACGAAGTCCCAATAGATGTAGTGCTGGTCGAATGCCTCCGGCAACTTTCCTGTACTGCTCAAGCGGGGATCGAAGCGGTAGACCGGCCCACCCATCAGCGCAATATAGGGTTGCGGTTTGGAGAACCAGTGCGGTTGCGCTGGTGGCAGATCGACCGGGCCGGTATTCCATTTCGATGTATTTTTGGGCGCGGCTGGGTTTATCGTTTCGCCGCGTACAAGGTAGGGCAGGTTGTCGCCGATAAAATAAGGCCAACCATAATTGCCGGCCGTCTTGGTCAGATTGATTTCATCGAGACCCACCGGGCCTGCCTCGCTGGCCTGCGTCGCGTCCGGCCCGATATCAGCCCAGAACAGCCAGTTGGTTGCTGGATCGATCTTGAACTTATAAGGGTTGCGCGCGCCCATCACATAGATTTCGGGAAGCCCTTTGGCGGGGTCGTCGAAAAGATTGCCGGCAGGAATGGTATAGCCGCCGTCGGGGGTGGGCTTGATGCGCAGAATCTTGCCGCGCAGGTCCTTCGTATTCGAAGACGATTTTTCTGCGCTGTTGTTTTTCTCGTCTTCGTCGATGGCGGCATAGGCGCTATGTTCAGCCGCATCGCCGGTGCCGATGTAGAGATTGCCGAAGGCGTCGAATTCGAGGTTGCCCGCATCGTGGGCGGGACCGTCACGGTCGGTGGGAATGGTTAGCAGAACTTTTTCAGATGCCAGATCGACGCTGTTCCCCTGGAGCTGGAAGCGCGATACACGCTGTTCGCTCTTGTCTTCTGGCGAATAGAACAGGTAGATCAGGTTATTGCTGGAGAAACCGGGGTCGAGCGTGATGCCGAGCAGGCCCGCTTCGCTTTCCTTATAAACAGGAATGGTGGCAGCGAGGGTTTGGCCGCCGTCCGTGGTTCGAATCCACAGCTTGCCATAACGGTCGATAATGAAAATACGGCCATCGGGCGCGATCTCGAAATCGACCGGGTTGGCCAGCCCTTCGGCCAGGATGGTGCGCTCGAAACCATCGGCCACATCGGCAGGAAGCGCGATTGCCGTTAGCGGCAACGACATCGTTAGCAGCAGCGCGATGGTGGAGAGGAGCTGTTTGTATGATCGTTCAAGCATGGAGTAAGCCCGTCGTCTTTCATCGTGATCACGGCCTTGTGATCCTGCGTTGAAGTGGTGACGTATGACGGCTTCCGTGCCTTGGTGTTTTCAGTCTATGCGAATCTGGTGTCGCGGTTTGTGCAGTGGTTCAAGCAGCCTGCTTCAGCCTGGCCTGACGAAAAAGCCGGTAGAAATTATCCGTGGTGGTTGCCGCGACTTCCTCGACGTTGATACCTCGCAGTTCGGCCAGGAACTCGGCAACGTGGCGGGTGTAGGCCGGCTGATTGGTTTTGCCACGGAAAGGCACCGGTGCGAGATAGGGGGAGTCGGTCTCCACCAATATGCGCTCCATGGGCACCTTTTTGGCGGCTTCTTGAATCTGCTGCGCCGATTTGAAGGTGAGAATCCCGGAAAACGAGATATAGAAGTCAAGATCCAGTGCTTGCTTGGCGAAGTCCCAGTCTTCGGTGAAACAGTGGATGACGCCGCCCGGTTCCTCGGCATGCTGCGCCTTGAGGATCGCCAGCGTATCCTGTGCCGCCTCACGGGTGTGGATGATCAGTGGCTTGGCAAGCTGGCGGGCGGCCTCGATATGGCGCTCGAAGCGCTCCTGCTGCCAGCGCAAATCGCCTTCGCTGCGGAAATAGTCCAAGCCGGTCTCGCCGATGGCGACAACCTCACCATGCTGTCCCAGCTCGACCAGCCTGTCGACGCTGGGATCTTCGCCGTCGGTGACGTTGGGGTGAACACCCACCGAAGCGTGGATATTGGGGTGGCTCTCAGCCAGCGCCAACACCTCGGGGAATTCTTCCAGCGTGACGGCGACGCAGAGCATGCTCTGGACATCGTTTTCCGCAGCACGGGCGATCAGGCCGGGAATGTCCTCAGCCAGCGGCTCGAAGTTGATGTGGCAGTGGGAATCGACGATTTTCATCTATTGTGATTACTATGTTCGGAGAGCGGGACTATACCGCAGCTTTCCATCAGTCGAAAATGAGGTGTGAGTCCAAATGGAGATCATGGCCGTTCCGCAGGGCAATGTTGCACTGGCATGCTATCCGCTACACAAGAAAGACCCGCTCCGTGCCTGGGATGCCGCTGACGAGTACCTGCTGCGCCAGCTGCACGACAGCGGCAGGCTGGCGGAGGGCGAGCCGGTACTGGTCGTCAACGACCGCTTCGGCGCTTTGAGTGTCGCCTTGGCAGCACGGCAGCAGGTGGTAATGCAGACCGATTCGTGGTTGGCGCAGCGCGGTTGTCTGCATAACCTACAATGCAATGGCTTGGCGCCGGATCGTGTGACTCTGCTGGACAGTCTGGCGCAGCCTGAGGGGCCGTTTTGCGCCGTGCTGTTGAAAATCCCCAAATCGCTGGCGCTGCTGGAACACCAGTTGCACCAGATCCGGCCCTTGCTGGCGGATGATGTCCTGTTTCTTGCAGGGGCTATGACGAAGCATATTCATCGCAGTACCTTGCAGTTGTTCGAACGCATTATCGGCCCTTCGCCAACCTCGCTGGCGGTGAAAAAGGCGCGTCTGGTGTTGCCGCAATTCGATGCCAGCTTGATGCCGGGGGTGTCGCCCTGGCCGCGCTGCTTCATGCTGGATGATGTCGGTTTGCGTATTTGCAACCATGCGGGAGTTTTCTCGCGTGAGCGGCTGGATATCGGCACGCGCTTTTTCCTCGATCACCTGCCGCAGCGCGTTGGTGCCGCCGATATCGTCGATCTTGGCTGTGGCAATGGCATTGTCGGCTTGCTCGCTCGGCGGGACAATCCTGATGCGCGTTTGTTGTTCAGCGACGAGTCGTTCATGGCGCTGGACTCGGCGCGGATGAACTGGCAGGCAGCCTTCGCTGATGCACCAGCCGAATTCGTAGCCGATGACTGCTTGAGCAGCCACCCAGCCCGCTCTGCCGATCTGGTGTTGATCAATCCGCCATTCCACCAGCAGCATGCGATCACCAGTGGGATTGCCAAGCGTATGTTCCGTGATGCCTATCGGGTGCTGCGTTCGGGGGGAGAATGCCGCATCGTTGGCAATCGGCATCTTGGTTACCAGCGCGACCTGAAACGCATCTTCGGCAGCTGCGAAGTGGTAGCCAGCAACCCGAAATTTGTGATTCACCGTGCTTTGCGCTGAGCGGGAGGAAAAATTTGTGGAATCACCAAGTTTTTCAACAAATCCACTGCGTTTTTGGTTATGATGTCGCGTTTTTTAGCGCAGGCTCCGGCCAGCGTGGTCTCCCGCAATGCCGGGGGAACACCGATCTGGCAGCTCGGGTGTGCGATATCTCGCTGTTTTTATTGATGAAGTTCGGCTGCCGCCGCGGCGGGGCTGGTGCTTCTTGTTAGCCGAGGCAGCCACGACGATCGCCTGAGTGCTGGCAGCTGCCGCAGCAGAGCGGACAACAGGTTTTTTTAATTGCTTAACTAGAGTGCAAACATGACAGATCTATCCTATTACCGAAATATCGGTATCTTCGCTCACGTCGATGCCGGTAAGACAACCACAACTGAGCGAATCCTCAGCCTGACCGGCAAGATCCACAAGATCGGTGAGGTGCACGATGGTGAAGCAACGACAGACTTCATGGATCAGGAGCGCGAGCGCGGCATTACGATTCAGTCGGCGGCCACGTCCTGCATGTGGGATGACCATCGCCTGAACATCATCGACACACCGGGACACGTCGATTTCACGATCGAGGTCTATCGTTCCCTGAAAGTGCTCGACGGCGGTGTCGGCGTATTCTGTGGCTCCGGTGGTGTCGAGCCGCAGTCCGAGACCAACTGGCGTTATGCCAACGAATCGGAAGTTGCCCGGATCATCTTCGTCAACAAGCTCGATCGTCTGGGTGCGGACTTCTACCGTGTTGTTGGTCAGGTGCGCGACATCCTCGGCGCCAACGCGCTGATCATGACATTGCCGATTGGCACCGAAGACGATTTCGTCGGTGTTGTCGATCTGCTGACGCGTAAGGCATGGGTCTGGGATGACAGCGGTGATCCGATGAAATACCAGATCGAAGACGTGCCTGCGGATATGGCTGACGATGTCGAGAAGTACCGCGAGGAGCTCGTCGAGACCGTGCTGGAGCAGGATGACGAGGTGATGGAGAAGTACCTGGAAGGCGAGGAGCCCGACATCGACACCCTCAAGCGCCTGATTCGCAAAGGCACGATTGCGCTGGATTTCTTCCCGACCTATTGTGGTTCCGCATTCAAGAACAAGGGTGTGCAGAATGTGCTCAATGCGGTTGTCGATTACTTGCCCAGCCCAACCGAAGTCAAGCCGCAGCCCGAGGTGGATCTGGAAGGTAACGAAACCGGCGAGTACGCCATTGTCGATCCCGATCGGCCGCTGCGTGCGCTGGCGTTCAAGATCATGGACGACCGCTATGGTGCGCTCACCTTTATTCGCATCTACTCCGGTATTATCGAAAAGGGCACTACCGTGCTCAATACAGCTACCGGCAAAACCGAGCGGATCGGTCGTATCGTCGAGATGCATGCTGATTCACGCGAGGAACTCGACAAGGCGCAGGCCGGCGATATCGTCGCTGTACTGGGCATGAAGAACGTTCAGACGGGCCATACACTCTGTGATCCGAAAAATCCGGCGACCCTCGAACCGATGGTGTTCCCCGATCCGGTCATCTCCATCGCCATCAAACCGGTCGACAAGAGCGCTTCCGAGAAGATGGGCGTCGCATTGGGCAAGATGATTGCGGAAGATCCATCGTTCCATGTCGAGACCGACGAAGACAGTGGCGAAACCATCCTCAAGGGCATGGGCGAGCTGCACCTGGACATCAAGATCGACATTCTCAAACGTACCCACGGTGTCGAGGTTGAAGTGGGCAAGCCGCAGGTGGCCTACCGCGAGACCATCACGCAGCGCATCGAAGACAGCTACACGCACAAGAAGCAGACGGGTGGATCAGGTCAGTTCGGTAAGATTGACTACATCATCGAACCCGGCGAGACAGGCAGTGGCTTCCAGTTCGAATCGAAAGTCACCGGCGGCAACGTGCCACGGGAATACTGGCCTGCGGTCGAGAGCGGCTTCAAGTCGAGCATGGAGCAAGGCGTGCTGGCTGGCTTCCCCACAGTCGATGTCTCCGTGACACTGATGGATGGTGCCTATCACGCGGTCGACTCCTCGTCGATGGCCTTTGAAATCGCCGCCAAGAACGCCTATCGGCAATCGATGCCAAAAGCTGGTCCCCAGCTGCTGGAGCCGGTCATGAAGGTTGATGTCTTCACACCCGAAGATCACATCGGTGACGTTATCGGCGACCTCAACCGCCGCCGCGGCATGATCAAGTCACAGGACCCGGGTCCGACTGGCATCCGCGTCAAAGCTGACGTGCCCCTGTCCGAAATGTTCGGCTACATTGGCGACCTGCGCACCATGACCTCCGGTCGCGGCCAGTTCTCCATGGAATTCTCGCACTACATGCCATGCCCGAAGAACATTGCGGACGAGATCATCAAGGAAGCAGCGGAGCGCGCGAAAGAGGGTTGAGCCCGTTGCGTTTGCCGTGAATGCTACCCGGAGTTTGTACGCCGGGTAGCGATAAAAAAGCCGGACAGCTTGCTGTCCGGCTTTTTTGTTTGGTGCAGCGTCTGGCAAGTTGTTACGCGTCAAAAAACAGCTTGTTCTGCTCTACACGCAGTTTGTCGATCAGCCGACCTTCGGGCAGCTCGACATCGTCATAGGTTAGTGTGGTGTCTTTTGGTATGTCGCGTTTCAGGGTACAGCCTTCGGCGAGACCGATGGGTAGCAGCCGTTCTTTGCAGGTGATGTCGGCATTTTCTGCCTCGCCATAGGTCATGTAGTAGCCCATGCCATCCAGGGTCTGTCCGGCCTTGAGGTCGATTTTGGCGGTGGCAACGACATCGACGCGGGGGCCGTGATCGGGGGCGATAGTGGCATCCTGGAACAGGGCCGCGCGGGCGACGGTATTCGGTACCTCGAAGTGGCACAGGTGATAGGGCGTGTAGAAGACGTAAAGCGGGCCTTCTCCGAGCTTGTAGAGGTTGAGGTAGTGCTGTTGCTGCGGGTGGTCATGGGTGCCGAGCACGAAAACGCCTGGGCCGGGTTCGGCGCGGACAACGTAGTCGACAATGCCCGGACCTTCGATCAGGTCCTCCAGCGGATACCAGTTGACCGCTTCCTTGATTGGCGTGCCGGGCTCGACTTCGGGGCCATGCATGCCGCGTTTGGCGACGCGCATGCCGGTGGCATTGGCGACAATGGCTTGTTCGAAGGAAATCTTCGTGCCGTCGGCAAATGACGTGACCATGTGCGCTTTTTGCCCCCACTGTTTGGCAAAGCCTTCCTGTGTGGTCGGGTTGCGGTAGGGATCCTGCAAGCCTTTGATGTTGCCACAGAGCACGGGTTTGACGCCGATGCCCTGAACGAAACGGTACAGGTTCATGATCACGCCGGGCTGGTCGCCGTCGGCGTTGGTGTAGACTACGCCAGCCTTGTCTGCGTAAGTTTTCAAGAGAGGACCAACGGTGCCGTCGAGTTCGGCGTTCATCAGGATGATGTGTTTCTTGTTGGCAATGGCTTCTAGCACCACCTTGGCGCCAAATTCAACGGCACCAGTCACTTCGATAACCACATCGATGTCATTGGCCTGACATAGCAACATCGGGTCGTCGGTAACAGCGTATTGTCCGGCACCGATGGCGTCGTTCAGTGCGCCGATCGTGTGGACTTCGGTGGTATCGGTGACATCGGCTTCGTTGTAGGCGCGTATGGCGCCATCTAGCGAGCGGTTGGAGATAGCGACCAGGTCGATGCCCTGGGTGTATTTGAGAATTTGCAGTGCGATGCCACGGCCCATGAAGCCGGCACCGACCATGCCCACCTTGATTGGGTTGTTGTCGGCGGCGCGTTTTTTCAGTGCGTTGTCAATCAGAATCATTTTTTCTCCACAGGGTTTGAGGCATGGGAAGGATGGCGGGGATCAACTTCACGTGATTTCCGCCACGCTCCTGGCGATGCGTCAGAGCTTATCTACTAAAATCTGGCCAGTTGGCATCCTTTTCGGAAATTTCTGTCACTGGTATTGGCCATTCGATGCCGATTGAGGGGTCGTTGTAGCGGATGCCCTGTTCCGCACCCGGCGTGTAGAACTCGGTGACGAGATAAAACGCTTCGGTGTCATCCGTCAGGGTAATAAACCCATGGCCGAAGCCTTCCGGTACGAACAGCATGCGCCGGTTCTCCGCAGTGAGATCGACGCCAATCCATTGCTTGTAGGTGGGAGAGTCCTCCCGCAAGTCGATGATGACATCATGGAGAGCCCCGCGGGTGCAGCGCACCAGCTTGGATTCCTCGTGGGGGCTGATCTGATAATGCATGCCACGCAATGTGCCTTTGTTTTTGCTCAGCGACAGATTGGCCTGCTTCAAATCGGCGGAGCAGCCGTGCTGCTCCATCTCGTTTTTGCACCAGGCGCGGGCGAAAAAGCCGCGGTCATCTTCCAGGCGTTCGAGGTCGATTATGAACGCGCCTTTAAGTTTTGTTTCGGTGAATTTCATGGCGATAAGTGTTTCCCGGTAATCAACGAATCCAGCGCAGGTTCTTGCCTAGCAGGTTTTTCTCCATATGGGCGTTCAGCACTTTCAGACGCATGAATTGTGAATTTCGGAAATCCGTGTTGTTGAAACCCATGGCTTCCAGCCCTTCGCGTAGCTCACGAATGGACTGCGCCAGATCGACTTGGGGCAGGTGGTTCGGCGCAAGTTCCTTGAAGCGGGCGAAATCGACCTGATAGGAGCGTTTGTCCGGTGCGGCATCGGTGTTGATTTCGATGGTCACATCAGGCATCTGCTTTTTCACTTCCTCGGCCAGATCCTTTACCTGATAGTTCCATTCGGTGCGACCAACATTGATCGCCAGAAAGGCACCACCGTTGTCGCTCGGGCGACTGACGGCCCAGTCCATAGCGCGGCTCATGTCCTTGATGTCGATCAGAGGACGCCATGGTGTGCCGTCCGAAAGGATGGTGATTTTTTTCGAGGCGACGGCAGCGGCGACAAAGTCATTCAGTACCAGATCCAGCCGCACGCGCTCGCTCATGCCACAGGCGGTGGGAAAGCGCAGGCTCGTAATAACGAAATCGTCATTGGCCATCTCCTTGATGGAGTTCTCGGTATTGATTTTTGACTTGGCATAGGCCGTCAGCGGATTGAGTTCGGAGTTTTCGTCTCTCGCCGCACCTTCGGCATAACCGTAAACCGAGCAACTGGATGCGAACACGTAGGACTTGACGCCAGCCTCTTTGGCGAGTTGTGCAATGCGTACCGATGACTGGTGGTTGATTTCGTCCGTAACCTGCTCGAAAGCGTTGCCCATTGGATCATTGGAAACGGCTGCCAGATGGATGACGCTGTCGACACCTTCAAGATGTGCGGCCTGAATGTCACGCACGTCACCGTAATACTGAAAATCGATCCGCGATTCAGGCAATACGTCGGCACCCGTTAAGCAGTGGCCGAAAAAGCAGGCGTCATAGCCAATCAGTTCGACGCCAGGATAGGCCTTGTGCAGTGTATCGACCAGGGTTGGGCCGATGTATCCCATATTTCCGGTGATCAGAATTTTTTTCATTGTTCAGTTTTTCCTCATCTAAAGATTGTTTTCCAGATAATCGACGACGTAGGCGGAGAAGGGGATCGAACAAGTCCAGCCGGGCGATACGGCATTGAGGACATGGGTCGATTTGGCATCTCCTTCCAGTACGAAATCCATTTTGAGTTTGCGTTGTTTGGTGTTGACCAGTTGCGCGCGAATGCCGGGTTTTCCCCACTCCTTGAAATTGTCAACATCGATATCAGTGGCCAGTTTTTGTGCCAGTGAGACCAGATGCTTGCGCGAATATTTACGCATTTCGGTAATGGCGAGCTTCGAGAAATTGAATTCTGATGATGTGAATAGTGAGGCGGAGCGCAGCCCGATCTCGAACAGGTCGTGGAGGTCGAAGCGCTCCAAACCCTGGTAATTCTCGCGCCAGAAAGCGGGAATGGCAGTCGGGCCGATTTTGGTCATGCCATCGACGGTGATGGTGAAATGCACACCGAGGAATGGATAGTCCAGATCGGGAACCGGGTAGATATGTGTGCGATAGGCACCGGGTGGTTCCTTCGATTTCAGGTAGATCCCCTTGAAGGGCAGGATTGCGTAGTCTTTCGAAAATCCGAAATCCTTGGCGATTTGATCGGCGTGGAGTCCAGCGGCATTGATGACATGGCCAGCCTCGAAGATGCCGTCGCGGGTATGGACTTGGTTGCCCTTGCTTTTGACATAGCCTGCATTGCAGCGGAGGTCGATGCCTTCGTCCCGGGCGTCGGCTTCCATTTGTGCAATGACAGCGTGAGGATCGGCTGAAGAGGTTGTGGGTGAAAATATTGCGCGTCGCAGGGTTTTGACACGGGGTTCGATTTCCCGTGCTTCCTCGGCAGTGACTTCCTGCAGCTCAACGCCATTATTGCGGCCCCGCAGCAAGAGTTCGTCCAGCAGCGCATCCTCCTGTTCGTTGGCGGCGACGACGAGCTTGCCGCATTTATTCAGGAAAATGCCTTTTTCATCGCAGTATTCAGTGAGCGCGCGATTGCCGTCACGGGTGAATTTGGCTTTCAGGCTGTCAGCCGTGTAATAGAATCCGGCGTGCAGGACGCCGCTGTTGCGGCCGCTGGCGTGTTCACCCGTAACCGATTCTTTTTCCAGCAACGTAATATCAGCGTCGGGATGGCGGCGTTTTAGTTCGCGGGCGATATTGATGCCAATGACACCCGCACCGACGACAAGAAAATCGGTTGTCTTGATGCCGCTCACCAGGTTTTCCAGGGTGCTTCACCACTGGCCCAGAGCGCTTCGAGGTGGTTCTTGTCGCGCAGGGTATCCATCGGCTGCCAGAAGCCAGCGTGGCGGAAGGCATTGAGCTGTTGTTCGTTGGCCAACCGCTCCATTGGTTCCTGCTCCCAGGTGGTGCTGTCGCCCTCGATATAGTCGATCACATCGGGTTCGAGCACAAAATAGCCGCCGTTGATCCAGGCGTTGCCGCCTTCTGGCTTTTCGTGAAAACGCTGGATGGCTGGGTTATCGCCGTCGAGTATGAAAGCACCGAATCGGCCGGGTGGTTGAACCGCAGTAAGGGTGGCGAGTTTGCCGTGCTGGCGGTGGAATTCGAGGCTTTGCTGGATATCGATATTGCCGACGCCATCCCCGTACGTCAGGAAAAAGGTCTCATCGCCGATAAAGTCACGGACCCGTTTAATACGACCGCCAGTGAGTGTCAGCTCGCCGGTATCCACTAGCGTGACCTTCCACTGTTCGGCGCCGTTGTTGTGGATTTCGATGTCCCGGTACTCGCCGTCGAAGGAGAAGGTAACGTCAGAACGGTGCAACCAATAGTTGGCGAAGAATTCTTTGATCACAAAACCCTTGTAACCGCAGCAGATGATGAACTCATCTACACCCTGGCTGTAGTAGGTTTTCATGATGTGCCACAGGATCGGAAAACCACCGATTTCCACCATTGGTTTGGGCTTGACTGATGTTTCTTCCGAGAGCCGGGTTCCGAGCCCGCCGGCCAGGATGACTGCTTTCATTATGTATCTCCCTGTTTTCGAGACAGGTTGTTGAAAGAGGATGTCCCGCCTGCCTCCTACCACCACCAAAGCCCGGGACGGGCTTTGGCAGCACCCGCTTTTGGGGCGGACGATAGCATCTAGCTCTCACATCTTGCTGTGAACTGAAGCTCAGATTGTTGCCTCGGCGCAATTGCGTAGTGTATGGGCCATAGCGAATGTGAACGTCCCCTCGTCGCAAGTCAGCGCATTTTTCTCCTTAGTCATGCCCCAGGGTTGTTGGTTGCCAGCCAGGTTTTGTAGCTCTGGAGTTGTGCCAGCAGCTCCTGGTTCAGGTAGGGCGCCGGCAAGATGTCGACGGTTTGCTAGGGGGTGGCAAAACGGTCAGCCAGAAACCCGGCTCGCTCATCGCCGAAGTCGCCATTATCCTGTGAGCTTCTTCACATTTTGGATTTCGCCGAAACTGTTTCTGAGACTTCGGTCTGCCACGGTATTGGCCAGGTTCGTATACTGACCAGACAACAATTGCGAGAGACAAAAGGTATGGAGTTCATGGTCAAGACCGCTGTTGAGGCAGCGACTTCAGCAGGTGAGTATCTGCTGAAAAACTTTAAACGTCATCAGGTTGAAATCGGTGGCAACGATACCTTGTCAGTTGGTAATCGAGGTTTGTCGAAGGAGATCACTTCTGCAAATGACAATGTGGCGGATCGGATCATCATTGATCTGATTTCTGATCGCTATCCGGATCATAATCTGCTGACAGAAGAGACGGGGCTTATCGACAACGGCAGCCCTTATACATGGATTGTCGATCCACTCGATGGTAGTTCCAATTTTGTCAATCACAATCCATTCTTTGCCGTCTCGATTTGTCTGGCTCTCGAGAATGTGCCGATTAGTGGTGTGATTTTTTCACCCTATCTCCAGGAGATCGTCGTTGCCCGACATGGCCATGGGTGTACCCTTAACGGCCGGCCGGTGCGGGTGTCCACCACGTCCAGGCTGGACAAGTCCTATATCGTCAGTTGTCCGGGGGGGGATCCTGACAACCATCGGTTTGCAAGAATGGGCTACACCATGCTGCAAACGGTGAAGGACTTCCGCATGATGGGATCGGCAGCGATCGAGGCGTACATGATCGCCGCGGGTCGAGCTGATGCCTTTATTACGCTCAATATATCGCCCTGGGATGTTGCCGCAGGAGTCATCTGTGTGCAGGAGGCTGGCGGATCTGTCACCGATCTGGAGGGAAATCCCTGGCAGCTCGATAAGAGCGACTTGCTGATGTCGAATGGCCTTCTGCATGATGCCATCCTGTCCGAACTGGGTGCCGCCGGTATCTCACAGAGCAACCCCATCATGAGTGAAACGTCCGTGGTGCGCGCCCTATGAGCTACAGCATACTCGACAGAGCCTCTTTGCCGTCCTATCTTGGCGAGCTTCCGGATGTCGTGAATATTTTGGGTGAAGGGGCTGAGCTGGACATCGAAGAAGTCGGTGATGGCAACCTCAATTACGTCTACAAGGTTCGGCGTGCCGACGACCCGGAACGGGCGATCGTGCTGAAACAGGCCGTTCCCTATCTCCGTATGGTGGGTGAGGCATGGCCGCTTAGCCGACAGCGCATGACCTTCGAGATCCGCGGGCTGCAACTGTACAACCAACTGGTTCCGGATTTCGTACCCAGAATCTATCACGCCGACGAAGACATGAGCGTGCTTGCCATGCAGTTCTTGGATTCGCACATCATTCTTCGCCACGGCATGATCAAGGGCGTGGTGTATCCCCGTATCGGCCAGGATGTTGGTACCTTCCTGGCGGAAACGCTCTTCAAGACGAGTGCGCTTGGCATGGAGAGCATCGAGCGGCGCCGCTTGATGGATCGCTTCACACTCAATGACGAGCTGTGCAAGCTGACGGAAGAGTTCATCTTCACGTTTCCGTTGATGGAGCACGAGTCGAACTACTCCAATTCGGCGACCGATGAGTTTGCGCGCAGGCATCTGAGAACCGATACCGAGTACAAATTGCGGGTACTGAAGCTCAAGGAGCTGTTCATCACCAAGACCGATGCGCTGCTGCATGCTGATCTGCACACGGGGTCGTTGATGGTGAACGAGTCCGAGACCTATGTCATCGACATGGAGTTTGCCTATTTCGGGCCGTTTGGCTTCGATATCGGCAAGATTATCGCCAATTTTCTGCTTAGCTATACATCCCATTTCCACCATAGTGATGATGACAGCTATCAGGAGTGGATTCTTACTGAGGCCATGAAAATATGGCGCGTATTCGAGGCGCGATTCCTGGCACTGTGGGCGGAGCAGGGTGACTCGGCAATGCTGATCGACGGGCTGCTCGCCGACGATGAACTGGCGGAATACAAGCGGCGCTTCCTGCTCGATATCTTCCACGATACCATTGGCTTCTGCGGCTGTTCACTGGCCCGGCGCACGGTCGGAATTGCCGGTGTCGCCGATATCCGTGACATCCCCGATGCACAACGACGGTCTGAACTGGAAATCACCAATCTCGAACTGTCAAAGTTGCTCGTATTACAACACGACAAGATCGACAGCATTGAAGATCTGGAAGCAATGCTTCGCGCCTTCTATGATAGTCGCTCGACCAAACTCCGGAGCCATATCAGTGGATAAATTAGGTGCTTCACCACTTCTTGGGGTCATTCCTGCCGCGGGCAGCGGTGTCCGCGCACGGCCGTATAGTTATGAAATGCACAAGGGCATGTTCGCCATCGACGGCAGTCCCAATATCGAACGCCTCATCGTCAACATGCGGGACAACCTCGGTATTGACGAGGTCGTGATCATCCTGGGGTACATGGCTGATTCCATCCGCGAGCACTTCGGCGATGGCAGTGAACTCGGGGTTCGCATCAACTACGTTGAAAACCAGCATCTCGACAAGGGTTGGGCTTGGTCAGTACTGCTTGCAAAGTCCTTTCTGGCTGGTCGGCATGCCTGCGTGATGTTGTGTGATGAGTTCTATCTGGATACGAATCATGATGAACTGGCGAAGGTTCCGTATCATGAGCATGATGTCGTGGTAGCAACACAACGTGGCGCTACGCCCGACCTCATCAAGAAGAACTTCTCCGTCGAACGCGATGGTGATCGTGTTATCCGCCTTACCGAAAACCCGGTCAGTGTGCCCAATGATATTCTGGGGATGGCGAATTTCATCGTTGCTCCCAGAGTGCTGGATCTATTGGAGGAGGCTTATGACAGCGGTCGCCCTACGATCGAATTCGTCAACTTCATCGATGAGCTGATCCGCGATGGCATGTCGGTTGTCGCCTTCGATTTGGAAGGGCACTACGTGAACCTGAATGATGTCGCTAGCCTGGAGGCCGCACAGGATCTTGCGATTCGTGCACGCTTGACATCCTGAGTGCCTGAAGCATGGGGTAGCCGAACCCGCGTTACCTGGTCACCGCTTCAGCAGCGGCGCCCGGTCACAATCCGCTCCTTTGGGCACATGCTTCCACCATTCTCGATGGCTTTTGCCATCGAGGTCGCCGTAGTAGTGCGGCTGGATACGTTCGATACCGTCACCATCCTTGCGCTTGATGATTTCCATGAAGCCCCACTCCTTGATCTTTGGCGTGTGGAAGAACAGCGTCCAGGTGTCCGGTTCGGTCGAGATGATTTGGTGGAAGACCGCTGGGCGAATCAGATTGAGGCGGCCGGGGAAGATCTTCCGGTCTCGGGTGTCGTAACCAGTTTCGGGGTTGAACCAGCGGATGCGCCGTTCCAGATAGCCACCCGCCAAGCAGAGTGCGCCAGCCTGTTTCCACGGGTGGTCGTGCAATGCCCTGTCGCCATCACTGCCGACAAAGCGGTGCAGGTAGAAGGTGAAGCCGAATAGCTGGCCGAGAAAGTAGCGTTCGAGATAGCGCTTGTCCTGTGTATGGATCAAGCGGCAAGGGAGTCTGCCGCTGAAATTGTAGAGTGCTTTCCGTAACATCGGCCACAGCCTGTCATGCTTGGATCGGGCTGGGGATTCTACTAGGGATGTTGGCAGAGATCATCCTGGGAATGTCTGTTCTGGCTGGCTTCTTGCTATCGCACCAACAGCTCAATCCAATGCACTACCTCTTTCCCGGTTCCCGATTGCAGGTGTTGCTGGCAGCCGATATTGGCAGTTGCGATCAGTGTTGGTTCATTGGCGAGGAGGTTATCGAGTTTGTTATCACGCAGTTGCGTGGCGATTTCCGGTTGGAAGATGGAGTAGGTGCCGGCTGAGCCGCAGCAGAGGTGCTTGTCGTGAACCGGGGTGAGTTGGTAGCCGAGCTTGCTCAGCAGGGCTTCGACGCGGCCATTGAGTTGCTGGCCGTGTTGCAGGGTGCAGGGAGGATGGAAGGCGATCGGGGCTGCTTGTTTTCGTGCCAGAGGTGTCAGGTCTTCCTTTTCCAGCACTTCCACGATATCGCGGCTGAGGTTCGAGATCGTGGCTGCCTTGTCGGCGTAGTCAGGGTCGTGTTCGAGCAATGCGCCATATTCTTTCAGCATCAGGCCGCAGCCGCTGGCGGTGGAGATGATCGCTTCGGCGCCGGCCTCGACGTGGGGCCACCAGGCGTCGATGTTCTGCGTGATTTGCTGTTTCGCAAGCCCCGGGTTGGCCATGTGTTGCGCCATCGCGCCGCAGCAGCCGGCCTCTTTGGCGACAATGGTTTCAATGCCGAGCTGGTCGAGTACGTCGATGGTGGCGGCGTTGGTGCCGCCTTGCAGGACGGGCTGCACACAGCCGTCGAGCAGCAGCATTTTCCGTTGATGTTGCGCAGGCTTCGGCAGTGAATGAAGCCCTGAGTTCTGTGGTAGCTTGGCGCGCAACGATTTGGGCAACAACGGTTTGGCGATGCTCGCCAGTTGCATCAGCAAGGCAAAGCGCCGGGTATGGGGCAGCACCATCAGCAGCAGCCGGCGTTGCAGTGTTTCTGCAAGTGGACGTGGCTGGCGCTGCTCGATCATTTCACGCCCGATATCGAGCAATTCGTGGTAGCGCACGCCCGATGGGCAGGTGGTTTCGCAGTTGCGGCAGGTCAGGCAGCGGTCGAGATGCAGGCGGGTTTTGTCGCTGACTGGCTCGCCTTCGAGCATTTGTTTGATCTGGTAGATACGGCCTCGTGGCCCATCCAGTTCGTCGCCCAGCAGTTGGTAGGTGGGGCAGGTGGCATTGCAGAATCCACAGTGAACGCAGGCGCGCAGAATGCTGTCAGCCTTTTGGCCAACTGGTGTTCGCAGCAGTGATTCAGGGAGCTTGGTCTGCACGTTATACCTCGGGGTACATGCGGCCGGGATTGAAGATGCGTTGCGGGTCCAGCGCCTGCTTGAGTTGCTGATGCAGGGCCATCAATGCAGGCTCGAGCGGATGGAACGGCTGCTGGCTGGGCTCGACGGCGCGAAACAGCGTGGCGTGTCCGCCGGCAGCGCGGGCGATCTTTCGTAGCGTATCGGCGTCGGCATCGCTGCGCAGCCAGCGTTGCCCGCCAACCCAGTCGATCAGTTCGTCGCCGGGAAGGCTGAGTTCGCCGCTGGCGGGTTTGACCGCCAGACGCCACAGCGGCTGTCCGCCCGGGGCAAAAAATGGATGACGGTGATCGCGTAGGTCGCGCCAGAAGGTAGCGGCATCGTCGAGCCGGTCGCCGCCGAGTTCGTCAGCGCGCTGCTCGATGGATTCGGCGAAGCCCTCCAGCCGCAGGTAGAGGCGGT
>JALSHZ010000027.1 GCA_026981985.1 Gammaproteobacteria bacterium | reverse complement strand
CATCTGTTCACGGAGCTGCCGAAGGCGGAAACGGTTGAGGCCATTGAAACGCTGCTGCCCGGAAACCTCAGCACGGATCAGATCAAGGTCGGGTGAGCAATACCGGCGTTTGTTAACCGCTTACACTTGTTTTTCTAGATCCAGATAATGGAATAGAAATAAAGTCAAAGCCCTATGGCCGTAAAAATTCTTCAAAATTTGTTTACTGGCGAGAAATTGAGGCTCTATGGAAAGCTGGAAAGTCTCTATTGATTTACCAGCACTTTATCAGGGAGAAGCGCTTCTATTTTATTCAACGCATGCTAAAAGAACTACAGACTGTAACGCCAGGCTCACTAGTGGAAGAATTTTCAACATCTCATGTTGTATTTCTCATGGCATTGCAGTCGAGCCATCAGCATCATCATACAAATATTGTAAATACAGTTCAGAAAAGGTGGGAGTGCCAAATCCACCATTGGGATTTAATTCGCGCCCAACAACAACCGGGGACAGACCACGGTTTCCACTGATCACACTGTAGGATTGCAGCCTGTCCCGAATGGCATCGGGAGAAATGCAGCCAAGACGGGGTCGCGCCGCGGCCGGGGTTGTCTGGCGTGGTGAGATGCGTACCGAAAGCCGGTCATGCCTGCCGTCAGCTGCTCCCGGCCACCATCGCCGCCAGCAGCCAGCCCAGGGCCATGCCGAGGGGGGCGCCCAGCAGGTAGTATTTCGCCGATACGCCACCGAGCAGTCGCAGCCAGGCGGGGGCGCGCGCGAGGGCCGGGCGCTGGTCGAGCAGCTGGAAACGTTCATCGTCGGCATGGCGGCGGCTGATCTCGTCGAGGCGGATCTTCCATGCCTTTTGAAACAGGGCGGTACGGCCGATGGACAGGGTCCACAGCAGGCACAGCACGAATCCGCCCAGCATCAGCGGACGATTGGCGGCGAGCAGGCCGCCGCTCAGTTGCAGGAACCCCAGCAGCAGGGCATTGCTGGCGAGCAGGAATTGCAGCTTGATGGTCTTGATGGGGTTTTCCGCCTGCCACAGGTCGAGCAGCTGGCGGTAGATTTGCAGGTCTCGCTCCCGCTGGGTGTTGTCGGCCATGGCGTGTCCGTGGCGTCAGTTGCCCGCTTGCTGTGCCTGATGGTCGGCCTGCACCTGCAACAGGGTCACGGCGCAGTGGTGCAGGTCGTCGTATTCGTCGCGTCCGGTGCCGTACTGCTGGTGGCCGCGATAGAAGAACTGGGAGCGGAAGCGGTTGTTGCCGAGTTTGCAGATGATGAAGTGGCAGTCGCCATCCTCCCAGTACAGGGCCGGGCGCTCGACCAGTTCCCGGTCGTCGGGGTGCAGGCGCAGTTCGACGTCCGCCAGCTGCGGCGGCACAGCCTTGCCATAGCGTTCCAGCAGGGTGGATTCGACGATGTTGATTTCATCCGAGGTGAATTCTTCGCTCATGGTTGTCTCGTCTGGGAGTGGAAATTGTGGTGTTTATCATAGCGTAACCTGCCGGCTGCAGTAGCCGCTCAGAACAGATTGCAAATTGCAATAAAAGGGTATGTGGGAGCGGCTTCAGCCGCGAAGAAATCTGGATTTACCCTTCGCGGCTGAAGCCGCTCCCACAAAAGCCCCACAAAAAGAGCAGAATGGGCGACCTGCATCAACTGCGACCCTGCCGGCAGGCACGCGCCCGCTGCAGCACCTTGCCGCCGAAGCGGGCGTTGATGTCGTCGGCGACGCGATCCACCGCCTTGCCCTCCGCCGCGGTGCTGGCGAACAGGTCGCCCTGCCGGTCGCTGTCCGCGCCTTCATCGAGGCCGCTCACGCCCATCCCCAGCAGGCGCAGCGGCGGGATGCCCTGCGCCAGTTCGCGATCCAGCAGCTGCGACACCGTCTGCCAGATGGCCTGGGTGGCATCGGTGGCCTCGCGCAGGCTGTGGGCGCGGGTCACGGTGCGGAAGTCGTCGTAGCGCAGCTTGAGCTGCACGGTGCGGCCGCGCTTGCCGTGGCGGCGCAGGCGCCAGGCCACCTGTTCGGTGAGGTCGAGCAGCACCGCGCGCAGGGTGTCCGGGTCGTCGATGTCGCGGGCGAAGGTGGTCTCGTGGGAGATGGATTTGGCCTCGTGCTCGGCCACCACCGGGCGCTCGTCGATGCCGTGGGCGAGGCGCCACAGCTGCCGGCCGTGCTCGCCGAACTGACGCCGCAGCGCCTCTTCCGGCTGGCGGCGCAGGTCGGCGATGGTGTGCATGCCGCGCTTGCGCAGCGCCGCCTCGGTGACCCGGCCCACGCCCCACAGGCGCGACACGGGCAGCGGATCGAGAAAGGCCTGCACACCGTCGGCGGCCACCTCGACGAAGCCGTCGGGCTTGTCGAGGTCCGAGGCGATCTTGGCCAGGAACTTGTTCGGCGCCACGCCGGTGGAGACCACCAGCCCCAGCTCTTCGCGCACCTCGTGCTTGATGCGCCGGGCGATCACCGCCGCCGGGCCGAACAGGCGTCGGCTGGCGCTGACGTCGAGGAAGGCCTCGTCCAGCGACAGGGGCTCGATGAGCGGCGTGTAGCGGGCGAAGATGGCCTGGATCTGCCGCGATACCTCGGCGTACAGGGACAGGCGCACCGGCAGCAGCACCAGATCCGGGCAGCGTTTCAGCGCCGCGCCGGTAGGCATGGCGCTGCGCACACCGTGTTGGCGCGCCGCATAGCTGGCGGCGGCGATCACGCCACGGCCTTCGGCCGAGCCGCCCACCGCCACCGGCCGGCCGCGCAGCTCGGGGCGCTCGCGGATTTCCACCGAGGCGTAGAAGGCGTCCATGTCGGCGTGGATGATCATGAGAGGATGTTACCCCAGTTCGGGTAAAATACCGCGCCAACCCCGTCGACGCCGAGTCCCGTCCCGTATGTTCCAGTTCACCGAATTGCCGCCCCTGTCGCTGTACATCCACTTCCCGTGGTGCGAGCGCAAGTGCCCCTATTGTGACTTCAATTCCCACCAGCCCGCGGGCGCCATCCCGGAGCAGGCGTATGTCGACGCCCTGCTGCGCGACCTGGCCGACGACTTGCCGCGCGTGTGGGGCCGCGCGGTTCAGACGGTGTTCATCGGCGGCGGCACCCCGAGCCTGCTGTCGGTGGAGGCCATCGACCGGCTGCTGTCCGGCCTGCGCGCCCTGCTGGCGCTGCGCCCCGAGGCGGAGATCACCCTGGAGGCCAACCCTGGCAGCGCCGAGCAGGCGCGCTTCAGCGAATACCGCGCCGCCGGCATCAACCGCCTGTCCATCGGTGTGCAGAGCTTCAGCGACGACAGCCTGCAACGCCTGGGCCGCATCCATGGCCGCCGCGAGGCCATCGCGGCCGCGGAGATGGCGCACGCCGCCGGCTTCGACAATTTCAACCTCGACCTGATGTTCGCCCTGCCGCAACAAACCCCGGCGCAGGCCGCGGAAGACGTGGCCACCGCCATCGCCCTGGAGCCCGCGCACATCTCTTACTATCAGCTGACCCTGGAGCCCAACACGCGCTTTTTCGCCCAGCCGCCCGCCCTGCCCGACGACGACAGCGCCTGGCGCATCCAGCAGCAGGGACAGACGCTGCTGGCCGATGCCGGCTACCGGCAATACGAGATTTCCGCCCACGCCCGCGAGGGCTGGCGCTGTGCGCACAACGTCAACTACTGGCAGTTCGGCGATTATCTCGGCATCGGCGCCGGCGCCCACGCCAAGCTCAGCGACGCCATGCAACAGAACATCACCCGGCTGGCCAAGCGACGCGGGCCGCAGGACTATCTGGCCGCGGAGCACAGGGAACAGCGGCTGCAGAGCGAGCGCATCGTTACGCGCACCGAGGTGGGGCTGGAATTCATGATGAACGCCCTGCGCCTCACGGAGGGCTTTGCGCCATCGCTGTTCGCCGCTCACACCGGCCAGCCGCTGACCCTGGTCGAGGCGCCGCTGCGGCAGGCCGAGGAAAGGGGCCTGCTGGCGTGGTCCGTGGACAACATCCGTGCCAGCGAAAAGGGGCGGCTGTTCCTCGATGACCTGCTGGGTATTTTTGCCGAAGGGGAGAAGGACGGTAGCGGGTCGACCTGAGCGCGGTTATGCTCACAGGGAGAAACCATGCGGGGAGGGAATACCATGCGTCGCCAACTGCAAATGGCCGGCCTGATGCTGTTGCTTCTGGGCAGCGCGTCCGCGCAGGCCTTCAACAATCAGCGCGAGGCCTTCATCGTCGGCCTGGGCATCGGCTATCACGGTACCGATCTCGACTTCAGCCACACGGCCAGCCCCACCGAAACCGACAGCGCCGCCGGGCTGGCCACCTCGGTGCGCATCGGCTTCGGCCTCAGCAACCGGTTTCTCCTCTATTACCTGAGCGAGGCCAGCTGGTACAAGCGCCGCGGTGACACCTGGTCCCTGGGCCTCAATGGCCTGGGCATGGCCTGGTACTTCTCGCCCCGCGCACCTTCGGCCTATGTGCACGGCGGCTATGGTTACAGCTACAGCTCACTGCCCAGCGAGGGCGGCAGCGACAGCAGCAAGTTCGGCAATGGCTACATCCTTGGCGCCGGCTACGAGTTCATGCCCCACCTCAACCTCGAGGCCAGCTACCTGCGCGCCAACCTCACGGACGCCATCGACAGCCCCTATCCCGTGCGCACCGGCAGCTGGCGGCTGATGTTGAACTATCTGTTTTATTGACCCCCCTACTGCACCGGGCGCGGCGCGGACTCGCCCTGGTCCAGCACCTCCAGGGCGCGCATGGCCTTGGGATAGCCGCGCGCGGCGGCCGTGGTGATCCAGCGGATCGCCTCCTTTTCATTTCGTGGCAGGCCCTGCCCGTAGTAGTACATGTAGCCCAGCACATACTGCGCCTCCAGGTGGCCGCGCTGGGCCAGGACGCGCATCAGATTCGCCGCCCCGACGTAGTCCTTCGACTGGTAAAGCAGCTTGGCGCGCTTGAACATGGCCGCGGAGACCTCTGCGGGAGAAACCGTCCGCGCCGGCGGCTCGACGGGCACGGTGGTGCAGGCGGGCAGGCCGAGGATCACCGCCACCAACAGCAACGGGGCCAGGCGGCGACAAAGACGGGATGACAAGGGAAATGACATGCGCACATAATAGCGCCACTTTCCCACTGGCCGATAGCCACCACTTCTCGTGTGGCGCCCTAAACAAATTCCACCGTCTGCCGTAAAGACATGCCAGCAATCGGGAAAATCGGTGCCCGCCCCTTACCTATTGATGCGCACACCAGTGACATCATCCATGCAGGCGGCCCACACCGCATCAGACAGGAGCATGAAATGGCCTCACGGACAGAACAGATCAACGGGATACTGCAGACACTGAAGAGCGATATGTCCGATATCGTCGCCAGCGTGCTGGTGTCGGTGGACGGCCTGGTGCTGGCCAGCCAGCTGCCGCCGGACATCAGCCAGGAAAACATCGGCGGCGTGGTCGCCACCCTGCTGCAGCTCACCCAGCGCGCCGCCAACGAGCTGCGCCAGGGCGCCATGGAGCAGGTGCTCATTCAGAGCGAAGAGGGCTACTCCTTCATCGTCGGCGCATCGGAGTCCACCTTTCTGGTGGTGCTGTCGAAGAAGGGCAGCACCCTGGGCCTGTTGATGGCCAACGCCAGAAACGCCGCCAACGACATCGCGGAAATCATGTAAGGGGATGACGATGGGTTCAACAGTGCTTTTCGACAACGGCGATCACAAGAACATCCTGATCGAAGACTTCAACTCCGGCCTCGCCGTGCAGGCCAACCAGCACCTCATCATCCATGGCGATGAAGGCATGATCCTCGATCCCGGCGGACACAAGGTGTTCAACAAGGTCGCCAGCGCCACCAGCAGCCTGCTGGAAGGCGGCAAGCTGCGTTACCTGTTTCTCTCCCACCAAGACCCGGACATCGTCGCCGCCACCAACGGCTGGCTGATGACCACCGATGCCGACGCCTGGATCTCCGCCCTGTGGCAGCGTTTCCTGCCCCACTTCGGCATCGACACCTTCGTCGAGGATCGTCTCAACCCGATCCCCGACGCCGGCATGATGCTCGACCTCAATGGCGTCGAGCTGAGCATCATCCCCGCCCACTTCATGCATTCCTGCGGCAACTTCCAGGTCTACGACCCGGTCTCCAAGATCCTCTACAGCGGCGACCTGGGCGCCTCGCTGGGCATGGATTACATCGAGGTCAGCGACTTCGACGACCACCTGCAATACATGGCGGGCTTTCACCAGCGCTACGTGGTCAGCAACAAGGTGCTGCGGCTGTGGGCAAAGATGATCCGCGGCCTGGACATCGAGATCATCGCCCCGCAACACGGCGCCCTGTTCAAGGGCAAGGAAATGGTCACGCGCTTCATCGACTGGTGCGAGACCCTCGAATGCGGCATCGACCTGATGGACGATGTCTACAAGCTGCCTGGCTGAGATACCGGGCAGGAGCGGGTCCATGCCCGCGATTATCAAGATATTGGACACGGGAAAACCTTTTTCTGAAGGGAAATTCGCCAAAACAACCGCCGGCCTTGCGCAATCAGGAATCCAGCGACAGACTGTATGGAAAAACCGTATCGCAAGGACGCCGATCATGCTATCAGCGGCAAGCGCCGTGACTACCGCCACAGCCGCGGGGCGCGGCGCATGGCCGAAAGCGCAGCCTTGTAGGTGAATGAGTTTTGCCCGAACAGCCGATACACCAGTGGATACTCGGCATACCGTTCCCGCTACACTTTTCGTTTGCCGGTCGCCCAAACGTCATGAGCGCATGCTGGGCATCGTATGCCGCACCATCGTCACGCATGTGATTTTTAAGCCCTTGGACTTCATTGCAGGAATGGAGAACCTGGCGCCAAAACCCAGCATGGACCTGACAGGATTTCATGACATGTTCGCGCCCAACAGCAAACAGCACGCCTTGGTACTAAGGAGTGCGTAGGATAGTCGACACAGGCGAGTGACGATCAAGCCGAGACGAGGCGGGTGGCATGAAAAAACCACGGGCGTATGCTGACATGTTAAAGGTTTTCTCATAACGTCCAGCGAAAAGGCGCAGGCGGTTATGTCGACCATCCTACATACCCATTAGTACATCAGCTGCGTATTCCACCCCAACGTGACCGATTCCGAGCTTTTTTGGAATCAGCGGTCACGATGTTGGAAAGCCCGGTCACGATCTCCGTAAACTCACCCAACTCACTGGAATTCTTTCACTTTATCCGGCACAACCGTCACCTTTTGCCTGGAGGAGACGAGGAATGCCGGCAGCGAGGATTCCAATGAATAAAATCATCGAAGTATTGCGCCTCAAGCACGAGGCAAAGCTCAGCCACGAGAAGATCGCCCGTGCCTGCGGGCTGTCCAAGAGTGTCGTCAGCAAGTACGTCAGCCTGGCCAAGGCCAAGGGGCTCACCTGGCCCCTGCCCGAAGGGGTGGACGAGGTGGCGCTCGAGGCGCTGTTGTTCCCGGCACCTTCGAGCCCCACCCGCTTCGTCCGGCCGGACGGTTTCCAGATCCACCAGGATCTCAAGCGCAAGGGGGTGACCCTGCAACTGCTGTGGGCGGAGTACGTCGCCCGCCACGGCGAGCAGGCCTACCGCTACAGCCGCTACTGCCAGCTGTACCGCCAGTGGCGAGTCCTCTCGAGCGCAGCATGCGCCAGCAGCACCGGGCCGGCGAGAAGGCCTTCATCGACTACTGCGGCCCGACCGTGCCCATCGTTGATCGCCATACCGGCGAAGTGCGTGATGCCCAGGTGTTCGTCGGGGTGCTCGGCGCCTCGAGCTACACCTATACCGAGGCCACCTGGACCCAGTCGCTGCCCGACTGGATCGCCTCGCGCCAGCGCATGCTGCGGTTCTTCGGTGGGGTGCCGGAGCTGCTGGTCCCCGACAATCTGAAGGCCGCCGTCACCCAGGCTTCGCGCTATGCGCCGAAGATCAACGAGAGCTATGCCGAGATGGCGGCTCACTACGGCACCGCCGTGCTGCCCGCACGGCCCTACAAGCCGAAGGACAAGGCCAAGGCGGAAGTGGCGGTGCAGATCGTCGAGCGCTGGATCCTGGCCCGCCTGCGGCATCGCACCTTCTTCTCGTTGGCCGAGCTGAATGCCGCCATCGCCGAGCTGTTGCTCGAGCTTAACGAGCGGCCGTTCCAGGGGCGCACCAAGAGCCGCAAGGATCTCTACGAATCCCTGGACCGACTGGCCTTGAAGCCGCTGCCCCAGGGCCGCTACGAGTACGCCGAGTGGCACCGCGCCAAACCGGGCATCGATTACCACATCGAGGTCAACAAGCGCTTCTACAGCGTTCCCCACGCCCTGGTCGGCCAGACCCTGGACCTGCGCATCACCGCCACCACCGTCGAGGTAATGACAAGGGCAAGCGGGTCGCCAGTCATGCACGACACGGTCAGGGACGCTTCTCTACCCAGGCCTCGCACATGCCCAAGTCCCACCAGGCCCATCGGGACTGGTCGCCGGGCCGCTTCCTGAACTGGGCCGCCGACATTGGCCCCTGCACGGCCCAGGTGGTCAAGCGGCTGCTGGAGGACCGTCCGCACCCCGAACACGGTTATCGCGCCTGCCTGGGGTTGCTCAACCTGGCACGGCGTTATGACCGGCAGCGGTTGGAGAAGGCCTGTGAACGCGCACTGGCGATCCGTTCGGCCAGCTACCAGAGTGTGGCCTCCATCCTCAAGCAGGGCCTCGACCGGCTACCGCCCGAGGAGGAGGCCGGTTCCCAGGAGACACTTCCCCTACACGGCAATGTGCGCGGCGCCGGCTACTACCACTGAGGGAGGAGAAGACCATGTTGAACCAACAGACCATCGAACAACTGCGCACCCTCAAGCTGACCGGCATGCTGGAAGCCTGAGAGCAACAGCGCGAGCAGCTCCAGACCCACGACCTGAGCTTCGACGAGCGGCTGGCCCTGCTGGTCGAGCGCGAGGTGCTGCACCGCGAGAACCGGCGGCTCACCCGTCTGCTCAAGGCCGCCAGACTCCGGGTCAATGCCTGTATCGAGGATATCGACTACCGCCATCCCCGGGGACTGGAGAAAGCCCGCATGGCGGCACTGGCAAGCGGTGACTGGATCCGCCAGTCGCTGAACCTGTGCCTCACCGGCCCCACCGGCTGCGGCAAAACCTGGCTGGCTTGTGCCCTGGGCAACCAGGCCTGCCGCCAAGGGCTGTCGATGCGCTACCTGCGCCTGCCCACCCTGTTCGAGCAGCTGCGCATCGCCCATGGGGACGGCTCGTATCCCCGCCTGATGAACCAGCTGCTCAAAATGAATCTGCTGATCCTCGACGACTGGGGTATCCAGAAGATCACCGCCGCCCAGCGGCAGGGTCTGATGGAAGTCATTGAGGATCGGCATGGCCGGCGGTCCACCCTGATCGCCAGCCAGCTGCCCACCGAGCACTGGCACGACTACATCGGCGAAGCGACCTTGGCCGATGCCATCCTCGACCGGCTACTCCACGGTGCGCACCGCCTCGAGCTGCGCGGCGAGACGATGCGAAAGATCGCCGGCTGCTTGACGGATCGTGACCGCTCAGCGTAGAAAATACATGCCAGTAAGGAACCGGTGAGCGTAGCGGTCACGTTCCTCGGAATCGGCGGTCATCTTCAGTGGAATGCGCATCAGCAAAGCAAGGCAAACCCAAAAAGCCAAAGCGTTAGATGAACGCAAACACCCGCTGGGTTAATAACTTGGGGACAGCAACTCAAGCGTATATTCGATATTGACATCTGCAGTGAATGCAGTGGCGCCACCAGACTCATCGCCTGCATTGACGATCCCGGAATCATCAAAATCCCACCCACCTGAAAGAAAAACAGCTCCGGAACCGACAGAGTTGTTGCCAGAAAACAGTCTCCACTCAGGCGGTGCCGTTTGGTCGACGCCGGTATTAACCACTCCAATACAAGTTGCTGCGACTCTGATGGGGCGCCAGAGATAATTCTGTTGACCTGAAGGTGAGCATTGAACAGAAATGGGCGAAAAGCTGGAGTTAAAGTTCAGGCACTAGTAGTAAAATTCAGCGCAAAAACCATGCGGCGATCAGGGAGAAGAGTGGTTATTCAGAAATGCTGGATTTTTGGAGAAAGGATATTTATGCTTCCGCCGCTCCACTCGGTAACAGCCCCGATTCCCTGGAGCCGGGGTGTTGTTGCGCTCGCATTACAGGTGGAACAGGCGGCTGTGGCTGCAAAACAGAGGGGGCGATAGTGTAGCTCAGCCAATCACACCCTCTTGACCGGATTAATCGCAAGGATAATACGAACGAGAAATGGCGTAACTGGACTAGGTCCGTATTTGAATTCACAGATCCAAATATATAATACGCTCCGGCAAGACCCTCTTAAGGGCGCTTTGAAATGGAAGCGCCCTTAACCGAAGCCGGCCAAAAGGACTATTTCATGCTACTACGGAGAGAACGCATGCTCATCAGAAACCTAAATCATATCAATGCATTCCTTCAGGTCGTCGACAGCGGATCGATTGCATCCGCCTCACGACGACTGAAAAAATCTCAAACCTCGGTCAGCAGCAGCGTCTGCAACCTGGAAATTGAACTGGGCGTGGACCTTCTGAGACGCGATGGGCACAAGGCGGTGCCGACTGATGAGGCGCGCAAACTCATTCCCCACATGAACAATCTTCTGAACAGCGCAGAAGTATTGATGGCCGTGGTCGACAGCATCACTACGGAACGGCCGAACCTCAACATGTACCTCGACAACACCATACCGAGCGCGTTCTGCGACATTATCGACGGTCTGGTGGTAGCGGAAAGCTTCGATACAGTGCGCGTGTTCCGTGGTTCTCCGACGGACGGCCTGAACATGCTGAAAAAAGGGGAAATCAATGTTGCAGTTACCATTCATGAAGAAGAAACTGGCGAGCAGTATTCCCAATGTGTTCTCGGCTACGGACGAACCTATGTGGTAACAAGCTCCAACCACCCACTGGCCAAGGAACCGCCCAACCGCACAAATGACCTGAAAAATTACCGGCAAATTGCACTTAATGCCCGAGAGCGATGTGTGCCGGGTC
This sequence comes from Gammaproteobacteria bacterium, assembly GCA_026981985.1. Lineage (GTDB taxonomy): Bacteria > Pseudomonadota > Gammaproteobacteria > UWMA-0217 > UWMA-0217 > JALSHZ01. The sequence continues at coordinate 17,138 of JALSHZ010000027.1, read as the reverse complement.
ACTTCCAGCCAACAAGCAATGATGTTTGCTACGTCGAAAGCTATGAAGACATGCTCCGCCTGATCAAGAAAGGAGTCGGATGGGGAGTAATGCCGTACTACTACGCTTCACGGCACCTGGAATGTGGTGATCTGAAAAAATTGAACGAGGAGTATGAGAAGGATGGAATTCTGACCAAGATATACTGCTACTTCAGTGCATCACTCAAGTCTCACCGTGCATTCGACGAATTCCTGAACAAAGCCAGGCAAGCGATATACGCGCTGAAAATATAGTCCGCCCCCCGGATCAGGAGATTGCATAATGACCACGCTAAGTGTGACATTGGCCGGCATTCTGCTGGCCGTCAGCGCCATTCATGTCTACTGGGCCGCAGGCGGCAAGGCCGGTTTGACGGCAGCAATTCCACACACTGGAAACGAACCGGCATTTACTCCGGGCCGGATCGTAACACTTCTTGTAGCCTTCGCATTGCTGGGTATCGCAACGCTGCTGTTGTCATTGGGATACTTCCGTGAAAACCTGCCCGAGCCTCTGCTCACTGCAGCCAGATACGCCGCCTATCTCGCAAGCGCCGTGCTGGTCCTTCGCGTAATCGGCGACTTCAAGTTCATCGGAGCATTCAAAAAAATCAGAAACAGCCGATTCGCAACCCTGGATACCTATATCTACAATCCGCTGTGCTTGTTGCTCGCGATAGTATTCTTCAAGCTTGCCCAACACACCGGGGCCTGAACCGGTATTCCTAGATACGGGACAACGACCGGGAAAACTGGCCACAAGCGCTGTCCTGGAACATTCTCATGATGCCTTGCGGCAACCAACCCAGGACCCCGAATTTTATCGAACTCAGAATCCGGTGCTCGACATGGGCAGCCCTGCCGAACCAGAAGGATGCATCCCTGATTTTCTTAATCCTGGAATTCCTCAACGAAGCCAGATATCGAAAAATACAGGCGTCCAGTCCATGACGCTCCATCAGTCTGCAAAGAACCGCGCTGTCCTCCAATGCAAGACCAGCACCCATACCAAGGTTCGGTGTAACGGGATGCGCAGCATCACCGATAAGACCAATTGAAGCATTATTGTGCCAACGGATACTGCCGTCCGCTAACGGATGCAAAAGATACGTCGCGCCGGGACCAAGCGCCGATGCGACCCGTTCCCCGATCTCTCCAAAAGCACCGAGCATTGCGACGATATCACGCATCTGATACTGCCTGGCGTCCGCCAGCGATAAGCCTTGCTTAACCAAAAAAACGTAACAACGTCCCCGACTCAGCGGTATCACTCCCATCCGGACAGAGCCGTGATGAAGTTCGTAACCCTGGTTGTCACGCGACCAGCCTTCAACCACGAACCGCCAACAAACCTGATTCGTACTACGAAGTGCAACGGGATCACCGATCAATCGGCTGCGAGTCTGCGAATGGGCGCCATCGGCGCCAACAATAATCCTGCAGGAAATATGACTACCATCCGTTAGCCTCGCAATGTACCCACCGCGGTGTTCCCGCACCTGCTCGACCCTGACCCCAAAACGAAGTTTGCTAGTATCCACGCGATTCATCAGCAGCTCGTGCAAATCCTGTCGATGCATGGACAGGCACCGAGAATGATTTCCAGTCATGGGAAGGTTCAATATGGACGGGTTATGAGCTGTTCCGATGCCAAGGTAACGCACCTCATGCCCGTCAGGGACGATGTCCGTGCACACACCGAGCACGGACAAGGCGTGTAGCGCACTGCCCTGCAAAAGAATTCCCGCACCAAGTGCGCAAGAATTCTCGCGCCTCTCAACCAACTGATAGTCGATACCCATGGTGCGAAGACCGCTCGCCATCGAACAACCGGCTATCCCTGCTCCCACGATCAAGACATCCGTTTCCATCCCCCCTCCATGAACCCAAGAAACCAACATCGGCAATACTGCCACAAAAGACCCGATTCGCTAACCCCAATTCGAAATACTCGAGGTAGCCGGAAACAGACAGGAAATTGGCAAGGCATGTTCAACACCCGGATTCCCTGCGATCACCAACTAACTTCTGATGCTTGGACATCGACTTACCCCCTCCGAAATACATCTGATAAATTCTCGCCGCATTATGAAACAGTGACCGCACAGACATGCATCATTAAATCTGGCGGTAAAAAAAGAAGTACACGAGCGAGAGCAAATGAAAATCGGCATCTACTACGCTTCCACATCCGGCAACACCGAAGAGGTTACCTATCAAATCGGCGATTTCATTGGACGGGATATTGTAGAGATAAATGACATCGCCGAAGTTGGATTCCGAGGAATAAATTCCTACGACCTGCTGATGTTTGGAATCCCCACTTGGGATTATGGCCACCTGCAGACCGACTGGGAAGAACACTGGCAAGATCTGGATGAAATCGATTTCAGCGACGCAGTAGTCGCCTTGTACGGGCTCGGGGATCAATACGGGTACTCCGACTGGTACCTGGACTCAATGGGCATCCTGTATAACAAACTAAAGGAAAAAGGCGCCCGCATCATCGGCACATGGCCGAATGAAGGATATACATACGACAACTCAAAGGCGTTAACAGAGAACAGGAAACATTTCGTCGGTCTTGCCCTGGATGAAGACTCGCAAAGCATGCTGACCGAGGAACGCATCCGGCAATGGTCGTGCAATGTACTTGAAGAGTACGCCGAGCTGCTCGCCTGAACAGAGGAACTGATCATGTCAGCTTGCACAGACAAATCTGGCGGTAAAGAAAACCTAACTCAACTTCTGTTGTTCAATGAACATGAGCCACACAGTACCCTGTATCACTTCCGGGGGAAAACCATAACACGCGAGGAGATGAAACAGGCGGTAGCGTCGCTGGCCAGTCAGTTTTATCAAATACTCCAGCCCGGCGACAGTATCGTAATATGCCTCAACGACAGTCCCTCATTAGCAAGCGCCTTCCTGGCGGCGATGGCTATGGGCGCGATACCTACTGTTATCAATCCCAAATGCCGCACCGCGAATCTCCTCGGCATCACAAAACATTGCGGAGCTCGTGTGTTGATAGTAGAACCCGAGCGAATTCCCGATCTCCCGCCCATGACGGACACGCTTGTAATTGACAGGCCGGACGAACGGCTGTTCAGCGACTTCACTCTCAACGACAAGGTTGGCTACGGCGAACCCACCTGGAATGATTTTCACCGAAAACGCTGCCACGAGACATCCTATCTGCAATACACCTCAGGCTCAACAGCCGCCCCGAAAGCCGTGATACACACAATTAACACTACACTGGGGTTTTCCAAAGCTTACGCAGAAGGTCACCTGGCACTTTCTCCCGCTGACCTGTGTTACTCGATACCGAAAATATTCTTTGGATATGGCATGGGGAACAGTCTGTTTTTTCCCTTGTTAACAGGCTCGGCTGCAATCCTTGATGATCGATGGCCCAACCCGAGCCATATCATCGATAACATAAGCCGTTATTCTCCAAATGTGCTGTTTGCCGTACCGGCGGTATATCACATGTTGCGGGAACATGCAGAACTTGTAGCCTCGCTCACACGGCTGGCAGTGTCTGCCGGTGCACCGCTTCCCCGCGACGAATTTGAATTCTGGAAAAATAAGGGAATTGAAGTACGGGACGGGATCGGCGCCACTGAGGTTGGGCATATATTTCTTTCCAATCATGCGGGTCAGGCTAAAGCCGGGCGGACCGGAAGGCCGTTACCAGAATACCAATGCAAGCTGATAGACGCACAAGGCCGCCTCATCAAACAAGCAAACACGCGCGGCGTACTTCTGGTAAAGGGGCCGGGCGTAAGCCCCGGTTATTTAAAAATGCCGGAGAAAAATTCAAAAGTCTTCACCAGCGGCTGGTATCGCACCGGTGATCTGTTTCACTTCGATGACGATGGATACTACCGCTATCTCGGCAGGGAGGATGACCTGTTCAAGGTAAATGGACGAAAGGTGGTTCCCGCAGTGGTAGAACAAAAACTCAGTGGCGCATTTGATGAAGTCATTGAATGTGCCCTGACTCCCTCCACTCGCGAACGTGACAACGTGAAACCGACCTTGTTTCTGGTCCTCCGGGCCGGGAGCGATGTCAACCGACAGGTATACGCCGATTGGCTACGTGCAGAATTTGACTCACACATGCAACCTAGAACCATCGTTTCCCTCTCTGCCTTGCCGCGCAACGACAACGGCAAGGTAATAAGGTCGGAACTCATTGATCAAGCAAGCAATCTTCTGATGCTAGACATGGAATCCCAGGCACTATGCGAATAATGGCGGCACAGGTCATCATGCCCCGGGCGCCCGCTGGAGGCGACCGACCTTCGTGCGGGCCAAAAAGGTTCAAGGCCGCGCCGGGAGAATCTGGCATGGATTACCTGTTACCGGCCGTTGAGTCGGTACTGGCCCAAGGGAACGTGGCCGCAAAAGATATCGACTTGATTGTAAGTTTTTCCGTCTCTCCAGACCATCTTACCAGGGACAGCAGTATTGGAGGCCCAAGAATCGGGCACCCTTTGCAGAAGGAAATCTCCGCCCGCAACGCCTTTGTTTTCGATCTCATGGATACTAGTCTGGCAAAGGTACTTCACATCGTAAATACCCTGTCATGGCAGGAAGGGTACAAACGAATATTGTTGGTACGAAGTGAAATAAACCACTGCGTGAAAAACGACAGTCGATCGGGTTTTTCCATGCAAGACGGCGCAATGGCCCTGTTAGTGGCGCCCGTGAAGCATCAATATTTTCAGCAAAGCTACCTCGGCAAGGTATTTCCTCCGTTGGTCATGGAACTCAACACAACCATCCGAACACCGCAGGATCACAAGTGTATCATGCAATTTCCGACTGGTGAGAAACTCTTTGAGGCCATAGGAGCAACATCCGAAAAACTGTTAACCCCGCATAGGGAAAACAATATCGAGGGCATCATGGAACAATGGTTCCATGACAACACAGACAATAAGCCCTGCTATGGCCCCTTCCACCTGGCGCAGGAATTCATGATCCGTCTGAAACAACGCCGGCACGTAGAAATCGCCGCAGCAAGCTTTGACCCATTCGGACCTGCGATCGATATGGTGACCGCGATCATCAGTCCGGGTAACACAAATGCATAGAGTAAAACTGGCATCGATTACCTGCGAGCTCCCAACGAAAAAACTCGCCAACGATGACCCCATATTCCGCCATTTACCCGAGATGTCCAGTCGATGGTGGCGTTTCTGGGGGATAGAGACGCGGGGACACTTTTGTCCAAAGCGGGGGGAAAATGAATTTTCTGCGGCTCGCACCGCCGTAAATCGTTTGTTGCATAAAAACGATACTGACCCCGAGGACGTAGATTTGCTCGTTTGCTCGGCATCCAGTCCAATACTAACTGACAGCGGGGGAACTCTACCTAATACAGGTCCCCGCCTGTATCCCCGCCTGAGCCGCGTGCTAAAAGACTCTCTAAACCTGAAAAACGCTCTCGCATGGGACAGCCAAATGGAGTGCGCCAGTTTCTTGCTTAACATGAAACTTGCCTCGTGTTTTATTCAGCAGGGAAAAATAAAAACGGCCGTTATCGTGTGTAGCGAATACGTCTCTAACATACTCGATCCCACGGCACGAAGTTCAACCATATTTGCCGACGGATGTGCTGCTGCGTTGCTGACCAGAAGCGGTGATTTCAGCGATCTTCTTGGATCAGCACAGCACAGCAACGCGGATCACTATGAGATAGCAACCGGGAAGTGGCGGTTCCCCGAGCGCGAGGGGGTCGAAGACCGGGTAAAGCTATATTTCACGCTGCTTGAGGAAGGTCAGTCAACAATGCAGGAATTTGTGCCAGAGAATGTTCCAATAGCAGTTAACAATGCGTTAAACAATGCCGGGATAGAAAGCAGCCAGGTGGACCACTTCGTTTTCCACCAGCCTTCACCACTCCTTGTTCAAGCATGGGCGTCCTCGGTGGGCTGCCCGGAACACAAATATCTGCAAACGATGAAAAACAACGGGGTCATGGTGTCGGTATCAATACCCTACACACTGCATGCCGCACTGAACACTGGGAAAATCCCGAAAGATGGAATCGTTGTACTGGCCGGCGCCTCCACGGGCTGGGGATTCGCCGCCCAGGTATGGCGAATGGGTAATGTAGTTACTTGTTAACAAATCAACATAAACGAGAATCACAACAATGAACGAATATCACAAGATAATTCAGGAGTACGTCATCGAGGCAGCCGAACTCGACGAACGAGACATTGCTCCCGATGAGGATCTTATCGCCCTGGGCGTCGACTCCCTGGCAGGGCTAGAAATCACGGTAAACCTGGAAAAACAATACGGGATCAAAATTCCACCTTCCCGTTATGAGGAAATGACATCCATCGCCGCCATATCCGCTATCGTCGAGCAGCTGGTAGCGGAGAAAAACCACATGGCCGAGCTGGCGTAAGCGTCAAACATGGAAAATATGCCATCGCCCACAAAAATGAACGCTGACGAGATTGTCGTAGGAGCTGGCTTGACCGGCTTGGTATATGCCAACGTGGCGGCGGCGCATGGTCGTAACGTGGTCGTCCTGGAACAGCACACCAAGGTGGGCGGATACGCCAGCAACTTCAAGCGCAAGCGACAGTATATATTCGATTGTAGCCTGCACAAGATCACAGGCCTCGGCGAAAATGGCAATTTGGCGGACGCCCTTGAACGTGCCGGATTACTTGAGCTAATCGACTTCCACTTATATGAGAACCTGACGACATTTATTATCGGTGGCAGGGTCATAAAATTACCCGCCGATGGCCGGAAATTTTTTCAGTGTCTTTCGCGTGAATTTCCCGATCAATCGACGGCATTGGAAAAACTATCATCAGATATTCGAAGCCACGGCTATCAGAATTACATGCTTGCCCGGCTAGCGCTGGGTGAATATCAGATCGATCCATCGTTGATTATCGGCAGCAAGGCGCTGAGCAAGATAACCGCATTCGAGTATTTCAGATCGATCTTTGACAACGATGACCTGATCACATTGTTCTGCGCGCTTTCGGTCAATCTTGGCGTCGAGGCCTACGAAGCTGATGCACTCTATTTCCTGCACTTTGCATACACCTTCCTGTTCACCGACAAGGGCTATATCAAGGGTTCATCACAGACCCTGTCCGACATACTGGCGGCGGAGCTGGAAAGAAGGGGAGGGACGATTCTGGTTCGGGAACCCGTCACAAAACTAAAGGTCGCCGGAAACAAGCTAACGGGGTGCCAGACAAAACGTTACGACATCAGCGCAAAACATATCGTATTTACTGCCTGTCCCCATCAAATTGCCGAGCTTCTGCCGGAGCAATGCCACAGCACGGGTTTTTTCGAAAAGCTTGACAAGCTGGAATTCGGGCTTGGTGCCTTTATTGTCTATCTGGGACTTGATGCACCACCCCATGAATGTGGACTGACTGTCTCTGACTATCTCGTTGGAGACACCGATTACCTGCACAACGCAGAGGTAGCCCTCAACACCGATACACGGTATGACTGTTGGCCGCTGTCCATCTCCAACTATCACGAACTTGATCCCGATTATGGCTATGTCGTCCAGCTGGAAATTCTTGATCATAAATCCGACTGGTTTGACCTTGACCGCGACGCCTATCGAAAAAAGAAAAAACACATGGCGCTGCGAATAATCGACCGTGCATGCAAGAACTTTCCGGCGCTTAAGGATCACATCAAGTACATGGACATTTCAACCCCGCGCACCAACTACAAGTTTACCGGCTCTGGTGGTGGCTCCGCATTCGGTTACAAACCCGTACCGGGGCGCAACACCCGATTTCTCCAGACCCCTCCCGTTGCCGGTCTCCAGTTCGTTGGAACCTGGGTGAATGGCGCAGGTTACGAGCCCGCGATGTGTCTGGGGTTTACCACTGCAACACTTCGCAATCGCCTTCACACGCCAGAAAACTGAGGAACACATCATGAGCTGCAGCAATGGCATAAACGTGGATAATCTTCACCGCCTCACTACGGTTACACAGCGTCTCATCGCATCATCGGAAAAACGCTCAATGAGCACCTTGCACGATCATCCCTGGGATGAGCCGGTAACCGACTCGCCCTATCTCCGGAAAAGGGAGCGAATCTCTATCTATGGTACCGAGTATTGGGACAAAGCCAGAGAGGAAGAAATTCAGCGGCTCTCCATGGAGGAAACGATCACATGGTGGTCAGCGTTCATACATCTGGAGTCACTGGTGGTTGAATACTACATGCGACAGCTTAACAATGGAGCCTTCAACGATCTACCCGCAGTAATTCGCGACTACATGACCCATTTCATCAAGGAAGAACTGGTACACACCCTGGTTTTCAAGAAGTCTATCGCCTACTACGGCAGCGAGATTTATCCCATGCCGGATTTCCTGCGCAGCTTCTATGATGATAATGCCGGCACTGGCAAATATCCGCTCATGGCCGTCTATCTTACCATGATCATCGAGTGGATAGCCGACCAGTATCAACGCCTGGATGTTGATGCGGAATACGTTCATCCCATGGCCAAGAAGGTGGTGCACGAGCACTGGAAAGAAGAAATGCGGCACATAAAATGGGGACAAACGATGATCAAGAATCTGATCCACACAGACCCGGAATTTAAATGCCATGCACAGGAGTTAACGCCAGTTTATGTACGTCAGCTAATCGATCAGGGGGTTACCAACATAGATTGCTTTGACAGAGTCGGATTCTCTGACCCGGCCTTCAAGGACACTGAAACATTGCTCGACACCGTGCTCTATTCCGAACACCGACAAAAGCTGAACAGTGATCTTATCACGCCATTATTACACTATTTCATTACCTCAGAAATTTATGATGAATCCTATCGACATATTTGGGAAATGCACGGTTTCGGCAACGATTTGGATGCGTTACTTGACAAGGCATCCTGAGGAATATCCATGAAAGAAAGAAAATTACACTCCATTGACGATGTTATTGTATCGATGGAACACCGATTTCAAGCTGACTCCAGCAAGAACGTAAAAGCGAAATATCAATGGCTGATATCGGGGCCTTCCGGGAAGGAATTTTGCGTGCATGTTAACGACGGGACTTTCGAGGTGATTCACGGCCGAGTTGATGACCCAAGTGTCACATTTGAGACCGACGACAACACCTACCTTCGCCTGGTCAACAACGAGATTAAGGCGATGACCGCAATCCTGACCCGCAAGCTGATCGTGCGCGGGAACATCTACCTTGCAAGTAAAATGGATCAAATTTTCAAGTAGCATTTCCACACCGGATCACTGGAATCACAACATGTCAAACCCGGTAATAAGCGGTATGGCTTACCACCTTCCCGAAGCTGTTGTAGGCAATCATGAGCTGGTAAAAAAAATCCGCACCTCCGAAGCGTTCATACTTGAACGTACTGGCGTGGTGACCCGTCGCCACGCCTCACGGGAACAAGCGACCAGCGACCTGATGCTTCCCGCCGCGCGTGAGGCCATTACGAGCGCCGGCCTACATGTCTCAAGTATCGATTTCCTGCTGGTAAACACCCTGTCACCGGATCATCACGATCCTTCGCAGGCCTGCCTGCTGCAACCCCGACTTGGCCTCGGGCACATACCCGCCATGGATATTCGCGCCCAGTGCAGTGGTTTCTTGTACGGGCTAGAACTCGCAACCGGACTGCTGTCAACCGGGCAATACCGTAATATTCTTTTGGTGTGTGGCGAGTTGCTGTCAAAGCGCATGGACTGCTCGGACAGCGGGCGCAATCTCGCCATTTTGCTTGGTGACGGTGCTGCCGCCGCGGTTGTCTCGGCCACTGATGAAAGCCATGATGGCCTGATTGACTTGGCACTGGGCGCTGATGGCGCCTACTTCGATCTGCTGATGACCGCGAAGCCCGGCACCAGGGGAGACAGCTTCATATCCGAGGCCTCGGTGTCACAAGGCGAGGCCGAATTCGTGATGAATGGACGGCCCATGTTTGACCATGCCTGCGAGACCTTGGTCTCCGCTGCCGAGGGCATGCTGGCGAAACACCAATTAAACCTTTCAGACATTGATCACGTCGTCTGTCACCAGCCCAACCTGCGCATTCTGGAAACGGTGCGTGACCGGCTCGGAATTCCGGAGGCCAAACTCAAGATAACCGTGGACACGCTTGGCAACATGGCTTCCGCCTCATTCCCGGTCACACTGGCAATGCTGTGGCCCGAAATGAAACCTGGCGACACCATCCTGATGCTGATCTACGGGTCAGGCGCGACCTGGGGATCCGCCCTGTATCGCATGCCTTGTGCGGGATCCACATGCTGAGCGGTACTCTCCCTCGCCAAATTGACGAAGACCTCTATGTGCTGGGTAGCATGGATGTACCTGTGTACCTTCTTCACCTTGGCGATAACAGCTGGGCGCTGATCGAAGGAGGAATCAGTCGTGATACGGAACTGATATGGGAGCACATGATGGGCCTGGTTCAATCACCGGGCCATGTTCACTATTGGCTCATCACCCACAAGCACTACGACCATTGCGGACTGCTACCCTACCTGGTTCCCCGTCTGGAGAAAGTTCGAATACTCGTCAACCAGCGGACCTGGAAAAGCTGGCAGAAGCCAGGTGTGCGCAAGCTCATCGCAAACCTGAACGCTCGAATTCTGCACGAGGGACAGACGCTACCCCGTAGAGTTGATCTGCACACATTGCCCGTGCAGCTCGTTGACGGTAGAGACGCGCTTGAGCTAGGAGAAAAACATACTATAAGCGTAATATCTGCGCCGGGTCATTCCAGTGACCAGATCATTTTTCTTGACGTCTACCGCCAACGGCTATTCACCGCAGATGCCATGGGCGAGTTCAATGACGCCGATAATTTCTGGAACCCGTTGATGTTCAACAATGTCGCGCAATATCTGGATTCCCTTGCGCTTATTCGTTCGCTTGCCCCCCGACAGCTCATCACCGCCCATGACGGCATGTTATCTGGAGAACACGCGAAACATGCCGCTGATCACGCTCTGCATCAGTGCCATGAATTTATCACGCTGGCATCGCCCGAGTTGTCTGATGAACAGACACTGGAGCACTTCGCAAGGAAGCTGCATGGTCAGTGGGCGGCCCGGAGTGCGTCCTTCGTGCCTGCTGATCTGCACCTGAACAGCATGCGCTTCATGCTAAAGGGCATTGCTAACTATCAATTCACCAGAGAAGGGAAAACTCATGTTTGCTGATCTGAAAAACCGCCTGGTGCTCGTTACCGGCGGCAGCCGGGGTATTGGAAAAGGTATCGTGTCACACCTTTTGGACGCTAAGTGCAAAGTCGTTTTCACCTATCAGAACAACAGCAATGCCGCCGAGGATATTGTCGATACCGCTAACCATCAGGGAGCCCAGTGCTGGGCGTACCAGGCAGACGTTTCCGATCCGGACCGTTCACGAGTCATCGTTGACAACATCGAGAAAGATCACGGGCCAATTTACGGCCTGGTCAACAATGCGGGCATCAACAATGACAAATCATTTCTCACCATGCCCCATGACCTGTGGACCCGTGTAATCGATACCAATTTGAATGGCACGGCTTATCTCAGCCAGGCGGTAATGATGAAAATGCTACCGAGAAAGCAAGGCAAGGTGGTGATGATGTCATCGGTGAGCGGCATGCAGGCGAGTCCCGGACAGTCAAATTACTCGGCATCCAAGGCCGGGCTCATCGGACTGACCCGCACACTCAGCCACGAGGTTGCTCGTTACAACATACAGGTCAATGCGGTGGCTCCCGGATTTATTGAAACCGAAATGGTCGCCGGCATGAGCGAAAAGATGCGCAGCCAAATCCCCAAGATTGTCCCGGCGCGTCGCATGGGAAGTGTGGATGACGTGGCCAAATCCGTCCTGTTTCTGTTATCCGGGGCGTCGGATTACATCACCGGACACACCCTGGTTGTCGATGGAGGATTGAGCACATGACAAGTCATTGGCGTGAACCAGCGACACTTGTCAAATACTGTTCAGCACAACATCGCGCAGCGCGATATCGCGTTTGTGGCAAAAGAAAGAGACATTCCACATGACTGACATGATGAGACGCGTTGCCGTCACCGGCGTTGGCGTCGTTTCCCCTCTGGGCAGCGACAAGAACATTTTCTGGAACGGGCTGCTTGAAGGCCGTTCCGCCATCGAAAAAGTGACCAAACTCGATCCGAATCTTTATCCACGCAATCTCGCGGCCGAAATCAAGGACTGGGATCAACTGCCAGAAGCTGATGACCCCTCCCTGAAGCCGTATGGCCAAGCCGTGGCTTACAGCGTGGCCGCCTCGCGCATGGCCTTGCATGACGCCGGACTTGAAGCCGTCACGGATGTCCACAACAACTACGACGTTCTGATAGGCACCACCATGGGAAACCAGGATATCGTCGAGCGCATCATTAACGAATATGACCTGAGTGAATCAGACCCATTAAAAGACATTCGCGCAAAGGATCTGGGCCACTTTTCCGCCTCGCTTCTCAGCACGGAAGTGGCGCGCAGATTTGGCTTCAAGGGCAGCGCTCTTACCTTCGTCAATGCCTGTGCCGCGGGCAATTACGCCGTGGGTACGGCCTTCGACCGGATCCGCACGGGTAGAAGCAAAATGATACTTGCCGGCGGCGCCGATCCATTCAGCCGGACCTGTTACACCATATTTCACCGCCTCAATGCATCATCCGGCGATGCATGCCGACCGTTTGACCAGGAGCGCAACGGCATGGTGGTCGGTGAAGGTGCGGCAATGCTGGTGCTGGAAGACTACGAACATGCCCGGAATCGCGGCGCGAACATCTATGCGGAGGTAACGGGTTATGCCCTGACCTGCGATGCCTACCATGCCACCGCCCCCCATCCGGAAGGCCATGGCGCCATCAAGGCAATGAAGCGGGCCCTGCATGTTGCCGGCCTGTCTCCCGATCAAATCGATTACGTCAGCGCCCACGGAACCGGTACAGCAGCAAATGATCAGTCGGAGGCGACAGCCTTGCATGACGTCTTTGGTGATCGCCTGCCGCTGATCCCCGTCAGTTCCATCAAATCCATGATCGGCCACTGCATGGGGGCTGCAAGCGCCTTTGAAGCGGTTGCGTGCGCCATGGCGATCCACCATCAGCGGCTGCCTCCCACCATCAATACAACCATGGTTGATTCGGCCTTTCCCTCGGCTATGGATGTGGTTCCCGGGAAATCCAGAAATTCCCCCGTCAACCACGTAATGAGTAACGCATTTGCATTTGGCGGGAACGTTTCCAGCATTATTCTCAGCAGGCTTGCGCCAGACGACAGCAACCGTGTCCACTAGAAGGAAGAATCCATGCCTTTCATTATTGATGAATTTGTTTTCAAGATACCCGGCATCGAGTCGCCCACTCCATTGCTGGACACAATTGGCGAAAAACCGGCCGAGAAGCAATTTGACAACTATGACGCCAACAAATCCCTGGGCAAGAGCCGGCATCTCAGTGCCGCCACCAAGCTGTTGAGCAGCACCGCAACGAAATTACTCAGTCACACATCCCTTCAGCAAGTGATTGAATCCGCTCCGGCCCGGGTCGGCATATTCATCGCCGAAAACAACGTCAACCTCAAGGATGATTTCGATTTTGATTTATGCGCCAAAACCCATGGCCCGGATCATGTCAGCCCTCTACAAGCCCCCAATACACTGGCCAACGTGGTCGGCAGCCACTTTGCGCGGATCAGTTCGATCGAAGGCCCGAACAGCACTGTCTCCGCCGGCCAGCATGGTGTCTATCATGCCCTGGACATGGCCGAACTCAGTCTGCAATGCGGCGCCATCGATACTGCCATTGTTGGTGCGGTCAATGTCACGTCCTGCTACCACAAAATTCTGCAACAAGACCAAAGAGAGGTCTGCGTGGCAGCGCTCCTGTCACGAGCTCACGGGGATGCCGCTGTCACACTCTATCCGCCCTTGATGCGAGCCCTGCCGGACATCGATGAAGATAAAGTGGCAACACTGATCGCTCAACAAACCCGAAAACAACTGAAGCAGTCCGATGTCGACATGGTCTGGATTGCCAACGGACTCAGCCAACTAGATCCCGGCCGCTTCACCACCGTACTCACCACAAAAAAAACCAGCCCCTGCGTGGTTTCGGGCAAGCACTTGCTCGGGAATGAAGGGCACTGCGACCCACTGATACTCACGTGCCTTGCTCACGAGATGTTCAAGGAAGAAACATCGGACTGGTCACGGCTAAGCAAGGCAATGTTTGGGCCGGCTCCCGATCGGGCCAACACCATCGCTATCATTTCCTGCGATGAGCATAACCAGCTTTCAGTATTGATTATGGAGAAAGTGTGATGGAACTCGACCTTGCGAAGATCGATATCAAAGATCTCATTCCCCACCGTGAACCCTTCCTCCTGCTTGATCGGCTGGATCAGTACGACGGAAACGAAGGCCTGACCGCCGTCAAGGCCGTGTCCCGGGGCGACCCCTGGTTCGTCGGGCATTTTCCCGACTTTCCAATCATGCCCGGCGTACTCGTGACAGAGGCCCTTGCCCAGACCTGTGCGGCATTCATCAGCCTCGAAAGCCTGAACTCGGCGGAATCATCTTCCGCCAGCGAAAAACAAAGCTACATTCTGTTACGTTCGGATATGCGATTTCCCAAGGCCGTACTACCCGGACACCTGCTCAACCTGTCCGTAAAACTCTCCGAAAGAACATCCGCGTTTGACCTCTACACAACCCGCGCCCAACAGAACGGCGTGGTCTGCGCACGCGGGACACTCATGGTAGCGGCGATGCCCACGGATCGGTTATAGCCTCCGCCCCGGATAGAGGCCCGGCACGCTGCACAGTCCCGGGCGCTTCGCCCCGACCGCACGCGTCACGCTCTGATGCCGGCCTGGAAACACCGGACAAGAAAATGGCTGCGGGTGGTGATGACAGAAACAGCCATTGGCTGCGAGATACGCCTGGGGCAGGGATTTCCTGAAGCCCCGAACACGACAAGATCCATCCCAGAACAACATCACCGCGCGCCGATCAGCTCGATCTCGTAGCCATCCGGGTCGGCGACGAAGGCGATGATGGTGGTGCCTGCATTCATCGGCCCGGCATCGCGGATGATCCGGCCACCGCGCGCCTTGATGGCCTCCGTGGCCTGGTACACGTCGTCCACCTCGATGGCGATATGGCCGAAGCCCGTGCCCAGTTCGTAGTGGTCGACGCCCCAATTGTAGGTAAGCTCCAGCACGGTATTTTGCGCCTCGTCGCCGTAGCCGAGAAAGGCCAGGGTGAACTTGCCTTCGGGGTAGTCCTTGCGCCGCAGCAATTGCATGCCCAGCACTTCCGTGTAAAAGCGAATCGAGCGATCGAGGTCGCCGACGCGCAGCATGGTGTGAAGTATTCTCATGGGTTTTTCCTCCGCTGAAATCGCTGAATGCACGGACTTTAATCCGCCTGCAAACTCTTGGACACCACTTCGAAGACATCCTTCGACAGGCCGGGCTCGGCGAGCAGGCGTTGCAGTTGTGCCTGCATCAAGGCCTGGCGTTTCGGCTCGTAGTTGCGCCACTGGGTGAAGGGGCTGGTGAGGCGCGCGGCGACCTGCGGATTGAGCGCATCGAGTTCGAGGATGTGGTCGGCGAGAAAGGCGTAGCCGGCGCCGTCGATGGCGTGGAAGCAGGACGGGTTGGCGCTGGCGAAGGCGCCGATGAGGGCGCGCACCTTGTTGGGGTTCTTGAGGGTGAAGGCCTCGTGCTTCGTGAGTTCGCGCACGCGATCGAGGGTGTCGGGCAGGGCGGCGGTGGCCTGGATGCTCAGCCACTTGTCCACCACCAGCGGCTCGTCGCGCCAGCGCTGGTAGAAGGCGGCCAGGGCGCGCTCACGGGCCGCATTGGCCTGGCTGGCGAGACTGGCGAGGGCGGCCATGCTGTCGGTCATGTTGCCGGCGGTGTTGAACTGTCCCTCGGCGAGGGCGATGGCCTCGCTGTCGCCGATGCGCGACAGGTAGCCCAGGCAGGCGTTCTTCAGCGCGCGGCGGCCGATGGATTCGCCGTCGATGCGGTACTCGCCGCTGCCGGCATTTTGCGCATACACGGCCTCCAGCTGCGGGCGCAGGCGCTCGGCCAGCGCCCGGCGCAGAAAGTCGCGCGCCTCGTGAATGGCCTGCGGGTCGATGGGCTGGATGAATTCGGCGAGGTAGTTTTCCGCCGGCAGGCCGAGGGCCAGGGCGGCGAAGGCGGGGTCGAGACGGTCGTCGGCCAGGGTGCGGGCGAAGGCCTCGGCAAAGGCCTCGTCCAGTTGCAGGGGACGTCCGGCCTGGATGTCGTCCACCAGGCCCGCGAGGATCTTTACCGCCATTTTCTGTCCGGCCTCCCAGCGCGAGAAGGGATCGCTGTCGTGGGCCATGAGGAAATAGCGCTGGCTGTCGTCGAGGTCGTCACGCAGTTTCACCGGCGCGGAAAAGCCGCGCAGCAGCGAGGGCACGGCACCAGGGGGCACGTCACGGAAGACGAAGCTCTGCTCGGCCTCGCGCAGGTGCAGCACGCGGGTGATGTCGCCCGTCGCCGCCTCACCCTCCAGGCATAACGGCAAGTCGTTGCCCCCGGCGTCCAGCAGGCCCACCGCCAGCGGGATGTGAAAGGGCTGCTTGTGTGCCTGACCCGGCGTGGGGGGACAACTTTGCGTTATATTCAGGGTCAGCGTTTTCTGTTGCTCGTCGTAGTGGTGCGCCACGTTCAGCTGCGGCGTGCCGGCCTGGCTGTACCATAACCTGAACTGGCTGAAGTCGGCGTCGTTGGCGTCTTCTATTGCGCTCACGAAATCATCGGTGGTCACCGCCTGGCCATCGTGGCGTTCAAAGTAGAGGTCGGTACCGCGGCGGAAGCCCTCGGGGCCCACCAGCTGGGCCAGCATGCGCACCACTTCGGCGCCCTTGTTGTAGACGGTGACGGTGTAGAAGTTGTTGATCTCGACATAGGAGTCCGGACGCACCGGGTGGGCCATGGGGCCGGCGTCCTCGCGGAACTGGTGGGTGCGCAGCACGTTGACATCCTGGATGCGCTGCACGCCTCTGGAATTCATGTCGGCGCTGAATTCCTGGTCGCGGA
>JALSHZ010000026.1 GCA_026981985.1 Gammaproteobacteria bacterium | reverse complement strand
TGGAACTGGCTGCGCGCTTGCTCGGCCGCCCATACAGCATGAGCGGCACAGTCATCCACGGCGAGAAGCTTGGCCGCACGATCGGCTTTCCCACCGCCAACATCCGCGTTCATCGCACGGTCTCACCGCTGCATGGTGTGTTCGCGGTGGAGGTGGAGTGCATTGGCTATGGTGTGACCAATGTCGGTACGCGCCCGACCGTCGATGGCAAAGGCTTCCTCATCGAAACCCATCTGCTGGATTTCGATGGCGACCTGTATGGCCAGCACATCAACATACGCTGGCTGAAGAAGCTGCGCGGGGAGCAGAAGTTCGATTCACTCGATGCCCTCAAAGCGCAAATTCGCAAGGACATCGATGCAGCAAGGCTGTATTTTGCACAACTCGAATCCCGCACGACGTAGCCAAACCCGATTCTCAAATCAAAGCGAAACACTACCGTGACTGACTACAAGCACACGCTCAACCTGCCTCACACCGACTTTCCCATGCGCGGCAACCTGGCCAAGCGCGAGCCGGAAATGCTCAAGCAGTGGGAGGAAAGCCAGCGCTACCAGAAACTGCGCGAGCACTGCGCCGGACGCCCCAAGTTCATCCTGCATGACGGGCCGCCATACGCCAATGGCGAAATCCACATTGGTCACGCCGTCAACAAGATCCTGAAAGACATCATCGTCAAGTCGAAGACGCTCAGCGGTCTCGATGCGCCCTATGTGCCCGGCTGGGACTGCCACGGGCTGCCGATCGAACTACAGGTGGAAAAGCTGCTTGGCAAAGCGGGCATCGACGTCGATAGCGCCACGTTCCGCCAGCACTGCCGTGAATACGCGATGAGCCAGGTCGAGACCCAGAAAGCCGACTTCAAGCGCCTCGGCGTACTCGGCGATTGGGATAATCCCTACCTGACGATGAACTTTCAGACCGAAGCCGACATCATCCGCGCCCTCGGCAAGATCATCGCCAACGGCCACCTCAGCAAGGGCGACAAACCGGTGCACTGGTGTGTCGATTGTGGCTCGGCGCTGGCAGAGGCGGAGGTGGAATATGAGGACAAGGTTTCCTTCGCCATCGATGTGCGCTTCCAGGCCGTGGACGAGGCCGCCTTCCTCGGCAAATGCCAGCTCGAAGGCGACGGTGGCAGCGGGCCGGTATCGGTCGTCATCTGGACGACGACACCGTGGACACTGCCCGCCAACCGCGCTGTCGCGCTGAACGCAAACCTCGACTATGTGCTGGTGCAGGCCGGTGACGAGCGTTTGCTGCTTGCTGATGCGCTATACCAGGACGTACTGCAACGCGCTGACATCGAAGATGCCCGCATCGTTGGCCGCTGCCAGGGCGCCGATCTTGAACTGCTGCCGCTGAAGCACCCGTTCTACGACCGCGAAGTGCCAATCATTCTCGGTGATCACGTCACTACCGAGGCCGGCACCGGCGCGGTTCATACGGCCCCCGGCCATGGTCAGGAAGACTATGTCGTTGGACAGCAGTACGGGCTGGAAGTGGACAATCCGGTCGGCGGCGATGGCTGTTTTCTGCCGGATACGCCGCTGTTCGCCGGCGAGTCGGTACACAAGGTCAACGGCCATGTGCTCGACGTGCTGAAAGAACACGGCGCGCTGCTGCATGTCGACAAGCTCAAGCACAGCTATCCGCATTGCTGGCGTCACAAGACGCCAATCATCTTTCGCGCCACACCGCAATGGTTCATCAGCATGGAGCAGAACGGCCTGCGCAAAGCGGCACTGGATGAGATCGAGCATGTCCACTGGATGCCCGACTGGGGCAAGGCTCGCATTGCCGGCATGGTGGAGAACCGCCCCGACTGGTGCATCTCGCGGCAGCGTAACTGGGGCGTGCCGATTCCGTTGTTCATCCACAAACAAAGCAGCGAGCTGCATCCGGACACGCCCCGACTGATCGAGGAAGTCGCCAAACGCGTCGAGGCGAAAGGCATCGATGCCTGGTTCGCGCTGGAAGCAAGCGAGCTGCTGGGCGACGACGCCGCCGACTACCTGAAAGTTACCGACACACTCGATGTCTGGTTCGACTCCGGCACCACCCACTACTCGGTACTCGAGCGCCGCGAGGAACTCGGCTTTCCCGCCACGCTGTACCTGGAAGGCTCGGACCAGCACCGCGGCTGGTTCCAATCATCGCTGCTCTCTTCGGTCGCCATGCGCGGCAAGGCACCCTACCAGCAGGTGCTCACGCACGGCTTCACCGTCGATGCCAAGGGTGAGAAGATGTCCAAGTCGCGCGGCAACGTAGTGGCGCCGCAGAAGGTCATCAAGAATCTCGGCGCCGACATCATCCGCCTGTGGGTCGCCTCCTGCGACTACAGCCGCGAGATGACGGTATCGAACGAGATTCTCAAGCGCATGGCCGATGCCTACCGGCGCATCCGCAATACGTCGCGCTTCCTGCTCGCCAACCTGCACGATTTCGACCCGGCGCAACACACCGTCCCGATGGAGCAGCTACTGCCGCTGGACCGCTGGCTGGTCAGCATCACCGACGACTTGCAGGACAAGATCCTCTGCGGCTACGAAACCTACCAGTTCCACATCATCTATCAGGAGGTGCTGAACTTCTGCACCCGAGAACTGGGCAGTTTCTATCTCGACGTCATCAAGGACCGCCAGTACACCTGCAAGACCGAAAGTCTGGCGCGGCGCTCGACGCAGACAGCGATGTACCACACGCTGCAAGCCATGACCGCCTGGATCGCCCCCATCCTCAGCTTTACCGCCGAGGAGCTGTTGCAGCACACACCGGGCAACAGCGACGAATCGATCTTCTTCACCCAATGGCACTATGAGCTGGAGACGCTGCCAGAAGACACCGTGATGGATCACGACTTCTGGGACACGGTGCTGCTGGTGCGCGAAGCGGTCGGGCCGGTGCTGGAAGCACTGCGCAACAGCAAGGCGATCGGTTCCTCCCTCGATGCCGAGGTAGATCTCTATTGCGACAACAAGCTCCACGCGCTGCTAGGCAAGCTCGAAGACGAGCTTCGCTTTGTCTTGATCACCTCCTATGCGCATACCCATCCGCTGACGGCCAAACCCGCCGACCTGGAAACAGTGACGCTGGAAAACGGCAACGAACTCGCCATCGCCGCCGCAGCCAGCCAGCACCCCAAATGTGTACGCTGCTGGCACCACCGCGAAGACGTGGGCAGCCACCCCGAGCACCCTGAACTCTGTGGCCGCTGTATCGAGAACATCGACGGCGACGGCGAGGTGCGCAGGTATGCTTAAGTGGCTGTGGCTCAGCGGGCTGGTGATCATGCTCGACCAGCTCACCAAGCTGCTGGCTGACCGCTTTCTGTCGATGCACGCATCCACACCGGTCATCCCCGGCTTCTTCGATCTGGTACTGGCCTACAACACCGGTGCCGCATTCAGCTTCCTAGCCGATGCCGGTGGCTGGCAACGCTGGTTTTTCACAGTACTGGCACTCGGGGTCAGCATTTTTCTGATCCTGTGGCTGAAACGGCTGCAACCATCCGAGAAAATGACCGCCATTGCCTTGGCATTGATCCTCGGTGGCGCCATCGGCAACCTGATCGACCGCATTCTCTACGGCCATGTGATCGACTTCATCCACTGGTTCTATCGCGACTTCAGCTGGCCGGCTTTCAATATCGCCGACTCGGCGATTACACTGGGGGCGGCATTGCTGATCATTCACGCCATCTTTTTCGACAACAGAGAACAGCACACAAATGACTGACGAGATTCTGCCAAACAGCACGGTAACGCTGCACTACACCCTGGCGCTGCCGGACGGCACGGTTGCCGACACCACCGGCAGCAGCGAGCCGTTTACGTTCACCATGGGCACCGGCGTCATGATCGAAGGACTGGAGCATGCATTGCTGGGGCTGAAACCGGGAGATCACCAGGAACTGGTTATCCCGCCCGAAGCAGGCTACGGCTTCCCCAACCCCGAAGCACGTCAGACCATGCCGCGCGTCAACTTCCCCGAAAACATGGAACTGGAGCCTGGCATGATCATCAATTTCGACATGCCCGGCGGCGATGAAGCCCCCGGCGCGGTAGTGGAAGTGTCAGACAGCGAGGTCGTGGTCGATTTCAACCACCCACTGTCAGGGCTGGACGTCACCTTCACCGTCGATATCGTCGCTGTCGAGCAGCCCCTGCTGAACAGCTGATGGAAGTACAACTCGCCAACCCCCGCGGTTTCTGCGCCGGCGTCGATCGCGCCATCGACATCGTCGAACGGGCGCTGGAACTGTTCAAACCACCGATCTATGTCCGCCACGAAGTGGTACACAACCGCTTTGTCGTCGAAAACCTGAAACGCAAGGGCGCGGTGTTCGTCGAAGAACTCGATGAAGTGCCCGACGACAGCATCGTCATCTTCAGCGCCCACGGCGTCTCCAAGGCGGTGCAGCAGGCGGCCGAAGCGCGCCAATTGAAGGTGTTCGACGCCACCTGTCCGCTGGTCACCAAGGTACACCTGGAAGTGAGCCGCTACGCCAAAGAGGCGCGCGAAGTGGTTCTCATCGGCCATGCAGGCCACCCCGAGGTGGAAGGCACGATGGGACAGTACGACCGCTCTCAGGGGGGTGAGATCTATCTGGTGGAAACACCGGAATGCGTGCAAAACCTGAAAGTGGAAAATCCGGACAAGCTCGCCTACGTGTCACAGACCACGCTTTCGGTGGACGACACCCGGCGCATCATCGATGCCCTGAGGCAGCGCTTTCCCGCCATCATCGGCCCGCGCAAAGATGACATCTGCTACGCCACCCAGAACCGGCAAGATGCGGTCAAGCAACTGGCGGAAAACTGCGACCTGGTGCTAGTGGTCGGCTCCCCCAACAGCTCCAACTCCAACCGCCTGCGAGAGCTGGCAGAAAAGACGGGCGTACCTGCCTACCTGATCGACTCTGCCGACGACCTGCAACAAGCCTGGGTCGATGCGGCAAAGGTCATTGGCGTCACCGCCGGCGCCTCGGCGCCGGAAGTGCTGGTGCAAGAGGTAATGCAGCGGCTTCAGGAAATGGGCGCGCAGACCATCGAGGAAATCACCACCGTCGAAGAGTCGGTGGTTTTTCCGCTGCCGAAGGCGCTGAGA
>JALSHZ010000025.1 GCA_026981985.1 Gammaproteobacteria bacterium | reverse complement strand
GATTGTGGATGATGGTCGTTTCTTTGATGGCTTCAACCTATCATCCCACCAGCTATCTTTCTAATACTTTTCAGCCACTTGAGCTCTCCTTAATCTCCTATGCTGGCTTAAGTAAGTGCCATTCGGGTTAGGGGGGATTGGGACGGCCATGGGTTCGCAGCAAGCCCCTGAAAATCCCCCTCAATCCCCCTTTGACAAAGGGGGAAGCTGTCAGAGGCGATAACCATGTTTCCAGAAATTGACAATAGGATTGGATGCAACACATTTTTATTCTGCATCAATCGGTTATTGACCGATTTGGGCACAACATGAACTCCGGAACTTGAGTGACGACATCCTCGACCGGATGGGTATTCGCACGGCCGATGATCCTGTTGCGCTAATTCGGCGCTGCTGGGGGAGGGATTCTGTCCTGCAAATGGTGGGAGTCCTGCAAAGAATGTAAGAGAAATGTTGCGCAAATTTGGTGAGCATGATGCGCATCATTCCTCGCTCGAATACTTTTTCAGCTTGTACCAGAAGCTGCGTTCGCTGATCTTGAGCAGCTTGGCGGCTTGGGTTTTGTTGTTGTCGGTGCGCCGCAGCGCCTCCTGAATCAGTCGGTATTCGTAGGCTTCGACCATGGTCTGCAACGCCAGTGACTCGGGGAAGTCGGCTTCCGCTAGCGGCTCAGAGCGGGATGTCGCGCTGGTGCTGGCGGTTGTTGCCGTATCCAGGACGGGAGATAAATCTTCCGCCCCGATGGTGTCGCCGCGGCACAGGATCAGCGTCCGCTCCATCAGGTTTTCCAGTTCGCGCACATTACCGGGCCAGTGATACTGGCGCAGCAACTGCTCCGCCTGTGTTGACAGTGCTGGGCAGCGCTTGCCCAGGTTGGCCGCCTTGCTTTGCAGGAAATGACGCGCCAGCAGCACCACGTCATCGCCACGTTCGCGCAGTGGTGGCAGTGCGATGGTGAGGACGTTGAGTCGATAGTAGAGGTCCTGGCGCAGCCGACCTTCGGCAATGGCTTCGAACGGGTCGCGATTGGTTGCCGCCACCAGACGGAAATCGATTTCGATGGGCTGGTTACTGCCCAGGCGCTCGATGCTGCGTTCCTGCAGTACACGTAGCAGCCTCGTTTGCAGCTCGACCGGCATTTCGGTGATCTCATCCAGGAACAGTGTGCCGCCAGCAGCCAGCTCGAACTTGCCCGCGCGGTCTTTCTGCGCGCCGGTGAAGGCACCGCGCACATGGCCAAACAGCTCGCTTTCCAGAATATCGGCGGGGATGGCGGCGCAGTTGATCGGCACGAACAGCCCTTCGCGCTTCGATGTATTGTGGATCGCCCGGGCTGCCAGCTCCTTGCCGGTACCGGTTTCGCCGCTGACCAAGACGCTGGCATCGGTAGGGCCGACTCGCTCGATGGCGTCGTAGACGGCTTGCATGGCCTCGCTTTCGCCGATGAAGTCGTGCCAGTCGGCATCGAGTTGCTGGCGCAAGAACAGGTTTTCCCGCTGGATGTGGCTGAAATACAAGGCGCGCTCGACTGCCATTTTCAGGGTTTCGTTCTCGAATGGGCGAATGATGTAGTCACAGGCGCCGTATTTCATGGCATCGACCGCCGTGGCGATGGTGCCGTAGGCGGTGATGATGATGACGGGCATGTCCTGCCCTTCGGCGCGTAGATTCTCCAGCAACTCCAGGCCTGTCATCTCCGGCATGCGCAAATCGGTCAATACCAGGTCGAAGCTGGTTTTACGGGTCATCTCCAGCGCCAGTTTGCCGTTGTCGGCGCAGCTGACGGCATAGCCGAGCTTGCCCAGCAGAATTTCCAGAATGCGTTGCATCGCATGTTCGTCATCGACGACGAGAATGTGCTTCTTTGCAGGGGACATGGTTACGTTATTACCTCTTTTTGTTCAGCCGGGGGGTCGGGAAACGCAGCCGGAACAGGGCGCCGCCCAGTGGGCTTCGCGCCACCTCGATGCTGCCGCCGTGCTGATGCACGATTTGCTGCACGATACTCAGGCCCAGGCCAAAGCCGCTGTCGCGGCCACTGACAAAGGGTTCGAATATGCGTTGCCGGTCGGCTTCCGGCACACCAGGGCCGCTATCGGCGATCTCGACGATCACGCTATCGCCTGCGGCGCGAGCCAGCAGCCTGATCGTGCCGCCCTCGGGCATGGCCTGTATCGCATTCAGCAACAGGTTGAGAAACACCTGTTCGAGCTGTTCCGCATCACCACGGATGTGCGGCAGCCGCTCGGGCAGGCGGGGATCGAGGGTGACCCCCTGCTTGTCCGCCTTTGGCGTCAGCAGTGACAGGCTGTGGCGCAGCGGCTCCAGCACCTCCAGCGAGCGCAACATCGGTTCTCGTGGCCGGCCCGACTCCAGCAGTAGCGTGATCAGCCGGTTCAGGCGTGCGCTTTCGCTGACGATGAATCCGGCCATCTCGCGGCTTTCCTTGGAAAGGTTTTCATCGGTGAGCAATAACTGTGCCGATGATGACAGGATGCCCAGCGGCGTGCGCACTTCGTGGGCCAGCGTAGCAGCCATCTCGCCAACGGCAGCCAGTTTGCTGGCTTGCACCAGCTGTCGCCGTGACAGTGAAAGGCGCTGGATCATTTGCAGCAACGAATGATGCAGCTCGCGCACTTCCGTGACCCCGTGCAAGGGGGGTGACTGTGGTGCCTGCCGATCGTCGTAGTGACGGGAGAACCGGGCCAGCTGAATGATCGGCTGGGCAATATGCTTGCCCAGCCAACTGGCCATGAGAATGGCGATGATGGTGGTCGCCAGTGCCACCGACAGCAACAGCCGGGTGAGACGGTAGACCGGCTCCAGGGCATCGTCCTCGGCTTCCAGCACCACCACGCGCCAGCCGGTGAGCGGGAAATAGCGCAATGCCAGTTGCTGAACGTCGGTGGTCAGGTATTCTTCGGCAGCTTGCTGTGGCAGCGCCAGCGTGACGCGATGGCCCTTGAATTCAGGCAGTGGTTGCAGTTGCCCGGCATCGTCGCGTGGCCAGATCTCCCGTGCTTCGGTGGTGGCGCCGATGATCTGTCCACCGGCATCGGTCAGTATGGTGAACAGCTTGTGGCCGTCGTTGAGCCCCATTTCGGCGACCTGGGCCAGTTCGTTCTCGATTCGTCGCCAGCTCAGCAGGGTGATCAGCTGGCCGAGTGGTTCGCCGGTGAAGCGGTTGTCGACTGCTGTGCGAATCGGCAGGCATCGGGCTGTGGTCTGGGGGTGGCAGGGCTGGACGGGTAGCAGCTCGATAGCGACCCCGTCGGTCTCGATGCGGATGGTGTCAGCGTCGTCGATGTCGGCCTGTTTGCCGATGCGGCTGTTGTCGCTGGAGGCGACGATTATCCCTGCCGGGTCACGGAACAACAGCTCGCTGTAGATACTGCCGTAGCTCGTTTCCAGGCTGGAAAGAAAGCGAGCCAGCCGCTTGTCGACATCGCCGACGCTGGCATCCTGCATCACGTCGAGGGCGCGCCAGGAGCGCAGGTTCTCGATGCGTTCGAACAGCAGGTGGTCGATGCTTTGCATCAAGCCGGTGGTATCCTGCTGTAGCCGATGGATGATTTCATTGCGCAAGGCATCGCTGGCGCTGACATAGGCCAGCGATGTCACCAGCACGATGGGCAGGATGACCAAGAGCAGAAACGCTGCGAGCAGTGTGTGGCCAATTCGCAGGCTGGGATGTTTGAAATGCAATGGCATGAATTTTGATTTGCTGATTTCCGATGGCGGCGATGCGACAGTGTCGATAGGCATGATAACAACATGATTTTGGGGTTCGTGGATGTCAATTCTTTTTGATCCGGGCTGGCGCTGGTGGCACTGCTTGCTGTGCTGTCATGTTCTGTTGGTTGCATTTTCCGGGCCAGCTCTTGCCGAGGGCGATACGGGTGGTTATCGGCTGGGATCCGGCTATGCCCTGGGTGACAGCGGCGTGCGTCTGGGCGGCTATGCGTCGAGCAAATACAAAAAGCTGGACCCGGCGCCTGCCAAGTTCGAGGTGAGCGACCTCAGCCTGTTTGTGATCTGGGATGGCGGCGGTCGCTGGCAGGGCTTCAGTGAGCTGGAGATCGGTGAAGCGGTGTTTTGGGAAAAGGACCGAGGATGGTCTACCGATGAAACTGAATTCGAACTGGAACGAACCTATCTGGACTACCTCTACTCGCCGGAGCTGAAGATCCGGCTGGGCAAGTTCCTGACGCCAATCGGTCATTGGAACCAGGTGCATGCCGACCCGCTCACCTGGACGGTATCGCGTCCGCTGACGACCGATGCGGGTTTCGCCCATCATCTGACTGGCATGATGCTCCACGGTGAATGGCTGTTCGATGACCACGAGCTGGAGTATCAGCTCTATGTCGATGACAGCACGCATCTCGACCCGAAACCCGACAATCCCTCACCGGCGGGTCGTGATCTGCCAGGCGTCGAAATTGGCACTTTCGAACATGCGGTTGGTGGCCGCCTGTTGCTCAAGTCCGTCGACAGCGACTGGCAGCTGGGCAGTTCGTTGGTGAATTTCGGCATCGAGGGATATGAAGGCCGGAAAACCTTGCTCGGGCTGGATTTTCTATGGCGGCGTGGCGGCCATGAATGGAGTGGTGAGGCGATCTACCGCTTCGATACCGGAGAGCACGAACACCCTGAATGGGGCGTGTTCCTGCAAGGGATAGTGCCGTTGCATGCCCGATGGTCGTTGGTGTTGCGGCAGGAGCGCTACACTGAGGTGGCTTTTGATCAGCCGATCGACCTGAGCAATGTCGGCTTGGCCTGGCGACCGATTGCGCCGCTGGTCTTTAAATTGGAACGCCGCTGGGGAGCTGAAAATGAATTGTTTGCTCCCGATGGCTGGTTTGCTTCCGCGGCGGTGCTGTTCTGATGGGGTTGCGACGCGCCATGCTGTTACTGCTGATGTCAGCCTTGCTGCACGTCGTTGCGGCGGATGCGGCATCGACGACCCAGCGGATTGCCGTGATCGTGGCGAATGATGGCAGCTGGCAGGGCATTAGAGGCAAGCTCACCGTGCGTCAGCTCGCCCGCGTCTACCGTCGGCAGTATCTGCTCGGCCGCGATGGTCAGCGCCTGCACCCGGTCAACCTGCCGCCGGAGCACCCGCTGCGGATCGCCGTTTCACGCAAGCTCTATGGGCGCGATCCAGTGGCAATGGCGCGCTTCTGGAGCGAGCAATACTTCAATGGTATTTCACCACCGCATGTGGTCGACTCGCAGGAAGCCATGCTGCGGTTCATTGCCAATACGCCGGGAGCGATAGGCTATATCGTCGAATGCAAGGTGGACAAACGTGTCAGGGTGGTGCTGCGGTTGAAGCTGCGTGTAACCGGGAGTGCAGATTATTGTGCTGAGTGAATATTCAGCGCCCCAGCCTGCAAGTTCAGTCGGCTACTTTCGAGTAGATAGAACGCCTTCCCCCTTTCGCAAAGGGGATCGAGGGGATTTTTTTGGGTCTTGCTGCGCGGCCGAGTTTTTTTCAATTTCCCCGGCCCCTTGGCGAAAGGGGGGGGTATTGCCCCGCACTACAAATATTACGATAGGGCAATAGCCAGCCTCCACTTATTCGATATCTACCTTTTTCTTCTTCTCCGCCTTTCTTTTCGGCAGCTTGATCTCCAGCATGCCATTCTTGAATTTCGCTTTCGCCTTCGAGCTGTCCACCTCGCTTGGCAGCATCAACGAGCGTGAAAAGGACATCTGCCGAACCTCAGACTGGTAGAAGTCACCTTCTTCCTGCTTGTCCTCGTCTTTGATCTCGCCCTTCAGCGTAATGCTGTTGTCGGTGACGCTGACATCGATACTGTCCTTGTCGAAGCCGGGAACCTCGGCGCGGACAACCAGCTTTTTACCCTTGTCGATAATATCGACGCGGGGTGTTGATATATCGCCAGCCAACAACGACGTATCGGGCCAGTCGCTATCGAATGGCGCCAAAAAGCCACGTGACATGAAATCATCAAACCGTTTCTCCAATGCCTGAAACTGCTCGGCTATTTGCGCCATCGGATCTTTCGATGGCTTGGCAATGGCTTTTTTCGCTTCGGCTTTCTGAACTTGCTTGCTTTTCTTGCTCATGGGATATCCCTCCTGGAGATGTTTGTGAGATACACTAAGACATAGTGGTTTTTTCCAGGAAATCAATTGATCAAGATCAACAAGACGGACGATAGTATGGAGAGCTGCCGGGAGCATGGCGCATGACTGACTACCAACCGATCGCTTGTGCGCTGCACAGCGAATATGAGCTCGCCATCATGCATCGGCAGAAACTCAAGCTGAAATGGCACGATGACACGGGCGCGATCCATTCGGCCACTGTCCTGCCGCTGGATCTGCAAACCAAAAACCACGAGGAATTTCTGCTGGTCGCGTATGATGGCAAGCAGGAATCGATCCGCCTCGATCGCATCACCGACAGGCAGATCGTCGAATAGAGCGCGCTTCCCCCCCTTCTGAGGAACCAAGTCATGAAACTAGCGGTTCGTCTTGCCCAGATCGTCGTCGTGTTGTCACTGCTGGTGGTTGTGATCGGCTTCTTATTGCCACAGCAGCAACGCGTCGAACGCAGCATCGTCATCAATGCCCCTGCCACTCAGGTTTTTCCCTGGGTGAATAGCGCAAAAGCCTTTCATCGCTGGTCGCCATGGGCGGAATCCGAGCCAGACTTGATGGTCTCCTGGTTTGGCCCCGAGCAGGGGAAAGGCGCCGGCATGAAATGGGAGAGCATGCGATCCGGCCCTGGGAGTTGGACAATTACCCATGTCGTCGACGGCAAACGCGTTGATGTTGCACTGGAGTTTGGTGGCCAGAACAAAGCCACATCGTGGTTTGAACTCGCGCCCGTTGTGGGTGGCACGCAAGTCACCTGGGGCTTCGAAACAGACGCTGGCATGAACCCGATCCACCGCTGGTTTGGACTGATGCTCGATGACTGGGTCGGCCAGGACTATGAGCGCGGCCTGCATCGCTTGCAGGAAACAGTCGAAGGCAGGGTGGATATCCCGGTGTGAGGGGAGTAGCCGGTCAGCTGCCAGATACGACAATGACTAAGTCAGCAAGCCTGAGAGGAGAGGAAAAATCGCATTTTTTCTGTGTCTCAGGGGGGATGGATTCGGCAGCATCAGCCAGTTTATCCTGCTTGCGGATCAAATACTCTGGAGTCAGGTTTGCATTGCTGTGTTTGGACCCGCGCGTTGTGATGGGTTAACAGGTTACCCTATCAAGCATTCCGGCCTCTTCGATAAACTGAATAATTGCATCGACGCCTTCGCCAGCTTTCAGGTTCGTCAGGACATAGGGGGCGTCACCGCGCATGCGCTGCGTATCTTCCTCCATCACCGTCAAGGATGCGCCGACGTGGGGTGCGAGATCGATCTTGTTGATGACGAACAGATCCGATCGCGTGATGCCAGGACCGCCTTTTCGCGGAATTTTCTCTCCACCGGCAACGTCGATGACGTAGATGGTCAGATCTGCAAGTTCAGGGCTGAAGGTGGCCGACAGGTTGTCACCACCGCTCTCGATAAATACCACATCCAGATCGTCGAACCGGCGCAACAGATCTTCAACTGCGGCAAGGTTCATCGAGGCATCTTCGCGTATCGCGGTATGTGGGCAGCCTCCCGTTTCCACACCAATAATTCGCTCCGGTGCCAGTGCCTGGCTACGTATCAGGAACTCGGCGTCCTCCCGCGTGTAAATATCATTGGTAACAACGGCAAGCTTGTAGTGGTCGCGAAGGCGCTTGCACAGTGCATCCAGCAACGCCGTTTTTCCGGAACCAACCGGCCCACCCACGCCCACGCGTAACGGATTTTGATTCATCTGGGTATTCCTCAAATTATGATCTGAACAGTCTTGTGTATTGGAACTGATGCTGGCTGCTGGCAATCGCGAGCGCCGGAGTGGATGCACTGATTTCATCGTCCTTGACTTGCTGGGCCTGCTCGGCTGCTTGCGCAATCAATGGCGCGAGATCATGCAGAATTCTCTGCCCCTCGGTTTGCCCCAAGGGAATAATTTTCACACCAGCAAGCGCTTGATTCTCAATCCAGCTCCAGGCGAAGCCGCGCAGCATTCCGGCAACGGGGATGCCCCAGGCTTGCGCTGCGTACGCAAAACCGGCCAACTGACACCGAGACAACACCTCGTGCCACGCTTCCAGCCCTGTCAGCTTGAGCGAACGCAGTAGCATCACCAGCGCACGCCCTCGATTCCGCTCTTCCGCTCTAAGTTCCGAAGTCTCTCGGGATGCAATCAAATAGTCGCTCCAATATTCCACGCCAGTGAGATCCCTGGCAGAGGCGGCATGATAGAGGCGCAGCAGAATCGGCAGGTCAAGCCATTCCAATGTCGTCACCACTTGCTCAGTCAGCCAGGCAGTCAGTGTCTCGGCATCCCTCACCCAGCCGAGATCGACGGCGCGTTCCAGGCCCTGGGAGTAAGTAAACCCGCCCACTGGCAGGGACGGGCTGATCAATTGCATAAGCCGGATTTCCGCCAGCGCCATATGCTGGTCAGTGGTGATGACCTTGATCTCCATGATGGTGATGACCACCTGTCGCATCCCCGCCATAGGCGCCAGGTTCTGGTTCGAAGGGGGCTTGCTCGACGGTGACCTCAATCCCGAGCCCCCGCAGCATGTCGTCGAGCACATGATCATGCCGGTAGCGAAGCTGGTGCTTTCCAATCTGCAACGGCACATGCCGATTGCCCAGGTGGTAGCAGGCGCGCGCCAGCAATAGTGAATCTTCACACTGTACGCTGGACACCGTTTCATTGGCAGCAATCACCCGCACGGCTTCGCCCCCCTCGGTACGCAGACAGTCGCCATCCTTGAGCGTTTCACCGCGCGCCAGGAAGATACCGGCATCACGGCCATCGTCCAGTGTGACCCGCAGTCGGCTTTTGCTGCGTTGTTCCAACGACAAAGTTACAGTTGCGGAAACCGATGCCCCCGGCGCGATTTTTTCGACGAATCGGAGCATATCAAAAGAGGAAATAACGTTGTGCCAGCGGCAATTCAGCAGCCGGTTCACAAACCAGCAATGTACCATCTGCACGCACTTCGTAGGTCTGGGAGTCGACTTCGATCACCGGCTGATAATCATTGAGTACCATGTCCGGCTTGCCAATCTGACGGCAATTGCGCACGCTGCCAATCATTGACTCAAGCCCAAGCTGGTCAGCAACTCCCGCATCGATTGCCGCCTGCGACATGAATGTCATGCGCGTTGCTTTTCGCGCCCCGCCCAAAGTGCCGAACATCGGGCGATAGTGAACGGGCTGCGGCGTTGGGATGGACGCATTGGGGTCGCCCATCGGTGCAGCGAGAATAAACCCGCCCTTGATGACAAGACTGGGTTTGACACCAAAAAATGCCGGTTTCCAAAGCACCAGGTCCGCCAGCTTGCCCACCGCTACCGAGCCGACTTCATGCGAAATGCCATGGGCAATCGCCGGGTTGATGGTGTATTTGGCTACATATCGGCGCACCCGAAAATTATCATTTTCAGGATCATCAGGCGCCGTTGCACTAGCAAGATGACCACGCTGAATTTTCATTTTGTGTGCCGTCTGCCAAGTACGAATAATCACTTCACCGACTCGCCCCATGGCCTGGGAGTCCGATGCAATCATCGAAAAAGCGCCGAGATCGTGGAGAATATCTTCTGCAGCAATGGTTTCACGGCGAATACGGGATTCGGCAAAGGCCACGTCTTCCGCGATATTCGGATCGAGGTGATGACAGACCATGAGCATATCGAGATGTTCATCGACGGTGTTGACCGTGTAAGGCCGTGTCGGGTTGGTTGAAGAGGGGAGCACGTTCGCCTCTCCCGCAGCCTTGATGATATCGGGGGCATGACCACCGCCTGCGCCCTCGGTGTGGTAAGTGTGGATGGTGCGTCCCTTGAACGCCGCCAGCGTGTCCTCGACAAATCCGGATTCGTTCAAGGTATCGGTGTGAATCGCCACCTGCACATCCATCGCCTCGGCGACCGAGAGGCAGTTGTCGATGGCAGCAGGTGTCGTTCCCCAATCCTCATGCAATTTCAGGCCAATGGCTCCAGCTTCAACTTGAGCTGTGAGCGCATCGGGAAGGCTGGCATTTCCTTTACCGAGAAAACCGAGGTTCATTGGCAGATCTTCAGCCGCCTGTAACATGCGGTGGATATTCCAGGCGCCAGGCGTACAGGTGGTTGCGTTGGTTCCGGTGGCTGGCCCCGTGCCGCCGCCCAGCATCGTGGTAATACCCGACATCAGCGCCTCATCAACCTGCTGGGGGCAAATGAAGTGGATATGAGAATCGATCCCGCCCGCCGTCAATAGCTGCCCTTCACCAGCAATCGCTTCCGTGCCCGGCCCCACGATGATATCGACACCCGGCTGGATATCCGGATTGCCTGCCTTGCCAATGGCGGCGATGCGGCCATCGCGAATTCCGACATCGGCTTTGACAATGCCCCAATGGTCAACGATCAATGCATTGGTAATCACCGTGTCCACCACTTCGGGCGTGTTGAGCTGGCTCTGACCCATGCCATCCCGGATGACTTTACCGCCACCGAACTTTACTTCATCACCGTAGATCGTATGATCTTTTTCGACCTCGATTACCAGCTCCGTATCGCCCAGGCGCACCCGGTCGCCAACCGTTGGGCCGTACATTTCTGCATACGCTTGCCGTGATATCTTCGCCATGATCTAACCCCCCAGTGCGCCCATGATCTTGCCATTGAAGCCGAAGACCCTGCGCGCCCCTGCATAGGCTACCAGCTCGACTTCCCGCGTCTGCCCCGGTTCAAAGCGAACCGCCGTGCCTGCGGGGATATTGAGTCTGAAGCCACGGCTCAATTCACGTGGAAACGTCAATGCGGCATTGGTTTCGAAAAAGTGATAGTGGGAGCCCACCTGGATGGGGCGGTCTCCGGTATTGGCGACACTGAGTGTCACAGTTTCTCGTCCGGCGTTGAGTTCAAGTTCGCCCGATGCAGCGAGAATTTCACCTGGAATCATTTCATGCCCCCTTCAGACAATGGGATTGTGAACAGTCACCAGTTTGGTGCCATCAGGAAAAGTGGCTTCGACCTGCACCCCGTCGACCATCTCGGCAATGCCGTCCATGACATCCTCTCGGGTCAACAGCGTGCGACCGTGGTCCATCAGTTCAGCCACCGTTCGTCCGTCTCTTGCACCTTCCATGATCGCCGCACTGATATAGGCGATAGCTTCCGGGTAGTTGAGCTTTAAACCCCGTTCCTTGCGACGTTCAGCCAACAAGGCGGCGGTAAACAACAATAATTTATCTTTCTCTCTGGGGGTCATTTCCACGGTAATTTTCTCCTCAGCGATATCAGGTAGACCAGATTCTTGGCGGGCAGGCCGGTCGACCGATCGATCGGGGGCGCACTTCACCCCATACAGTGACAAACAGCTTTCGCGCCTGCTCGGTAGAGTGACCGAGATAGCGGCACACCAGAACATCGCCGAGCAATGTGAACCCGACTTCCGCCCCTTCAATTCCTTTGACCCGCCGCTCTAGTAGTTCAAGCATTTCCGTATCAATACCCGTCGCAACCAGCGTCGCCAGTACGGGACATCCCCGCAGCCCGGATACGTGATCCAGCGAGCCACCCTGACCAACCGACAGGCGCTCGATCAACAATGGCTTGCCGTCTCGCGACAGTTGCAGATGGAATCCGACCTCCCCGCCCTCAAAACGTTCCTGATTGGCAGGCCTGCCGAGGCATTGAACCTCCCAGCCAATGAATCTCGCATCTTCGGCCAAGTGGATTTCGGTTGTCAGGCGACTGTACCCTCCAGGGAAAAAAATATTCTCTTGTGGCAACCACTCCAAACTTGCACCCGCAGCCACTCGAATAATTTGCTGCTGATGCGCCCACCGTCCATTCGAGCGATAAAACTTGGTGGCTCCAGGCGTGGTCAGCAGACCCGCACTACCGCTTGCAGCATCCACTTCAATGCGCAGCTGATCACCACCGACGACGCCGCCCGGTGGGTGGAGCAGATACAGATGGCATACATCCTTTTCCGGGTAGAACGGCCGTTGCACTGCAAGCGGTCCCCGCTGTACCCGCCGCGCCATCACAGTCCGGCTGGCTCGTGCTTCCAGACCGAGACATAACTCGGCTCGCCAGCCAGTGAGAGACGGTGCTGCTGTGGCTGGAAGCATCAATGGCTCAGGCCTAATGTTTCTTTACCTGGGAATCCGTTGGGCCGCAGGTTACTTTCCCTCTGGTCTGATGATAGTGGCGATGCAGCAATCGGCTCAGGAAAAAAACCGCGACTGCCAGCGGAAAAACCATCAGAGCATGCAACAGAAAATGGCTAAAAACTGAGCTGGTTTCAGGGTGAGGGAGCAACCCGGGATGTGCGCTGGCGATTCCAGAAAAAGTACCAAGTACGACTGACAAACTGAATCGAGGCAATATATTCTTCATCATCTCTCCCATTTTCAAAAAGTCTATTCGTGGATAACTAAACCGTCAGGTATTGCTGGATCAATGTGTCATTGAGATCGCTCATTGGCCCCGCAGCCACATGACGGCCTCTATCGAGTATACAGTACTGTTCTCCCACTTTGCGGGCAAAAGGTAGCTTTTGCTCCACCAGCAAAACCGTCAGACCCACTTCCTGATTGAGTCGCAGAATAATGTCGCCGATTTCATGAACAATATTGGGTTGGATACCCTCTGTCGGCTCGTCCAGAATCAATAGCTCGGGATCAGTGACCAGCGCCCGGCCAATGGCCAGCTGTTGTTGCTGACCACCTGAAAGATCTCCGCCGCGCCTGCCACGCATCTCCTTGAGAACGGGGAACAGCTCAAACACGAGATCCGGA
Organism: Gammaproteobacteria bacterium; assembly: GCA_026981985.1. Classification (GTDB taxonomy): domain Bacteria; phylum Pseudomonadota; class Gammaproteobacteria; order UWMA-0217; family UWMA-0217; genus JALSHZ01. Next base: position 15,526 of record JALSHZ010000025.1, on the reverse strand, counting down.
ATTCTTCCCAACTTATCCCGTCGCGCTGGCAACGCGATCTCCAGATTCTCCCATACCGTCAGGGTAGAGAAAATCTGCCGCCCCTGCGGCACATAACCAATGCCCAACGATGCGCGTTGCTCAGCGCTTTTTTTCCGCAAGTCGATATCCTTGAATGACATGTTGCCTGAACGAACTGGTTGGAGTCCCATGATACATTCGAGCGTCGTGGTTTTTCCGACACCATTTCGCCCCATGAGCACGGTACACTTTCCCTTGCGGACGTCCAGATCAAGATCCCAGAGTGTGTGGCTTTCGCCATAGTAGTGGTTGAGCCCCCTTATCGTCAGCATCATTATTCTCCGAGGTACACTTCGACGACACGTTGGTCGTTTTGAACTTCATCCATCGAACCTTCCGCCAGTACACTGCCCTGGTGCAATACTGTGACTTTTCGTGCGATCGAGCGGACAAAATCCATATCATGTTCAACGACCACAACCGAATGTTTCCCCGCCAACGAAGTCAATAGTTCTGCCGTCCGATCCATTTCCTGATGCGTCATGCCCGCAACGGGCTCGTCAATTAACAGTAGATGAGGGTTCTGCATCAATAACATGCCGATTTCCAACCACTGTTTCTGCCCATGGGAAAGTGATCCAGCACTCTTACCCAGATGCTCAGACAGTCCGATGATCTCGAGCGCCTCCTCAATCTGATCTATCTGTTCGCCAGTCAGTTTTGCAAACAGCGTAGGCCAGACGCGCTTGTCTCCATCCATCGCCAGTTCAAGATTTTCGAATACCGTGTGATGCTCGAAAACCGTCGGTTTCTGAAACTTTCTACCAATACCTGCCTGCGAAATTTCCGCTTCGCTCAGCTTGAGCAGGTTGATCAGCTGACCAAAATAGACACTGCCAGAATCCGGGCGCGTTTTCCCCGTGATAATATCCATCATGGTGGTTTTACCCGCTCCGTTGGGGCCGATAATGCAGCGTAACTCACCCGCATCGATATACAGATTCAGATTGTTGATGGCCTTGAAACCATCAAAACTTACCGAAACATCCTCGAGATACAGGATCGTCCCGTGCGTGACATCGAGCTCAAGAGATGATGGGCGGGGTTGCATGAAGCTCCAGACCTCACCTCGTGAGAAGGTCTCTCGCACATGTTCCAGCTGCCTCATTGTGTCGCCTCCCGACGCCGCAACAGGCCTACGATACCTCGCGGCAATAAAACCGTGACGAGGATAAAGAGTGCACCGAGTGCAAAAAGCCATAGATCTGGCAACGCAGCCGTAAAATAAGTTTTACCGTAGTTGACCGCGATGGCACCCAGCACCGCACCATAGAGCGTCGCCCGGCCACCCACAGCAACCCATACCACCAGCTCAATAGAATTGAGCGGTGAAAATTCACCCGGATTGATAATGCCAACCTGTGGCACATAAAGGGCTCCCGCCACACCTGCCAGAACTGCGGAGAAGGTGAAAATCCACAGCTTCACATGATCAACACGATAGCCAATGAAGCGTGTACGATCTTCTGCATCACGAATGGCTACAGCAACCCGGCCGAGCCGCGAATTGACAATATAGCGGCAAGCGAGGTAGCCCAGCGCCAGCGCAATAGCGGAGGCGACAAACAAACCGATGCGAGTCGAATCGGCTTGCAGATCGAAGCCGAGGATATCCTTGAAATCGGTGAGCCCGTTGTTGCCTCCAAAGCCCATTTCATTGCGAAAAAATGCCAACATCAGCGCATAAGTGAGCGCCTGAGTAATAATCGACAAATAGACGCCTGTGACCTGTGAGCGGAAAGCCAGCCAGCCAAAGATAAATGCCAGAATCCCGGGTACCAGAACAACCATCAACGCGGCAAACCAAAACATATCGAAGCCATACCAGAACCACGGTAGCTCATGCCAGTTGAGAAATACCATAAAGTCTGGAAGATTTGCGTTGCCATACACACCCCGATCTCCGATCTGCCGCATCAGATACATACCCATGGCATATCCCCCCAGCGCAAAAAAAGCGGAATGCCCCAGGCTGAGAATACCAAGGTAGCCCCACACCAGATCAACCGCAACGGCCAGCAGCGCATAGGTCAGGTACTTTCCAAGCAGGGTCACCGTGTAGGTGGAAACATGCCAAACACTGCTTTCCGGTACAGCCAGATTCAGACAGGCAACCGTCACGGTCGTTACCAGCAACACTGCCAGGAAAATCTGTCCCCCGCGGTCTTTTTTAAGGATATCGATCAGAATCATCTCAGTTCTCCACCGCTCGACCTTTTTGTGGGAACAAGCCACGAGGGCGTTTCTGAATAAATAGGATGATGAATACCAGCACCAGGATCTTCGCCAGAACCGCGCCGACTGAAGGCTCAAGAATCTTATTGGCAACACCGAGAGAAAGCCCTGCAACCAGCGTCCCCAGCAAACTGCCGACACCGCCAAACACCACGACCATGAACGAATCGATAATGTAGGACTGTCCCAGATTCGGGCCAACATTTGTCAGCTGACTCAGGGCCACACCGGCCACACCGGCGATGCCAGACCCCAACCCGAATGTCATCGCATCGACTCGCCCGGAACGCACTCCCATGGCACGCGCCATCGCCCGATTCTGCGAAACAGCGCGGACCCCAAGCCCAAGGCGGGTTTTTTTGAGCACCAGAAAAAGTGCAATAAAAACGGCCAGCGAAAAGACTATGATATAAAGCCGGTTGTAGGTGAGGGAAAGTACACTGTTCACTTGCAAAGACCCCGACATCCACGAAGGATTCAGCACAGGAACATTCTGGGGGGAAATTACAGTACGTACGATTTGCTGCAGAATCAGGCTGACACCAAAGGTTGCCAACAGCGTTTCCAATGGGCGCCCGTAAAGAAAACGAATGATGCCCCGCTCTATGACAATGCCCACCGCCCCTGAGACCAAAAATGCGGCCGGGACTGCGACCAGTAATGACCATCCAATATAGGCAGGCATCATTTGCTGGATCAGATAGGTGGTATACGCGCCCAGCATAATCAATTCCCCATGTGCCATATTGATGACACCCATGACACCGAAAGTGATCGCCAAACCGATTGCTGCAAGCACCAGGACGGAGCCCAGGCTCAGCCCAAAAAACAGCGTTTCAATATGATTGTAGAAAGCCACCCTGCCTTCGATTGTTACCAATGCTTTCCTGGCTGCCTTACCTATCTTGCTGGTCCCCGCATCGGCACTCAATTGTTCCAGGCGGTTACGTACGGCTGGGTTGAGGCTGTGGGATAGCTGGCTTATCGCCGCAATTTTTTCTTCGTCGGTTCCGGTATCGAGAACACCCAGCGCGATTCCCGTCTGCATGAGCGCTTTTACCGATGCATCTTCCTCCTGATCAACCAACCCTTTGAGTGTCCTCGCCAGACCATTTGCGCGGCTGGTAATCATTTCATTGACAGCGGCCTCGCGTATCTTTGGATCTGGATTCGTAAGGCTCAGCCCCGCGATCTTTTCTCGTAGCAGTCGACGCATCGCATTGTTGATCGTTATCTTCTTGATCGATCTTTTTTTCACGCGTCCCAAAGCAGTCCCATCGACTGGCGCGGTCAATTGGTATTGACTTCCTTCACGCTCTGCGATCACGATATCGCCATTATCCTTTCGGTAATAGAGTCGAGCCTGCAGGAGGGGTTTCAGGTAGTTCAGCGCCAAAGGGTCACCACTGGCTGCTAGCAATTCGATCGCGTGCAACTTTTCTTTGAACGACCCGGTTTTCAACAGTTTCAGTGCGGGTTCAAGTCTATTGTTCGCAGCAGGGTCGTCGGCAGCATAGGAATTTAGGGGGAGTAGTGCCGAAACGACCAAGCACCAAATCACATGGTGCCTAGCTAGAAGTTTTAGCCACGGAATCTGCATCCCGGTGCGGCGCAAGAAAGTTGTCATGAGAACCTTGAACATAGAAATACCGGATCGAATACTCCAACTCCGGCCGATTGGTCTTGGTTGGATATTGACAGAAACCTGGCAAGCCATCGATATGGCACCGATGGCTTGCCGGGCTGGACTGTGGTGATCAGTACTTCTGACCCGCACACTTCTTGGTTTTTACATTGTAGTTGCCGCAGTAGATAGGCTTCGTCCAGTCGGCAATCAGGTCTTTGGATCCCTCCAGGTAGTCGGACCAGGCATCGCCGGGCACTTCCTTATCGGTTTTCCACACGACTTCGAACTGGCCGTCATCCTGAATCTCGCCAATAAGTACCGGTTTGGTAATATGGTGGTTCTTGAGTACCTTTGCTGTTCCACCTGTCAGATTGGGTGTTTCCAGTCCGATCATGGTATCAATCACCTTGTCTACATTTGTGGTCTTAGCTTTTTCCACCGCTTTTACCCATAGATTGAATCCAATCATCGTCGCTTCCATCGGATCATTGGTCACCCGCTTGTCATCCTTGATGAATTTGTGCCAGGCATCAATAAATTTTTCGTTCTCTGGCGTATCCACACTCATGAAATAGTTCCATGCTGCAAGATGGCCGACCAGCGGCTTGGTGTCGATACCTGCAAGCTCCTCTTCGCCCACGGAAAATGCCACGACCGGGATATCCTCGGACGAAATTCCCTGATTGCCAAGCTCCTTGTAGAAGGGTACGTTGGCATCACCATTAATCGTTGAAACAACCGCGGTCTTTTTACCAGTGGATCCGAATTTCTTGATATCTGACACAATACTTTGCCAGTCGGAATGACCAAACGGCGTATAGTTGATCATGATGTCGTCCGGCTTGACTCCCTTGGCCTTGAGATACGCCTCAAGGATCTTGTTGGTGGTACGGGGATAGACGTAGTCCGTACCAGCCAATACCCAGCGCTTGACCCCAACTTCATTAATCAAGTAGTCCACGGCAGGGATTGCCTGCTGATTTGGCGCGGCCCCTGTGTAGAATACGTTGCGGGAAGACTCCTCGCCTTCATACTGCACTGGATAGAACAGTAAGCCGTTTAACTCTTCCAGAACCGGCAACACCGATTTTCTTGATACCGAAGTCCAACAGCCGAAGATGACATCCACTTTCTCTTTCGACAGGAGCTCCCGCGTTTTTTCCGCAAACAGCGGCCAGTTGGAGGCCGGGTCAACAACCACCGGTTCCAGCTTCTTGCCCAGTACGCCGCCTTTTTTGTTCTGTTGATCGATCATCATCAATACAGTGTCTTTCAGTGTGGTTTCCGAAATCGCCATTGTGCCCGACAGCGAATGCAGTACACCCACCTTGATGGTGTCAGCGGCCATGCCCATTCCTGAACCAATCAGGGATGCCGTCGCCAGCACCGAGGTTACTGCGAGTTTTTTCAGAGTCTTGCTTACCATTATCGTACTCCTGTTGAGTGTTCTAGAGCTGGACTTGCATGCCAAACGAGATCGTATCGACATCGGCGCCTTTCTCACCGCTGGCGTTGGCATCGCCCGTCGTATAGTTGAGGTTGAGTCGAAGGTTATGTCCCGAAATGACGTAGTTCATTCCGATCTCGGTCAGATCGCTACTGTCGCCGTTAGTGGGATCGTTATTGGTCACGCGGATATAGGGCTGGTGCCTGCCAGAAATCAGGTAGGCAACGGTGAGGAAATAGGCATCACCATCAAACATGGCAAAATTTGGCGTGGCCGCCTGGGTCGAGACGTCAAAAGACTTATATTCACCTTCGACAGTGATCGTCCCGCCATTGCTAAGCGGCTTTTCAAATAGCCCATCGATTGCGTAACCAGTAAACGAGCCTGAATCAGTTGCGGTGCCATAGCCGTCGTCCTGGTACTGGGCTGAAACGCCGAGTGTCAGGATATTGCCCGCCGTGCCAAAGTAGGTGCTGCTCGTGTAGTAAGCCGGGTTGGCTTCCTTATCGAGAAAATTATAGGCAAAACGCACTGCAAACAGCGGTGCATCGCTCTGGTTTGCAGGGCCACTTATGCCGTTGAAGACACCGATGGCATACTGAAACTTGTTCAATGAGCCCCAGACCGTGACACCTTCATCCCGCCCATAGGTCCCCGCGCGGCCATTGGCACCGTTCGCGGGATCATTGTCAGAGGGATACAAAGGCACAGTATATTGGTTCCACGACAGGCCGTAGAACGGTCCATTCATTTCGATCCTGTCCGCTGGCGTCAGCATGCGCCCCATCCAGATATTGAACTTTTTGCTTGGCTCATACTGCACGATGGCGTCCAATACCCCATAGTCACCAAACATCTTTTCAGTACCGAAATAGAGCTTGAACTGGTCTGAAACTTGCCCTGCGATGTATAGTCTCGCACTTTCCAGATTGAAGTTACTGGCTCGGCTTGATCCATCAGGCGCCGCGTCAGACACTGATGCCGCTGAGGTGCGCAATCCTGCACCTATGCTGATCCAGCGGGTGTCGTCGATCTTTATTTTTCCTCCCGCCCAGAGTGGGCTGGCGCTGGCGACCAGCAACGAGCCGATCAACAGCGACTGGGGAATGGTTCTTCTCTTATGCATGCTTTTTAACCTTGTTTGCCAAAGTTCAGAGAGGTTTCGTTTCCAGGGTTTGAGTCTAAATGAGAAGAAACATGGGTAGAATTCGTCAAGCCGCGCAGCGGCATACGTCAAATAACGCATGGTGTCCCCGGCCAATTTGCTTTATGCATAGGATGAGTCACCCAGTTCCCCGCAGAGCCTTATGAATTCTGAGAAAGACGTGCTGAAGATCCGGCGCGAATACAACCAGTGGGTCGCCAACGAGACACTGGAAGACTTTGCGTTGCGCTATACCGCTCGACAGGCGCGCCGCTGGTCGGCCGGACGTGTCGCCAGCACGGCATTGGGGATCGTGTCATTCCTGGCACTGGAGGCCATCGGTGGGGCCATCACGCTAAACTACGGATTTACCAACTCGATGTGGGCCATTTTGGTCGTTGGTGCCATTATTTTCCTGACCGGGCTACCCATCTCCTACTACGCAGCCCGCTATGGTATCGATATCGACCTTCTGACCCGAGGCGCGGGATTCGGCTATATCGGCTCGACCATCTCGTCCCTGGTTTACGCATCGTTCACCTTTATCTTCTTTGCTCTGGAAGCCGCCATCATGTCGATGGCCATTCATCTATTGTTGCCGGTGATACCGTTGTCCCTCGCTTACGTCATCAGCGCCTTGCTCGTGATTCCGCTGGTAACGCATGGCATCAGCCGTATCTCTTTTTTCCAAGTCTGGACGCAACCCGTGTGGCTGATCTTGCAAATTGCGCCGCTCCTGTTTATTGCCTTCCATGAATCCTCCAGCTTTGGTCAGTGGCTATCCTTCCCCGGCCTGAAGCAGGCTGGGGAAGGGGGTGGCCTTAACGTGGCTTTTTTCGGCGCAGCCGCCGCCGTCATCTTTCCTTTGATAGCCCAGAATGGCGAGCAGGCGGATTTTCTGCGATTCCTGCCGGAAAAAACGGACGCCAATGCACGCCAATGGTGGATTGCGGTGATTGGCGCTGGTCCGGGGTGGGTTGTGGTCGGCGTGCTCAAGCTGTTCATCGGATCGTTTCTCGCGGTCCTGGCACTGAACCAGGGATTACCTCCGACTTCCGCCATGGATCCGACCCATATGTATACCGTGGCGTTCAGCTACATTCCCTTCAATCCCAATGCCGCGCTCTGGCTGGCTTGCATTTTCGTCATTATTTCCCAATTGAAGATCAACGTGACCAATGCCTATGCCGGCTCGATCGCATGGGCAAATTTCTTTTCCCGGCTCACTCACAGCCACCCCGGCCGGGTGGTCTGGCTGTTTTTCAATGTCGCCATTGCATTGATGCTGATGGAGTTGGGGCTTTATCAGGCGTTTGAGGTCATTCTCACCACTTATTCGAGTCTTGTCGTCGCCTGGGTCGGGTGTGTTGTTGCGGATCTTGTTATCAACAAGCCCTTGTCCCTGAGTCCTCCGCATATTGAGTTCCGGCGAAGCCATCTGTTCGATATCAATCCGGTGGGCGTTGTGTCGATGATCATCGCATCGACGTTCGGTATCCTCGCGCATTTCCAGCTATTTGGCAGTCTGGCCAAATCCTTCGCGCCGTTCCTTGCCCTGTTGCTCCCCTTTTTCCTCGTCCCTCTGATCGCCTGGCTGACCGAAGGACGATACTATCTGGCACAGCCAGCCGAACAGCATCCTGGCCACGGGGAAAAACTGCGTTGCCGCGTTTGTGATAACGAATTTGATCGTGACGACATGAGCGCCTGCCCGAGTTATGGTGGCCCGATTTGCTCCCTCTGCTGCGCCTTGGACTCCCGTTGTGGCGATCAATGCCGCCCACAAGCGCATCTCTCAGCCCAGGCCGCCAACCTGTTCGGAAAACTCTTTCCCGACCGGCTGTTTCGCCAGCTCCACTCAACTACCGGGCACTTCCTGGCAATCTTTTTTATTACCGCGTGCATCATTGGCATTCTCCTCGCTATGGTCTACAGCGCCCAATATTTCCAGTCGCCAGCGCAACGCCAGCTCATTGGCAATACGCTGTGGCAGGTTTTCTTTCTGTTGCTGTTGGTCACTGGTGTTCTCATCTGGCTCTATGTCCTGGCGCAAAAAGGCGCCCGTCTCGCACTCCAGGAAGCAAGACAGCAAACCGAGCTGCTGCGGCAGGAGGCGCAGGCGCATGAAAAAACGGCCATTGAACTGGCCAAGGCCCGCGATACGGCGAATGCCGCCAATCAGGCAAAGTCTCGCTATTTGTCGGGGGTCAGTCATGAGCTTAGGACACCGCTCAATACGATTTTCGGTTACACGCAGATCATGGAAAGTGACAGCACCCTCACGCCGAAGACGCGCAAGATAGCGGGCATCATGAAACGCAGCAGCGAGCACCTGTCTGACGTGATCGAGGGGCTACTGGAGATTTCCAAGATTGAAGCACGCAAGTTTGATCTTCACCGGGACCCGATCGACCTCCAGTCGCTGATCAAGCATCTGGAGGATATGTTTCAGCCCCAGGCCAATCGCAAAGGCATCCAGTTCCGCGTGATCTGCCAACCTGAACTACCTCGTTACGTCGCTACCGACGAGAAACGGCTGCGTCAGATCCTGGTCAATCTGCTCTCAAATGCCATCAAGTTTACCCCAGAGGGCAAGGTCGAGTTATTGATCAGTTACCGCAACCAAGTCGCACAAATGCGCGTCAAGGACACTGGCGTTGGCATCGCTGAGGAAGATCAGGAGAGAATCTTCGAGCCTTTCGAGCGTGTTCACCACAAAAATCACTCATTCAGCGGCACGGGTCTGGGGTTATCGATCAGCCGCTTGCTGGCAGAGATGATGGGCGGAGTACTTGAAGTCAAAAGCAAGGCCAATGCAGGCAGTGAATTCTGCCTGCGTTTGTTGCTGCCAAGTGTCTCACAGGAAACCATGGTCTTCCGCCCCAGAAGCACCATCACAGGCTATGTCGGGAAAAAGCAGCACATCGTGGTGGTGGACGATGAGGCTACGCACCGTCAACTGATGGCCGATGTTCTCTCGCCGTTGGGGTTTCTCGTTTTTCAGGCCAGCTCCGGCAAAGCGGCGCTGGATCTTCTCGGAAAACAACCAGTCGACCTTTTTCTTCTCGACATTTCCATGCCAGAAATGAGTGGCTGGGAGCTGCTGTCCCGGCTACGCAGTGCCGGTTGCAACACCCCGGTAATCATCCTTTCAGCCAATCAGGAGCGTAGCGTCTCTTCTCCACAGACTCGAACGGATTTCAACGGTTATATCAGCAAGCCAGTGGAACTGGCGAAGCTGCTCGATCAAATACAAAGGTGCCTGAATGTCGAATGGCAATTCGAGACCCAAACACCTCAGAAGGACAACGCTACGACATCCACAGGCCCGGTTGCGGCGGAATCACTTGAAATGCTCAAGGATTACGCCAGGATCGGTTATCTCCAAGGTATCCTGGAGATCATTGAGGCGCTGGAGGGAGAGCAGTGTAATCCACAACTGGTCAGCCAACTCCGCAAGCTTTCCGATAGCTGCAATCTCAACGGCATTGTAGAAATAATCGAAACCTTCCAGCAGTAATCTAGATCATGCAGAAATTAAGCAACAGAACCACCGTATTGGTTGTCGATGATTCTCCAGAGGCCCTCGGTATGATCAACACCGCTCTCGATCAGGCGGAAATCACGACTCTGGTTGCCCTCAATGGCCAGCAGGCACTGAATGTGCTGGAGCAGATTACCCCCGACGTGATTCTTCTGGATGCAATCATGCCGGTCATGGATGGTTACGAATGCGCGAGCGAGATCCGGCAACGCCTCCCGCTCACGCCAATCATCTTTATGACGGGGTTGAGTGATGTCAAAGACATCGTCAAAGCGTTCGACGCCGGCGCCAATGACTATATCGTCAAACCCATACGCCCAGAGGAGCTATTGGTCCGCATCCGCCAGCACACCAACAGTATGCGCATGCTGATGGAAGCCCAAAAGGCGCTCGATGCAATGCGTCAACACGTGTTCTGCATCAATCGCGATGGTGCGATCGTCTGGGCGACACCCGACGCACAGGCCTTGTTACAGAAATATCAGCAACAGAGCGGCCATGGTATCGACCTCAGTGAAAAGCTATGTAGCTGGCTGCCCAATGGACAGGCGGGCCACAACCTCGCACTTCCACTCAACCAGGATGAGATTATTCTCTCAGTACATTTCTTCAAGCAGACCAACGAGAACGAGTACTTACTGAAACTGCAGTCGCCCAATGTTGAAATTTCACCGACTGTTCTTGAGGAGAGCCTTGCCATCACCTACCGCGAGGCCGAGGTCCTGCTCTGGCTAGCTCACGGCAAGACTAACCGGGAGATTGCCGAGATACTGCAAATGAGTCCCCGCACCGTCAACAAGCACCTGGAGCAGATGTACCCCAAAATCAGCGCCAGCAATCGGACTGCCGCCGCCGCAATTGCGATTCAGACGATTCTCGGTGGTCAGATCGGGCAACCGCCAGCCTTTTAAATATCGGGTTAGGAAATACGGCCTCTTTGGTGGCTGTTAGCCTTCGTTGGGTGGATCAGCCAGTCGCTCGTTGAGCAGCGACGCCGGAGTTCGTTTCCAGCTGATGATCGCTATTTTCTGCCACGCCCGACCAGGCCGCTTCGATCACTGCCTCGAAGTATTCCGGCAGTGGCTTGTCCAGCAGGCCGTCCAGGCGTAGCTGAATCATTCTGATCGCCCCGCCAAACATCGCCGAAGTGGCTACCCATGGATCGGTCTTTTTGAACTCCCCCTTCTCCATGGCGTCGGCAACAATGCTGCGAATCCGGACGAACGGCCGGGCATCGCAGATCAGGGTTTCCTCGCGCAGAAATTCGGTGTGCTTGGCGTGGAACAGAAACGCGATGATGTTGCGATGGGTTTCGGTGTGCTCGAACAACTGGCGGATGATTTCCCGGCATTGCGCCGAGGGAGATGCAACTGTCGTCACGACGCCATCGATCAGCTCATCCAGCTCGTTGAGTAGGTGTTCGTAGAGCGCATGGGCGATGCCCTCCTTGCCGCCGAAATGGTTGTAGATGGAGCCGATGCTCACCTGTGCGCGCTTTTGTACCTCATGCACCGACACGTTGTGGTAGCCGTTTTCGACGAACAGATCCAGTGCCGCGGTGAGAATACGGCAGTCCAGTGGCTCGGGGCAGGGGGCGTTGCGTTTGAGATAGGGCATGGAGGCATTATCGTTGCGACGCCGCAAATTGCAAACCGAGAGTGAGAATGTAGGATGGGTAGAGCCCAGCGAAACCCATCATGAGCTTACCCAAGGTCAACAATGATGGCTCAGGCAGCAATCGGTTTTGCTTTCTCGATTCGTGCTCTGCGTTTGGGGGTATTGAGCGCTTTCCACAAGTCATTGCGCCGTTGCAGATTCAACCAAAAGTCGGCCGTATTCCCAAATACGGTGGCGAGCATCAGCGCCGTGTCAACCGTAATTGCGCGCCGGTTGGTGCATAACTCGTTGACGGTTTTGCGGCTGACGCCCATCGCTTCGGCCAATTGCCCCTGCGTCAGCGACAAGGGTTCAAGAAATTCCTCGGTAATCACTTCACCAACACTGACGGGCTGTCGTTTAGTGATGTTCATTGCATGCCTCACCGATAATCATGATTATCCAGATAGATGCCTTCGGCCGCACCAGGCTCGCGTAACCACGTGAACACAAGCCGCCATTGCTTGTTGACGCGAATGGAGTGCTTCCCGGCCAGATTCCCCCGCAATTTTTCAAAATGATTGCTCGGAGGTGACCGCAAGTCGAGCTCGGAAGTTGCGTCGTCGATTAACTGTAGCTTTCGGAACAGGCGGTCTTCGATTTCTGTGGGTATCTTTTTGCAGCTTTTGTCGTGCAGATAAAAATCTCTTAACCAGCGATCCCGAAAACTCTGTATCAAGGCGCCTCCTCATCAGCTTGGGATAGTGTAACGCCCCATGTTACTCTTCGCAATCAACAAGTCCGTAGTCGGTAGGATGGGTAGAGCGCAGCGAAACCCATCAAACCACCCCGACAAATCTCATGACGCAATACCGGCGCCACCGCATCCAGGGCGGAACCTATTTCTTCACGGTGGTGCTGGCCAATCGGCGCGCCGCACTACTGACTGAACACATCGAGAAGCTCCGCGAGGCCTTCGCCGAAGTGAAAGCGAAGCATCCGTTCCACATCGACGCCATCGTCGTGTTGCCTGATCATCTGCACTGCATCATGACCCTGCCCAAGAACGACGCCGATTTCTCCTTACGCTGGCGGCAGATCAAATCTGCCTTTTCCCGGCGCATCCCACATGGCGAACATCGCAGTCGCAGCCGGCAACGTAAGGGCGAACGGGGAATCTGGCAGCGGCGCTTCTGGGAACACGCGATACGGGACGATGTCGACTGGCAGCGGCATGTGGATTATGTGCACTACAACCCGGTGAAACATGGCTGGGTAGACGAAGTGCGGCACTGGCCTTATTCATCGTTTCACCGATTCGTGGCGCGGGGAATGTATCCGGAGGATTGGGGTGGTGTGGAAGAGGAAGACATTGATGCGGGGGAGTAGTGGGGTCGATGGGTTTCGCTATGCTCTACCCACCCTACGGCGCTGGAATGTAGGATGGGTAGAGCGCAGCGAAACCCATCTTGCCCAAGGATAATATTGCCACTCAGCACCGGGCAAGCGCATCGCTGATTGACAATAATGAACATTCATTCTATTTTCCTGCATCTGTTGTTCACTGATTCAGGAGTCACATCACAATGAAAGCCAAAGCCGCCGTAGCCTGGGAACCGAAAAAGCCACTCTCCATCGAAGAAGTGGATGTCATGGGGCCGAAAGAGGGTGAGGTGTTGCTCAAGGTGGTTGCATCCGGCGTTTGCCATACCGACGCCTTTACCCTTTCCGGTGATGATCCGGAAGGGGCCTTTCCTTGCATCCTCGGTCACGAGGGTGGTTGCGAAGTGGTGGAGTGCGGCCCGGGCGTCAAATCATTGCAGCCTGGCGATCATGTGATCCCACTGTACATTCCGGAGTGCGGTGACTGTGAATACTGCAACTCCACCAAAACCAACCTGTGCCAGAGCATCGCGGGCACCGTCTGGACCGGCTACATGCCCGATGGCACGCGACGCTTTTCGCAAAACGGCAAGGATATCTTCCATTACATGGGCTGTTCGACCTTTTCCGAATACACCGTCGTGCCGGAAATCGCGCTGGCGAAAATCAATAAGGAAGCGCCGCTGGACAAGGTTTGTCTGCTCGGCTGCGGCGTCACCACCGGCATTGGTGCCGTGCTCAATACTGCCAAGGTCGAACCCGGTTCCACAGTGGCGGTGTTCGGGTTGGGCGGCATCGGCCTGTCCTGTATTCAGGGTGCGGTAATGGCGGGCGCCGAACGCATCATCGGTATCGACATCAATCCCGACAAATTCGCCTTTGCCAAGCAACTTGGGGCCACGCATTTCGTCAACCCGAGCGAGATCGACGGCAGCTTTGTCGAATACATGCAGGACACCTTCGACGGTGGCCCGGACTACTCCTTCGAATGCATCGGTAATGTCCACGTAATGCGCGATGCGCTGGAATGCACCCACATGGGCTGGGGCAAGTCGGTGGTCATCGGCGTCGCCGGCGCTGGGCAGGAAATCGCCACCCGGCCGTTCAATCTGGTGGTCGGCCGGCAGTGGCTCGGCACCGCGTTTGGCGGCGTCAAGGGGCGCAGCGAATTGCCGGGCTATGTCGATCGCTACATGGACGGGCAAATCGAGCTGGACAGCCTCGTCACCCACACCATGCCGCTGGAAGACATCAACAAAGCCTTCGACCTGATGCACGAAGGCAAAAGCATCCGCTCCGTCATCCTGTTCTGAGGCAGACCGATGAGTATCGAACAAACCGAAAGCATCAAGGAATTCGGCGGCTACCTGAACCGTTATGTCCACGACTCGGACAGCTGCCACTGCCGCATGACCTTTTCCGTCTACCTGCCGCCGCAGGCGGAACAGGGCCCGGTACCGGCGCTTTACTGGCTCTCCGGGCTGACCTGCACCGACGACAATGCCCGCGTCAAAGCCGGCGCCCAGCGTTACGCCGCCGAACACGGCATTGCGCTAATCTTCCCCGACACCAGCCCCCGCGGCGACGACGTGCCCGACGAACCTGACCGTTACGACCTCGGCCAGGGCGCGGGCTTCTATGTCAACGCCACTCAGCCCCCCTGGAATACCCATTACCAGATGTACGATTACGTGACCCGGGAGCTGCCCGCGCTGGTCGAAGCTGAACTGCCGCTGATCCCGGGGCAGCGCGCGATCTCCGGCCACTCCATGGGCGGCCACGGCGCGCTCATCTGCGCCCTGAAAAACCCGGACATGTACCAATCCGTCTCCGCCTTCGCACCCATCTGCAACCCGATCCACTGCGGCTGGGGCAAAGGCTGCTTCGGCGCCTACCTCGGCGACGATACCGAAGCCTGGAAAGCCTACGACGCCACCGAATTAATCAAGGCCGGCGCCCGCGTCGGCGACATCCTCATCGACCAGGGCACCGCCGACGAATTCTACGACGAAGGTCAGCTGCTACCGGAGAACTTCCAGCAAGCCTGCAACGACGCCGGCCAGCCGTTGACGCTGCGCATGCAGGACGGCTACGACCACAGCTATCACTTCATCGCCACGTTCATCGGCGAGCATATCGCGCGGCATGCGAAGGCGTTGGGGCGGTAAGGGTGGGCATGAGGTACGTGAAGGGTAGTTAGTACTCAATTTCCGGAGTTCAGATAAGCTGGCTGGGCTAAAGCTGCTTGGGAATTCATCCACCTGCTGCGATCCTATCACCGCCTCAACCTGCATACGCCGTATCAGCCGCCCCGCGAATGATCGGCGGGTATAGGGTGGTGTGACAGCAAATGGAAGCCCGGATGTAACTACTCAGCTCACCACTGAAACGCGCCATCTCTGCGTCGCCTACATGGATGTAGGTGAGGGGCGTGAGCAGGATGCGGAAGCTTTGGGAAATGGTCATTTACCCATGGTAGAAAATTGCTCC
>JALSHZ010000024.1 GCA_026981985.1 Gammaproteobacteria bacterium | reverse complement strand
ACGGCAATACGCCCTGACAGGTGCTTCGTCCGAAAAAAGCGGGCTACGGGGCGGCAGCCATTCTATCTTTGTTATAAACGGGCCATGTAAATCAATGACTTGGGGCTTAACTTAATGGCATTGCCCCGCGTGGCCATGACATCGCTGTGGTCGCCGAAAATCGACAAGGCCTGCGCCGCCAGTGAACGCGAAGCGACATGAATGACCGATGGCGACAACTCACCGGCAATCTTGTACATGTTCGGAATCATCAGCAGCAGCCCCTGCGAGGCGGTGAAGGTCGTCGTCAGCGCACCGCTCTGGAGTGCGCCATGGACTGTGCCAGCCGCACCGCCTTCGCTCTGCATCTCGATAATATCGGGAATATTTCCCCAGATGTTTTGCCGTCCCCGCGCCGACCACTCATCGGCCAGTTCACCCATGGGTGATGCTGGCGTGATCGGGTAGATCGCAATCACCTCATTGATCTTGTGAGCAATAAAGGCAGCTGCCTCATTGCCGTCGATGGTAATCATCTTCTGCGTGTGCGTACTCATCTGCGACCGTTCTCCATGCTGACAGGCGCCAACCGTATAATCCAAGAATAGTCGCCGTGACCAGCTTGTGATTGATGTGGATCAAGAAGCACAATCTTGCCACACCGGCCGCAGAGGAAAGCTGTCATAATCCAAGTGTATTCCCGTATGTGCAGGGAATGTATCGTCAACCGTGGGAAATAGCAGAAATGTACAGCGATATTGAGCAGGAATTGCGCGAGTTGGAGCAATCGCTGGAGCAGCGCCTCTCTGACGTCAAGGCGGGGTTGGTGCAGCAGCATAGCGCCGATAGCAAGGAGCAGGCGATCGAACGGGAAAATGACGAGGTGCTGCAGAAAATCGAGGAATCGATCATGGCTGAGTTATCGCAGGTTAAGCAGGCGCTGCGACGGCTGAGTTCGGGAGAGTACGGGATTTGTGAGGAATGCGGTGACGAGATAGCGGTAGAGCGGCTCAAGGCCATGCCGTTTGCGACGCTTTGTGTGGCTTGCGCCGAAGCGAGGGAATAAAGAGGGTGCAGTTGCTTGCTGCGATCCTGCCGGTAACGTAGCTGGTCAGCGTCTGCTTCCAATTAACTTCCCACCAAACCGGTCGCCTGGCAACCCACCCCTTTGCCCGCCCGAGCATCGCAGGCGCAGCCGGGATCAGCCCGAAGGGGCAGGCCATGGATGGCCTGCGTCGGCCGTCACGAAGGGACGTGTCGGCCGACCCCCGGCTGAGCCGAGAAGCGCAGGAAACAGCGGGGAATTGGGGCGGCATTGATGTACAGGGATGTACTGAATGCTGCGATTGTAGGATGCAAGAGAGCAGCGCTTTGGTACCTTTTTGTTGCTGTTGACAAAAAGGTACTCGGGGCCGTGGTAGAGGGCTGGAACAGAAGCACCACCGCTTGATTGGCCACGAAGCAATACCACCATGATTTCCAGGTGGCGATTGGACGAAAGAGCTATTCTCCCACTGTTCGTCCTCGCCGATCATATCGAGTGGCGGTGGTATGGGTTTCGCGCTCACCAACACTACGATTCTTCCGATCCATTCTCGCACAGCGCGAGTTCCATTTTTTGCTCGTCCAAAAAACGGAACCCAAAACACCGCTCCATTGCATCCTGCAATCGCGGTATTCGTACATCCCTGTACATCAAGGACGCCCCACACACGCTTGATTCCGCTGCCGGGCACGCCTTCCGGGGCCAGCTTGAGCGGCTTCCTGCCGCGCAAGCTTCAACCGGCCATCCATGGCCGGTTGCCCCCTCCAGTCGCACCCGACAGCGGCGCGTGTGAAGGGGAAAGAAAACCAAGTGGCCGAGTGGCTATTGAATGGCTGGCTCAGTATCATTTCGTTACTTTTCGATGTGTGCCCGCGCAGCGGGCTGGGGCGCTGAGTAGTTACGTTCAGTTTTACTCTGGGTCGCCGATGAACAAGGGCGTGCAATCAACAGGTCAGGGCGACTTGTCTGATTGCCGGGTAGATAAAGAGCAGTGATTTACGCGCTTTCTTTTGTGACGGCTTGATAGAGCGACACGATATTGCGGCCGTTTTTCTTCGACTCATATAATGCCTGGTCCCCCTGTTCGATAAAGGCATCGAGGGAAGCGACGCCGGGCGTGAGTATGCTGACACCAAAACTCGATGTCAGCTTCAGGCCGGGAACGCTTTTCACGGCAGGACCGGCATGCTGTTCTATTTTCGCACGAAGATTCTCGGCAAATGCAACTGCATCCCCCGCTGTCAGACCGGGAACGAGAACGCAGAACTCTTCACCCCCATAGCGCCCGACGATATCGACATCGCGGACGTTGTCCCGCAGCAGGGAGGTGACCGCCCTGATTGCTTCGTCTCCCACCGGGTGGCCATAGTTGTCGTTGACCGACTTGAAATGGTCGATGTCGCACATCACGAAGGCCAGCGGTTTTCCGGTGCGTTTGTGGCGGCTGAACATTTCCTCGCCGCGTTCATAGAAGGCGCGGCGATTGAGTAACTGTGTCAATTGGTCGTAATTGGCAAGATGCTGCAAGGCCTCGTTTTGTGCCTGAATCTTTTGTTGTGACTCACGTAGCTTTGCCATGATCTGTTCCTGCCGGGTGACATCCTGAAAAGTCACCAGACAGCCGCGAATTTTCTGTTCGCCATCATGAATTGGGGAGGCATTGACGATGAATTTCTTGAAGCGTTCGTTACCCTGCGGCAGCAGCATCGGCTCGCCAGTGATCTTCCTGCCGGTTTGCAGTACCCGTTTCCATGGTGGCATGGTGCCGCTATTGCGATAGCCGGCGCAAAGCCATTCCAGCGTGTCGCTTTTCTGGCCGACACGAATCGATTTGGCTTGTGGATGGATGGCCTTGATCGATTCGTTGACGAGCATGATCCGTCCCCGCGTATCGAAAATGATGACCCCCTCGGTCAGTGTATCCAACGCCGTGCTGACGCGGCCTGGGATGACTTTGCTGGGGTCGAGGTGCTGCAATACCCGGCGTAGATAAAGATAGAACGCAATAAAGCCTCCGAACAGGAGGCTGAGTGGCATGGCAACGGAAGGGCGTTGCAGCAGTTCGAGCGCTGAGCCGTTGCTGTGTGGCCGAAAGTTGACCTCCACGTTGATCCAGGGTTTGTGATCCCGGTCGTATAACGGCACCTGGACGTTGTTCAGCGTCGAGCGGTTTTCCGGCGGGGGTGTCCACAGCTTCCAGTGCAGACCGCTTTGTGCCAGCAACTTGCCCTGTGTGTCGCGAATGCCGATGGAAATAATCGAGTCGTCGTGTTTCTGGATATTGCGCATCACGCGCTGCAGCATCTCCGTATCACCGGCGCGCAGCAGTGTCCCTAGTTGCAGCGCAAGGTTGCTGCTGACCTGGTCGCGGCTTTGTTTCAGAGACTGTTCCTCGTTCGGCACGATACCGACGAAAACGTCCAGAAACAGATACAGCACCAGGGTCAGCGAGACCAGGCCGAGCGTGATGCTGATGCTGGGGCTGAGTCTCACGGCTGACATGATGCTCTCTGCCGGGCGGAAATGTGGGAATGGCTGTGCATTGTTTCAGGCGTTTTTCTTATTCTTCTCGTTAGCGGATGAAAGGGTTGCTTGCGGGATCGTACTCCTTGTCGTCGACAATCAGTTGAATCACTTTTTGCGGTTGGGCCGGTTGATGGGTTGCGACGATCACCGGGCTGTTTCGAGGCTGTTCATCACCCAGGGATGTGTGCCGCTGCGTGGTTTCCGGTTTGGTGCTAACAGGCGTTTCTGTGGGTAGTAGTCGTGCGCTGCAGCGAGCGCCGGGAGGAATGCGCTTTTCCGGGTTGGGTAGTTCCAGCGTGACACGAAAGGTGTTGCTGGCGGCGTCGATATAGCGGTCGATGATACTGATGCTGGCCGTCTGTTCAGCGAGTCCGGCAAGTTCAGGTTTGATCTGCATGGTCTGCCCTCGCGTGAGTTGGCTGAAATAGGTTGCCGGCACGACGACATCGACTTTCAGCGGGTCGATGGCGACAATCTTCATGATCGGCGCATCTTGCACGCGCTGGCCAGGGGACATGTAGCGCTCGGTGACGATGCCGTCGATCGGGCTGCGAATGGTGCGTTGTTGTAGCTGCGCGCGGGCCAGCTGGAGTTCTTTCTTCGCCTGGCTGCGATTGGCGCGGGCTTGTTCCAGCTTCTGTGCCGCCAGGGTGTATTCGGTCACTGCCTTGTCAAGGAACTGGCGTGACACGAGCTGTTTTTGGTACAGCGTCACCGCCCGTTCCTTTTCCCGTTTGGCATGCTCCATGGCGGCGCTGGCTGCGGCGATCTCCGCGTCGTCGGATGCGCGCAGCGCGGCAAGGTCGACGGATCTGAGTTCTACCGCCGATTTCAGGCGGGCGACGATCTGCCCCTTGCTGACTTCGTCGCTGCGTTCGACCTCGATGGAGCCGATGACACCTGTCACCGGCGAGCCGATCTCGACTTCGCTGGAGGCCTCGATCAGGCAAGGGAAGGTCTCGGTTTGCGCGCCCGCACGCGCCGCCCAGCAGACGGTGAGAATGGTGATAATGGCTTTCAGCCTTATTGTCTTTTTCATATCCATATCGATGGTATTGCCCTGGGGCACCGGTTTTCCGAACCCACATTTCAGCGGAGTCGGCTACATGAGGCAATCATGTGACAACGGCGGCGAGACCCTTTTCCTGCCGCCGTGGCGTGTTTGCGACGACAGGTGCCTTGTTGGGGATGAGCGTGGGGAACAGGACGCCCCAGAATGGGGCGTCACTCGCCTCCCGCCACCCCCAGCAGACGTCGGTTCTGCTCGTCAGAGCGGCGCAGTTGGCTGCGGATTCGCCGTTGCATGCGTTCGTGGCGATATCTCACGATGGCTGGCAGCAGGTGTGCCAGCCACGACGGCAGCGGTGCTTTTCGGTTTTGCTGGCTGCGCATCAGCCAGCGGTACAACCAGCCTGGAAGCTGCTGCCGGAATAGCGGTTCCTGCAACGACAAAATGGTATCGACACTGCCGGGTTTCCCCTGCCGCGCGCTGCGGCCGTGCAGTTGTCTTTCGATTCTGCGTGCGCCATTGAGCTGACAGGAAGTGACATGCAGACCACCGCGCTTCACCACTTCGCTGTCGATGCTGATGTCGGTACCGCGTCCTGCCATATTGGTGGCCACGGTCACCGCGCCGGCTCGACCCGCCCGGGCCACGATGCTGGCTTCCTCCGCATCCTGCCGGGCATTGAGGACGACGTGCTCGATGTCGGCGGCATCGAGCAGGGTGGATAGCGTCTCAGAGTCGGCAACTGACTCGGTCGCCACCAGTACCGGGCGGCCCACTGCGCGCAGGTGCCGGATCTGCTCGATGACCACCGCCCACTTCTGCGCTGCATCGGGATAGATGCGGGTTGCGCTGATTTGGCGCTGGCTGGGACGATGGAGTGGCACGGGTACCACCGCCAAGCCATAAAGTGACAACAGCTCGCCGCGTGCCTCGCGTAACGTCGCGCTGGTGCCGCCAAGCTGAAGATAGCGTGGAAAGAAGCGCTGATAAGTGATTCTGGCCATGGGCTGGAAGCTGTCACTGAGGGGGACGCCTTCCTTCAGCTCGATGAATTGGTGCAAGCCTCTGGACCACTGCCGGCCTTCAGCGATGCGGCCCGTGGTTGGATCGATGATATGCACCTTGTCGTCACGCACCAGGTAATCGTGATCGCGACGATACCGATGCAGTGCCACCAGTGCCTGAGTCACTGTGCTGCGCTGGAAGCGGCCGATGCGCCACAGTCCTGGCAGGTGGTGACAGCGTGTTTTTATCGTCGCCCGGCCCAGCGCGGTGAGTTCGATCTCCTTGCTGTCGTGAAGGCTGGTGAAATGCAGCCCTTCGTCGAGATGTCGCGCGATTTTCAATGCCTGGTGATAATGGGCTTCGGCCATCCCTGAGACGCCCTGGCGTGACAGGATCAGAGGCGTCGTCGCTTCGTCGAGCAGAATGCTGTCGGCCTCGTCGATCAGGGCCAGACAGAGCCCGCGCAATACGGGGGTCGATTGGCGACCGAAGCGGGACAGGCGATGGTGCAGGTCGTGGCGATTGTCCTGCTGGCCCAGACGATCGCGCAGGTAGTCGAACACCAGTTCCTTGCCGGTGCAGTAGACGATGTCGCAGGCATATTGTTGCCGGCGTCCGTCCGGATCGAGTTCGGTGATCACGGCGCCGGTGCTGAGGCCGATTCGTGCCGCGATCGCACGCAGTTGTGCCGCGTCACGGCTGACGAGAAAGTCGTTGGCGGTGATGACATGCACCGGAATACCCGCGATGGCCGCAGCCAGCGCCGCCATGAAGGTGGCGAGTGTCTTGCCCTCGCCGGTGTGCATTTCGGCGAGGCGGCGATCGAGCATGACCAGCGTGGCGCAGACCTGAACCCGGTAGGCGAGCAGGCCGGTTTCCCGGTGCACGAGTTCACGGCTGATGGCGACCGCATCGAGCAAAGCCGAATGATGTAAGCCATGGCGTTGTAGCAGGGTGCCCGTCCGTTCGGCTTCCCGTCGCAGTTGCTGGTCAGCGAGGCGACGGTATTTGTCGTGTCGTTTCAGGACCGCATCCGCACGCCGCAGGTAGTGGCGCGTGCCCTTGCCGCCAACGCTGTCGAGCAGCTTCAGGCCAGCCGTTCGCAAGTGAGCGTGAAAACCGCTCTCGGGATCTTTCTTCTGTGGATAGATACCGTGGACGAGTCCCGGTGCTGGTATGGCCGAGCTGCTCATCCGCTGCTGCTGAGGTAATTCAGAAACAGTTGCTTCCAGCGCAGCATCCACTGTGTCAGCAAGGGCTCATGGCCGTGGTCGAAACGCAACCAGGCGCGTTCGCCGACACGGTTGACATGCGTGGCCGACAGCCGGACATCGACGATGAAGACTGGCTCCAGCGTGGTGAGGTTGTCCGGATCCGCCGGGTCGGTGATGACCGGGCCACCAGCGGTGTAGGCCAGCGCCGGGCTGGGTAGTCGATTGGTGGCCGATGGGGTTTCGGTGATCAGCGTTGCTGCCAGCGGGGTGGCTCCCGATTCGGTCAGACGCACCGAGATGCCGTTGGTCCGTGACTTGACCAGTGCTGCATCGGCCTGGGGAATGACTGCGCGCAGCTGTGTTGCGTCGTTCTGCAAAACATGGGCCAGCACGACGCCTTTGCCGATGAAGGTGCCGAGCAGATCCTCTGGATGTGAGATCACGATACGGCCGCTGACCGGTGCCCTGACTGTCAGGGCGGCGATTTCCCGTTCGGTTTCATCCTTCTCCGCCTGTTTGCTGCGGATGGCTTCTTCGATCTGTTGCAGCTTCGCCGAGTCGGTATTGATGACGGCATTGTACTGCGCATCGAGTGCTTTCAGTTCCGCTTCGAGCTGCTGCTTGCGCGCGGGCAGCAGTGGGTTGTCCAGCAGAAACAGTGGCTGATCCAGTGCTACCAGCTCACCATCCTTGACGAGGACCTGCTGTAGCGTGCCTTTGCTCGCGGTTCGCACACGCGCCTCATCACCAACCCAGACGACGCCCTGTGCCAGGGTTGCATACGGCATTGGCAAGGCCACGACACCCAGTAGGAGTGCGGCGGCAGATAGCGCGGTGATGGTCCAGGCGCGGGCACGATGGCGCTGGATTTCGGCAGATTGAGACAGGTAGACAAAGATCTCCCAGCCCGGCTTCAGCAACAGTGCGTAGAGAAACAGCAGGCCAACCGCCGCGGCGAGCAGCAAAGAGACACTGCTGAACCAGCCTACCAGCACCACCATGATGCCGAGCCGGTAGAGCCATGAGACGGGGCCATAGCTGGCGAGCCAGCGGGCTTCACCCGGTGCCAGATCCATCGGCGTCTGGATCTGCGCGCGCAGCAATTTACGCCGCGCCAGATGAGCCCAGAAGACTTTGCTGCGGGCGGCCAGATTGGGAATCTCCAGCCAGTCGGCAAGCATGTGGTAGCCGTCGAACTTGACCAGTGGGTTGGCATTGAACATCACCGTTGAAATACCGGCAATGGCGGTGGTGACGAAGGCCATGTCGCGAACCAGCCCATCGCTGACGTTGAGCCAGATGAACAGTGCAATGGCGGCAATGAAGACTTCGGCCATGATGCCAGCAGCGCTGACGAGAATGCGGTGGTACTTGTTGTTGAAGGCGGTGGCGGCCGAGGCATCCATATAGGGAATCGGCATCATCACCAGTAGTGTCACCCCCATTTCGTGTACTGCACCGCCCCAGCGTCGTACCGCCAGTGCATGAGCCATTTCGTGCAGTGTTTTGATGACCGGATAACAGAACCACGCCAGCAGCCAATAGCGCGATGAAGGCAGACTGCGGACGGCGTGTTCCGCGATCATGCCCCAGTGCTGCGCCAGCAGCACACTGGCCCAAGCGACGGTGCCGAGCCAGATGAAGAAAAAACCGCGGCTGAAAATCCACTGGGTTTTGGGTGCCAGTTTGTCGAGAATCCGCGTTGGGTCGAGCAGGCGCAGGCGGAAAGCCAGCGGGTTGATCGCGCCCATGCGCCGCTTCTTGTCGCGGCGTTCCTGGCGCTGGAACAGCTCCTCGACATCTGGTGCGATATCGCACTGGATCAGGTCGGACTGATGCAGCAAGCCGATCAGGCGGACGATATCATCCTGGGAAGGGGCATCGTCCTCGAGTTCTTCGAGCATCTGTTCCCAGTGGTACTCGACCGTGTGTTCACCGTCGAGACGACCGATAAAGGCGTAAGCGATGGGGTCGAGGCGATGGTGCCGCCCATTGGATTCGTCTTCCAGCACGTACCAGGTCTTGCCGCGCTGCACCTGCCGATGCACCTTGAGATGCTTGCGGATGCGGGCGTGCAGGTCGGCCACGCGGTACCACTGGTCGCTGAAGATGTGCTCGTTCATCATGGTTGGCCTAACCGAACCAGACCCAGAGGCGGAATCTCAGCCAGTCGATGCTGCGGCGCAGGGTGGTCCACAGCAGGGAGCGTTCTCCCACATCGATTCGGGAGACGCCCTCCATGCCCGGGCGCAGCAGCTGGGTCGGGCCAGCGACGATAGCTGCCTCGGCGGGGAAGACGTTGGCACCGTTGCTGACCTGGGCCATTGGCGTGATTTGGCGAATGTCGATGTCGAACTGGTCCTGCGGGCTGGCGGTCAAGGTCAGCTTGCCGTGGTGACCGGGTTCGAGGAAGCGAATGTCACGCTCGTCGATATCGACGATAACGCGAAAATCGCTCTGCGGTGCCAGGGTCAGTAACTTGTCGCCCTCGTTGATGGGGGCGCCGAGCGCCTGGGTCAGATCACCGTCGATGACCAGCGCATCGAATGGCGCCACCAGGTGAACTTTGGCGAGTCGCTGTTTGATCAGCGCCAGACGCGCCTCGGCTTCCTCGATCTGCGCCAGCACGACGGAGAGTTCGCCGCGATCACGGCTGGCCAGCGCGGCGCCATAGGCGCTGCGCAGCTGTGCAAGCTCTCCCTCAAGTTTGCGCTGCTCCAGTTGCAGTGCATCGTCTTCCAGTTCGATCAGCACCTGCCCTTTGCTGACGCGGTCGCCGGGTCGGACATGGACTGCTTCGATATAGCCGTCGGTCGGCGCGCTGATGATGCGTTGAATGGCGCCTTCGATGCGTGCCGGGGCATGCAACTGGAAAGGCACGGTGATGAGTGACCCGGCCCCAGCCAGCAACAAGATACTGAGCGGAACCACTTTATAGAGCAGGTCGCCCCTGCTGAACAGTTTGCCGCCAAGTTGCTTGAATGCTCGCCAGTTGCGTTTCAGCCAGCTCTGGCTGATGTCGTGCTGCATTTTCAGTACGGGTGCGAGGAAGCTGGCAAGGTTTTCGCAAAGCGCCACATCCCGGTGGCTGAAGATGCGGTCGGCAGGCCGCTCCAGTAACAGTGCGCCAACGGCTTCGCCGCCGGCAAACAGTGGTACGGTACAGATGGCACCGCCCTGGTGGCGTTCTGCCAGCTGCCGATGCAGCAGGTGGATGCGACCGCGCTGCTCGGCCGGTGGCGGGAATTCGACCGTTGCGTGCTGATCAATGGCCTCGTCCATCGCGGCCTCCAGCGCTTCGACCAAGGCCTGTCGGGGTTTGTGTTCGGCGCTGTTCGACAGACCAACCAGCTGACTTTCCTTGCCATCGCGGTAGCCGAGGGCGACGCGGTCACAGTGTATCAGCGTGGCGATTTCAGTCGTCAGAGTGGTTGCCAGTGCCTTGAAGCTGTCCTGAGACAGCGCCGTTGCCAGCAGTCGGGTGAGAATTTCCAAGTCACCGCTGATTTGTTGATCATCTTTCGCACGTTCGAACAGTTCGGTCAGCGAGTCGAGACCCTGCTGTAGTGAGTTGATGATTTGCTGGCTGATGGCGGGGTCGTCGCTGATGTAGCTGAAGGCAATCGACAAGGCCGGGTCGCTGTCGAGTGCCACGGGCAGGGCGACAATCCCGGCGGTATCAGGGTGCTGGCGATCTTCCGGATCCTTCTGCACCAGCGGGCGGCGGTGGGCGACCGAGAGTTGCGCGGCCTTGACCAATTGTGCAAGCCGTGGGGCCTGGGTGGGCCACTGCACGATAGAACGTTTTCCGGCCCTGGTGGTCAGATGCAGCAATCCGGCACGTACACCCGGAATACGGGCGCACTGCGCTTCTAGCCATTGGTGTAGGATTGCTTCTGACATCCCTGTGTGATCCCTCTCGATGGGTCCTGTTATTGTTGTTGACCACGCTGGCACTCGATGCCGGGCGGGTTTGTGACCTGCAGTGAGGATATCGTCCGATGCGCGATTGTCATTAGGCAGTCAGTAGCAGAACTGCTGTCGCCGGCGGGAGATTCAGGATGGAATGGCGTTTTTGCGGGATGAGATGCCAATTGGACAGTTGGCACAGTCCTGATAGGATTGCGTACACACTAATATACTAATATTGATGGCGGACGATTGAACAAAACGAGCTTGAAAAAGTCTGCATTGCGATTTCTGCTGTGGCTAGTGCTGGTTACGATTGTTGCCGCTCCCGCGCAAGCGCGAGTCTATGTCTATACCGGCAATAATCCGATGGCCAAGATGATGCTGGATTTCATGGAGGTGATGGGCTTCATCCGTCGCCTTCCAGACCAGTATGCGGCAAACCTCGTTGCCCGCAACCGGGGCTGGAGCGGGTTCCCGACCAGCAATCTCTGGGGTGTTTCTCCCTATACCGGCCTAGCATCGCTGGCTGCGCCAATGGCCATGAGTTCCATGTTGTCACAGCCGGGGATGGGCGGCTGGCCGACCATGGGTAACATGGCGACAATGCCCTGGTCTGGGAATTCGATGGGGGCGATGCCGTATGCTGGCTTGAATAACATGACGCAACCACTGGCTTCGCTTTCGCCCCCCGCCGACAACGGCAAGATCGAGATGACGGTCGAGGAGTTGCAGCGGCTGTTGGGCGAGCGCAGGCAAGGCAGCGGTATCAGCACTCAGGACACGAGCCAATCGCAGCCAGACATTCATGCCGGAACGGGCAAGGCTGTCAGTGACAATCGACCGAAGGCAGCACCGACACCACGCCTCAAGATGGATGCGCTGACCGGGCTATGGATGGGCAAGAATCGTGATGTCCTGACGATTACCGGGAACCGTTTCATCTGGACGGATCCAAAGGGCCGAATCACGAAAGGGACGTTCCGTCTCAATGGCGATACCATGCTGGTGCAGGCTGAAGGTGCCAAGACGCCAGCGGTCTATAAGGTGCGTTATCTCGGTGATCGTATGGTCGCCACCAATAAGGCGGGATTCAACTATGAATTTACCCGCTCGCGGGTGAAGCAGCCCCGCTGAGCAGGCCCCGGTGCTACCCGGGGCCTGAGTGGGGTGGTATGGGCTATTTCAAACGGTAGCGCACGCCGAGAAAGGTCGATACATCCACGTCATCGTTGCCATTGTTGTCAATGTCATCTTCGAAGTGGTTTAGCGCCAGCGTCGCATCGACACTGATGATATTGGTCAGGTAATAGCGGAAGGTGCTCGACAGGTTGTTGGTGATGGTGTCGTTGCCAGAGCCGCCAGCCTTGTCATACTGAATCTTCCAGCGATTGACCCAGTCGATGCGATCAGACAGCTCATAGGAATAGCTCATGTTGTTGCTGACGACGTGACCGGTATCGTCGGCCAGAATGGCTGAATAACGCAACAGGTTGATGAACTGGCCGCGGTAACCATAGGGCTTGGCGTATTCGAATTCGATATCGAGTGAAGGGTCGCCCTTGTTGCCATTGAAGTCCTGCACCACCAGGCCAACACCGCCGCGAACCAGCCAACCGTGTTTGCGGATGCTGATCGGCTCGTCGAACATGACCCGATCCATGTGCAGCGTACCCGCCGCCCCCAGCTTGCCGCCTTTGAGCACACCTTCCAGGCGTAGCAGTTCTTCCATGGCAATAAACCAGTAGGCCTTGTATTCCTGATCGCCATAGCGGCTGCGAAATTCCTGCTGCTTGTCGACGATGCGGGCCAGTGCGATATAGGTGGCTTCGGATATCTTGCCGGTGATCAGGCCATGTTCGCGCAGTTCTTCTTCGAACCGCAGCACCTTGGCCAGCGGGGTTGCATTGATGACGCGACCGTAGCCAACACCACCGCCGATTTTGGCGTAGATATCATCCTTGTCGTCCTGGTACCCGAGGTTGGCAGAGCCATACCAGAAGGTTTTGTCTTTCTCGTTAAAATAGTTGTCGACCGTGCCGTTGATATTGGCTTGCGTGGCATTGATGGACTCATCGCCATCGTTTGGCCCGCGTGAGACATTGCTGTTGCCATCGAGGTCGATTTTCCACACGCGCATCAACGAGCTGTAATTGTTCAGGTAATTGGCATCGAGGTTGAGGTTGTAGCTCAGCTGATCCTGGTTGCCGGACTTGGTATTGAACTGGCCGAGCACGAAGGCCTCTTCCCAGTGACTTTCGGGATCGAGATAGTCCGTCAGCTCGATCGCCGATGCTGGTAGGGATGTTGCGAGTGTGGCGGCAATGGCGATTGCCAGATGGTTCGTGTTCTTCATGATCGTGGCTCCTTGAAGTATAAAATTATTGGGTAGCGTGTTGTCGTGCCGTGAGTCTAAGGCAATTGCGTTTGTTTTCGTTAGCCAGTGTTAATTGTTCATAATGTTTTTCATCCTGACGACTTTTCCCGTTGTGTCTTGGTGCTGACCAGCTTCTTTCTTCTGCGCCATGCTCTCCATTCTCTTGACCATTCGCATGCGCCTTTCAATGATATGTTCCATTTCATTGGCGAGGTCGGGGAAGTGATCCATCAGTTGGTGAGTGGCTGCTTCGGGAATGGCAATTACTTGCATATCACTGACTGCCCTGACGGTAATGTCACTACCTTCCTGTCGGATCAGCGAGCCCAGGCCAAAAAAATCACCATAGCCGATGTCATCAATTACATGATCCTGACCTGCGCTATCCTGGTGTATTTCCTGAGCTTTCCCGCTGACAATGAGATATAGCGCCGTTGAAGTGCTTCCCTGTGCAATCACTACCTCTCCACGGCCAAATTCGAGCACGCTAGCGCTTGCAGCAATGTTTTCCAGTTCCTTACCACAGTTGCGTAAGAATGAAAAATGACGCAGCAGATCGAGTGTTGCACTGTTGTCGTCAGCCTGGGTTGTATTGAGGGAGGGCATGACGACCACTTCATGCGCTCTGGTGGGAAAGGTAATGCCGTGACGTTTTGCGACATACCAGATTCGCGACATGAAATCGTCTCGTATGCGAGGCTGATCATCATAGTGTGCGATAAAATAGCGAACCTCGTGGCGTACTGAAAACTCGTCGTATGATTGCAGCGCTACCGCGGGGGCAGGGTCATGCAAAATCCCCGGGGTAGCCAGTGCCGCTTCGATCAACGCATCTTTGACCTTGTGGGGTGAATCATCGAATGAAAAGTCGAAGGGCAATCGCTCCATATGCCGGGGGTATGGATGAGAGAAATTGGTGTAGGTGCTTTTTGCCAGGTCGGCGTTGGGCACGATCAGGATGTCCTCATCGCGGGTCAATAGTGTCACAGTACGCCAGTTCATGCTGATGACTTTGCCGATCCGGTTGTCGGGCAGGCTAAGCCAGTCGCCGATTCTGAATTGTCGTGACGACAGCAATGCAAACCCGGAAAACAGCGAGCTGAGCGTGTCTTGAAGTGCCAGCCCGAGGACGATCGAGCCAACCCCCAGCGCGGTCAGCAGTTTGCCCAGCGGCAGATCCCAGACGTAGGCGAGTACCAGCGAAGCGCCAATGAGGACGAGAAATGCACGGGTAAAATCGAGCACCAGCTTGGGAATTTTAGTGCGCCAGTCGCTGTCTGTCGCAGTTGTGGAAAAGAGCAACTCATTCACAATCGCGAGGGTGGTGTGAATAACGAAAATCCAGAGAAAAGTTTCAACGACTTTGACGGCGATATGTGATCGATCCAGGCCGAGCACCGTGGTCAGAATCAGCAGAAAAACGAGCTGCGGAAGAATTTGTTGCTTGATGTTGCGGAGAATCGCAATCCACCCTTTCTGGCTGGCGGGTAGGCGCTGAATCAGCTCGCCGAGCAAAATCAGCGCCAGTGGAAATACCAGGATAAGCAGTATGCCGGTATAGAGCCATTGCTGGGAGGTCATCCAGCTCAACCATGCCAGATCCATCGTCTTCAGGCCTCCGTCTTGTGACTGGAAGTTGCCGGCAGATCCATCATCACCGTTTCGGCATCTTCATCGATTGCCCATTCCGGCTGCCAGCACCAAACACGCAACTGGCCATGTGCGGCGCTGGCGATGTCGTCGACTGGGTGGAAGTCGTCCTGGTTTCCGAGGCGGTCGAATACGGCATCCGTGACCAGGATCGAGTTGGGTACGGTATCGAAACGCAGTCGGCTGGCGATGTTGACGGTGTCACCCCAGACATCAAAAACAAAATGCCTTTTGCCAACGATACCGGCGAATGCCTGACCGGTATGGATGCCGATTCTGATGCTCAGGTCAATCCCTTTTTCGTGGTTGAAGTGGCGTATGATCTCGAGCATTTCACGGGCAAATTTCATGCATCGCCTGCTATGATCCAGTCTGGAAATCGTAATACCACTGGCGGCCATGTAACTGTCGCCGACGGTCTGGATTTTCTCTACGCCAAGTCGTTCGGCTGCGTGATCGAAATTGTTGATCAGTTCGTTCAACTCGTCGATTGCCTGTAGTGCATCGAGTGATTCGGCATAGTCGGTGAAACCATTCAGCGTCGAAAACATGATCGTCGTATTGCTGACCCGTTCGGCATAGTGTGGTGCCCCGCCATCCGCCAGGCTGGTTTCGTCGAGTTTGTTGACCACCGCCTCTGGAAGAATATTCAACAGCAATTCCCGGTTTTTATGTTGCTGTATGCTGATCTCCTGCTGCTGCGCTTGTATCACCTCGACGGTGTGGTTGAATGCGTCGGCCAGCTCGCCGAATTCGTCATGCCTGTTGAGCGTGATCGGCTGCATTTGCTTGCCTTCGCGCAACCGGTGTACACCATCGACTAGCTGTTCCACCGGCCGGGTAAAGGCATAGGCGATCCACATTGCGCCGAAAGTGATGAGGCTGGAGAGTATGACGGCAGCGGTCAGCAGAGCTTTCTGGAAATTGAAGATCGGCGCATAGGCTTCATCCTGATCCATGTTGGCGAGAATGGCCCACTGAAGTTGTCCTGCATGCAGTGGTTCGTAGGCGCTAATCGTCTTCCCCTGGCCGTTGTAGGAAGGCGTCAGATGGATGCCCGACTCTCCGGCCAGTGCAGCCTTGGCCGCGGGCGTGTCGACGCTCTGCAACAGAACGGTGGTGCCGAGTCGGCAGGCTTTATCATTTTGGTCGCAGTCCGTTTTGGTACTGAACTTGCGGGCGTTGGAGCGCATTTTGAGGTCGCTGCCAACCAGGATGACTTCTCCCGTCTCGCCGAGTCCTGAACTTTCCCAATCCCCGTTGTTGCTCAAGATGGCGTCGATTTTGTCGATGGAAATCTGAATGGCCAGAATGCCAATGGGCTGCCGCTCTTCATCGAATATGGTTGCGCCAACGAAAGCGGCCGGCGCACCATAGGATGGGCGGTAGAATGCAAAGTCCACTAGTTGCGATTCTCCCGGATTGGGTGAATTCCGCACGCTGTCGTACAGCTTGGCGAAGGCGCTGGTGCGGTAGGGGCCGGCATTGAGTGAAGTCGCGAAATCAGTTTCCTTGGCCACCGAGTAAATGATATTGCCGCTGTCGAAGTTGATCAGAAACAGGTCGTAATAGCCAAAGCTTTCAACCTTGTTGCGGAACACTGGATGGTAGTGCGCGTGGACGCCGCTGTAATAGCTGCGGTCGGCGGCACTGTCGAGATTGGCCTTTTGTCCCAGCGGGTTGTCGTTGCTGGCGATGTAGTAGTACTGCAAATACCGCGCGGCAGGTTGCAGTGGCAGCAAGTAGTCGATATCAGAGTTGCCCTCGATGTTTTCATTGAGGCGGGGTATGAAAATGTTGCTGTAGTAGGCTGTCAGCGAATCAAGTTGATCATTGCTCAGAACGGCTTTCTGCAGTCGCTGGTAGGCAGACGAGAACTCCTTGGTGGCGGTCATCACTGTTGGATCGGACGCCATTGAAAGCAGCTCGCTGCGCAGATTGTCGAAAAAGCTCGAAATATGCGTCTTCTGGTTGGTGCGGATACTGGTCAGTTGCGCGTTTATCCTCTCTGCCAGTGTATTCTTGCCGATGTGCAACCCCTGATACCCAATGACGAGGATAGAGACAAAGGCTACGGTGAGTAGAACGATGATCAGCTTCGACTTGATGGTGAGGCTAGGCACTGTCATTGCTTGACGCTCCTGAAATTGAATCGTGGTAATAACTCGGACCAGCGCTGAAATGAGACGGCCGTTAAGGTACTTAAGCATTTACATATCGGCAGACACAGATATCCAAACCCTATCTGGCAGTGCCGGGGTGTATTGAGTCGTTGTGGCTTGTCAGCAAGTGCGTTCCGCCCGATTCCGAGAATCAGGCCTGCCGGGGCGCAAAGAATACGCAGCCCTGCCACCCGCTTGGTTTACGAAGCGGGCGAGATCCATCCTGGAAAGCTGAGGGGTTTCTCTGAAGTCGGGCAGTCAATACCCGTGAGCGGAAACTGCTTGCGGTATTTCCTGAGTTGGCAGGTGAAAGTCTGCTGCGCTGTATGACATGCTGCTTACGCAGTCCTTCGGTTGCTTGTCATTGTTATCGTCCGGCCTCGCCGGTCTGGCACGTCTATGGTGTGTTCCCATGATCTGTCTGCCAGAAACGATGTGAACTCTATCACATTTCTACGTAAGATAGTTTGCCTTCCAAGTCCTGTCTCGGATGTGAAAATGAAAAATACTGTTAACGGTTTCGGGCTGGTTGCCCGCAGCCGCTGGCTGTTCGCTGGGTTGTTACTGTTCCTGTCAACATGGAGTGGAGCCGTTTTGGCGTCACAGGGTAAATTGGTGATTCTCACTTCGTTTCCGCAGGAGATGACTGAGCCACTACGGCGGGCATTCCTCAAAGAACACCCCGATATCAGCATCGAGATCCAGCGTCGCGGCGACTCTGATGCGGTAAAGCTGATTCATGGCATGGAAGGAAGCCCGACCGTGGATCTGTATTGGAGCGCCGTACCGGATGGCTTTGAGTTATTGAAGCAGGGTGGCTACCTGCAACGCTACAAGTCGGCTGTCGATGCGGTACCAGCGTACCTCGGCACCATGCCCATCAGCGATCCGGATGGCTACTACACCGGGTTTTCCGTGTCCGGCTATGGCTTTATGCGAAATATCCGTTATCTCGATGCAAAACGTCTGCCTGAGCCGCGGGACTGGTCGGCGCTGGCTGATCCCGTCTATTTTGGTCATGTCGGCATGACATCGGCTTTTCGTTCCGGGCCAACCCACCTCGTCATTGAACATATCTTGCAAAGTCGTGGATGGGAAGCGGGTTGGCGTTTGATCCAGCGGGTAGGCGGTAACCTGAAAACGGTGACGCGCACCGGCTATGATGTTGCCGAAGGGGTGCGTGATGGTGAGTTTGGTATCGGTGTCGTCATCGACAGCTATGCCATCTCGGCAAAGGCGAGCGCCTACCCGGTTGCCTTCAGATACCCGGGAGAACTGGTGATGCTGCCAGCGAGTATTGCATTGTTGAAGAATGCGCCGAACCCGGCGGCGGCCCGGTTGTTCGTCGACTTTCTGTTATCGGAGACGGCGCAGTACTTGCTGCTGGACAAGCGTATTGCGCGACTGCCGATCAAGCCCGAAGTCTACGATTCGGCAGCTGATGATTTTCCGAACCCGTTCAAAGCGGCCATTATCAATCGC
Organism: Gammaproteobacteria bacterium; assembly: GCA_026981985.1. Classification (GTDB taxonomy): domain Bacteria; phylum Pseudomonadota; class Gammaproteobacteria; order UWMA-0217; family UWMA-0217; genus JALSHZ01. The sequence continues at coordinate 10,196 of JALSHZ010000024.1, read as the reverse complement.
AGCGTGCCGTTTGATCTGAGTACCTCCATCAAGCGCTATGCACTGGTCAATTCGCTGTTCGATGTCATGGTGACGTTTAATCTGGCATCACTTCGGCGGGTTACCTCTTTGTTGCATGCTGTCGAAACGCGTCTGGCAATCGACGACGACGCCAAGGCGAGGGCGCTGTTACAGCAGGCGCGTGATGAGATCGAATTTGTTCCTGTGCTGGAACAAAAGTCAAGAGACTCTGCTTTTGTCGCGCAGTTTTCTCAGGCAAGGGCTGACACGGATGATGCGATCAGGCAGCGCGGAATTGCTCTGGAGAACCAATGGACCGATTTGTTCCACGAGCGTTACCACAAGGCTTACCTGCTGGCTGAAAAGGCGTTGTCAGTGCTTGTTGCGGATGCAAAAAAGGGGCGTCAGTTTGTCAGCGCTCAATCTGGTAAATAAGGTCGATCGACTGGCGTTTGTCGCTGGATTCCGCCTTGAGTTGCAGGTAGCGATTCAGCTTGTAACGCATTGACAATACACTGGTGTCCTCGAACAAGCTGGTGGTGTATTCAAGGTAGAAGCGGGGTGATAGGTATTTGCCGATCACCAGTGCGCTTTGCTCCAGCTCTTCGCCGGGTTGAATGGCGAGTACGTCGAGGCCGGCCCGGCGGCGCAGGTCGTCGACCAGACTCGCGCTGCCTTTCAGACCGAGTCGGGCGACGGCGGTCAGGAGCATATTGGAATCACGCTGGTTCGATGCGCCAAAGGGTTTTCCTGTCAGCAGGTAGGCCAAGGCGTTGGTCTCGTCCATGACGGGGTTGGAAAATATTCTGCTTTCCGGATGATGGATGGGGCCGCTGATTTCGAGACCGGTGGTAATGCCGTCGATTTTTCTTACCGCGCGCAGATTCAGGCCGGGCGAATTCAGCGGCCCGTTCCAGTAGATTTCGCCGCGTTCGATATCGAGTTTCTGGCCCAGTGCTTCGTAGTAGCCGTTGACCACGGTCAGCGATCCATCGCCAGAGATGGCCTGGCCGGGCGCTTCGGTGATCCTGAGTTTTCCGCGCAGATCGGCATTGAGGCCGAAGCCGGACAGATGCACTTTGTCGCCGAGCCGGATGGCAATCTTGCTGTAGACGTTGAGCCGCGCGCTGCGCTGCTGTGCTTCGATATCGGTGAAGTACACATCATCCGAAGGCGTTATCGCTGTTTCCGGAATCCGTTTGAAGCGAATATTGGCCTCGGGAATCAGGACCTCGCCATTGACATCGATTCTCGCGGGGATGGCGGCGATGTTCAATGTTGGTGAAATCCAGACTTTGGCCATCGGCAGGCTGGTGGCGAGGAAGCGTTTGCCGGTCAGATCGATATTGGCCTTCCATTGCTTGATCGTAGGCCAGGCGATATTCCCTGATACTGCGATTTGGCCGTCTCCTGATGTCAGGCTGCCGTCGATGATGGCACTTTTTGCATCCGTGGTCGTGGCGGAGATGTCGATATTCTCTATTTTTATTCCCGCCGCAGGCAGGCGCACGGATGCGTTGTTCAATGTCAGCTTGCCGTTCATTTCGGGATGAGAAAGCGTGCCACCCAGCCGTACAGCGAGGTTGATTTTCCCGGCCGGATCCATAATGCCTTCGGATATCGGTTCTATCCATTTGAGGTGGTCGAAGCGGCCCCTGATGCTACCAGCAAGTGCGCGGTTATTGGTGTCGACAGAAATTGTCGCCGCCAGTTGGTTATTGTGGTCGAGTTCTGCGGATGCAGTGGCCCTGATTTGTTCGCTGATCTTGGAAATATCAAAATGTGCATTGATTGTGTCGTTGAGGTATTTTGTCAATGGCAGCCATTGCTTGAGGTGTTTGAGCGGAAAAGCTTCCAGTTGGGCGCTAAGGGTCGAGGATTGCCCTTTGCTCAAGCTGGCTTCAAGGCACAGCCGGTCTTGCCGGTTGTTGAGACAGATTTGCTCCAGTGTCAACGCCGTTGGCGTGATTTCCAGGGTCGCGGGTTCCCGTTGGCGGTAGCTGGGTAAGCCGAGCGCTGTCAGCATCATCTTGTCGATGGTCCCATTCCAGCGTTTCAGGTCTCGGTCGTGGTGACCATCAAAGCTGAGGTGGGCCTGCAATTCCCGCTTGGGATCACTGATATTCAGCGTGCCTCGTTGCCTGGACTCATCCGCATGACCCGTCAGCCCGATCTCAGCCAGGCTGAGTTTGTCCCGGCGAAGGCCCTTTGCGGTTAATTTGAAATCGGCGGCCAGCGCCTGCCCGGTCGATTGTAAGTTCAGGTTCAGTGCATCCAGCGCAATCGTTTCCCAGTGCAGCGATTTTGCGTTGAGTTGTAATCCGACGCTCGGTGATAACCACTTGCCGTCGATATTACCGTGTCCTGTGATCGTCCCACGCAGGGGAGGATAGAGTGCCGAGAGCTTCGGCATGTCTGCTTCAAAGCGAATACGTTTTGCTGCCTGACGGTCGGCTTCGCCCGAGAATTTCATTAGATTCGAACTCATCAGCAGGCGGCCCTGCCGAACCGAGATCGCCTGCTTTTTGATATTCACGTCCGCATCGGTTTCTATCTGAAAAGGGAAGCCCTGCATCTTTCCCAGCATGGCGAGCTGTGTCTTCAATTGCCCTTGCGAAAAATACGCCTGACCACCAAAGTTGATGTTGCCGCTGTAATAGGGATCAATTTCCCCGGGATCGATGTTGTTGCCGCTGAATGATGCCTCGACTTCAACACCCCGCTGCCATCGGAGTTTGCCGTTGGCTACGATGTTGCCGTGCAGCGTATTTGCCTTCAGCTGCTGAACTTTCAGTTCGCTGAGGTCACCGTTTGCGTTGAACGAGATGGTTGCCTCGGGAATGTATTGGCGTGAGACGGAATTGATCGTGCCGGATAGCGCGTATTGCTGTAGCCGTCCTTGCAGATGCAATAGCGCCTCGTCACCGGTGTTGGCGGTGATCCTGCCGTCGAGTATGGCTTGGGGGGGAGCTGAAAAGTCGATGTTGCCCCGAAGTGTATTCGTGAACATTCCATAGTCGAAGCTGAGCTGATCGAGCGTCATGGTGTTACGCTGGAATCCGCCCTGGAGGCCGATGTTTTTTATTGTGATGGGGTTCTTGTCTGGCTGCTCGATGCGTATTTCACCAATATCAAGATCCTCAATGGTCACGTTGAAAGGGAGTTGGAGTGTCGGCAGTTCGATATTGGGCGACGCCGGTTTGGCATTTTTTTCGCGCGCCGGGCGTTGCCATATCATTCGCTCGATGGTCAGTTTTTTGATATGCAGCTGTTTGTTACGCAGTGGCGCCAGTTGATAATCGATGCTGATGCCTTCGATGATGACCCGTTGCCCATTGTTAGCCGCAAAGCGCAATCGATCGATGCTTGGGCCCCGAACCAGGCTGTGTTGAATACCGGATATTTCCACCATGCCGGGTTTGAGCGCCTGTACTTTTTCCAGCAGCCATACGGTGCCGCGCTCGCTGCTGATGCTCCACAGCGAGAGGGCAACAATACCCGCCAGTAGCAGGAACAGCAGCCAATAAAGCGGCGTGAACAGCTGCCTCATAAATCAGGCCCCATGCTGAGGTGGAGACGGTAGTTGCGGTCCTCGTCGAACGGGAAAGCGAGGTCGATGCGGATCGGGCCGATAATCGAGTGGTAGCGGATACCAAAACCGACACTCTTGTGAAGATCATATTCGTTGAAGCTGTCGAAGGCATTGCCGGCATCGGCGAACAGCGCCAATCCCCATTTTTCCCGCACCGGGTATTCCACTTCGGCGCTGCCGGTCAGCAGATTGCGTCCGCCGTTGACCTCACCGTCTGCGTTTATTGGCCCTAGTGTCTTGTAGCCATAGCCGCGCACGCTGGCATCGCCGCCAGCGTAAAAGCGCAGAGTCGCTGGTAATTTGCCGAAATCGCTGGTCGAGGTTGATCCCGCGCTACCACGAAAAAGCAGGCGAGCGCGGTTCCATGGGCGAACCAGTTTTGCCTGTGCGGAAAATTGCAGCATGTCGATGTCTGACAGTAGCCACGACTGACGGCTGCCCTTGAGTTGTGCTGACAAGCGCCAACCGGAACGGGGATACAGCGGGTTATCAGCCACGGTCTTGCTGATGGACAAGCCCGGAATCAGCAGCAACGTTGTTTCCTCATTGTCGACTGTGGTGAAGGATTCCCGGAATGCGCGGATGCTGGCGTTCCTTTTCCAGCCGTCGCCCAGGGTGCGTGAAAAGGTCAGACCGTATTGGCTTGTGCTGCTACTGCTGGTGTCGGTGTCCTCGCTTTGCGAGCCAAAGGAGAGGTCGAGCCGATGCGTGCCCTGTTCGCCGATCGGAATGCCATAGTTGAAGGTCGTATTGCGGGTGACCTGTGACCAGTTTGTGGTGATGTCATAGCGATGTCCACGGCGGTTGAGATAGCGGTTCTCGAAGCCGAAGGATAGCCGCGCCCCGGTGTCGGTGGAGTAACCGATACCGAATCGGTAGGCGTGGCGTTTGCGTGCTTTCAGTTTGATCGTCACCGGGACGATGTTGCCGCTGTTGCCACGGCGTAACGGAATCACCTCCACTGCTGAAAAATAATTGCTGTCGTAGAGGACTTGTTGTTGCCGCGTCAGTTGTTCACTGTCGAAAGGGTCGCCCTGGTGGATGATAAGAAACTGTTGCAGGAATTTTGGCCCGAGGCGGTCGCTTTCAATACGGATCTCGCCAAAGCGGTAGCGGGGCCCGCTTTTCATAAAGAGCTGTATTTCCGCCGTGTTGTTTTTCCGGTTGATAGCCAGGCTGCGGCGGGAAAATTCAGAGGAGAAGAACCCGAAGCGGCTGGCGAACAGTTCAAGTTGGGTTTTGGCGTCTTCATACGCCTTGTGGTTCAGGGGGGTTCCTTGCAGTGACAAAATCTGTTTTTTCAGCTCACCGAAGCCGCCGAGATTTTCCATGCCGCCAGTGACTCGAAGGTCCACCTTGCTGATGATGACTCGCGGACCCTGTTCGATGTCGAGCCGTATCGACCAGCAAGCCCCAGCATCGCTCAAGGTAGCTTCGATGTGGGCGTGATAGTAACCGAGTGCTTCCAGCGCTTTTTTCGCTTTTTTGTGGGAAGATCGCCTGAGGTGTTCACGCAACCACGCCTCCTCGTCGCAGCGATAGGCCGAGAGGTCGATGAAGGCGGTAATATTCTTGCGCGCTGCCTTGCTGGCGCCATCGATGATCAGTGAAGGCCGCTCCGCGGCGACAGCCGGTGTCAGCAACCACGGTAACAGCAGTGCGAGGTGAACGATCCATGTCCCGACCAATACGGATTGTGTTACTGCACTACGGAGCACTGACTGATTCCCTGTTGTAGTGTGTATGGATGCGTATACTCGGAGGATACAGGAGAGATTGATATGTCATTGATTATAAAACCCATCCGCGCATTTTCCGACAACTATATCTGGGTTTTGGCTGCGGCCAGCAGTGATCTGGTTGCTGTTGTGGACCCGGGGGACGCGCGTCCGGTGCTGGAGTGGCTACAGCGCAGCGGCAAGCACCTTGGCGCGATCATGATCACTCACTTCCACAGTGATCATACCGGCGGCATTGCCGGGTTGCTGGAGGCATTTCCGGAGATTCCTGTTTATGGCCCTGCCAGAGAGCAAATTGCTGGCATTACACATCGCCTGTCTGAAGGCGATGAAGTAGAACTGGGCTTTCTGTCGGCCGCGTTTTCCGTACTCGATGTTCCCGGGCATACGGCAGGGCATATCGCCTATCTTGGCCATGATGTCCTGTTTTGTGGCGATACGGTATTTGCCGCCGGATGTGGCAGGGTCTTCACCGGTACCTTCGAGCAATTGGCAAATTCACTGCTGCGTATCTCACGGTTGCCGCCTGAGACGCGCCTGTACTGTGCACACGAATACACGCTGGACAATATCGGTTTCGCCAAGTGGGTGGAAGCTGATAACCCGGCATTGTTGCAGCGTGAATCCGAGGTGCTGGCGAAAGCAGAAAAGGGAATACCGACGGTACCATCGACGTTGGCGATCGAGCTTGAGACCAACCCTTTTCTACGGCTGACTGAACAAACAGTTGTTGCGGCGGCACAGCAGCACATGGCCGAGCTTTCTGATGATCCGGTTGCGGTGTTTACTGCGCTGCGGCAGTGGAAAGATCGGGAGTATGATTGACGGAGGGTGAGTGCCGTCAGGTGCTCACCAATATGCGTCCAATGGTGGGTACCTCGATGGCGCCCAGCCTCAAGACTTTTGGGGAACTGATGGCATGAAGAGTGAATAAAACGAAAAAAGGGCAGAAGCTGTAAAGCTTCCGCCCTTTTTTACCTGTAACCCGTGTGTCGGTTACTTGGCTGTTGGTGCCTGAGCAGGTGCTGCAGGTGCTGGTGCAGCCGGCATTGGCGCCATGCCTGGAGGTGCATACATTGGCATGCCCTGAGGTGGGCCGTATGGTCCTACCGGGGGACGACCATAGGGTGCCGGGCCGCCGTAAGGGCGTGGTGGAGCAAAGCCAGGACCGCGTGGTGGTGGTGGCATGTAGCCGCGTGGACCGCCACCCCAGCGTGGGCCGCTACCAAAGGAAGGGCCGAAAGATGGGCCGTTGAAGTTAGGCGCCCAGCCAAAGCCTGGGCCGCTGCCCCAGCGTGGGCCGCCCCAGTTCGGACCACCGCCCCAACGTGGGCCACCGTAATAGTCATCGTCGTCGTCCCACTCGTCCATGAACTCTTCCATCCAGTACATGGGGGTCCATTCGGGCCAGTCGTTGTCGTCCCACGGGCCGTCGTCGTTTTTAAAAAAACCGGCGTTTGCAGTTGAGGTTAGTGCCAACAACGCTGCCGCAACAGCGCTGCGCATCAATAGTTTTTTCATGTGCTGATTCTCCTGGATAGGGTGAAGGTCGATAGTGCAAGTGATTCGATGATCGATTGCTTTGTGAATGATGTCAAGATTGTTCACAACCAAGCTTGATTCGGGTCAATCCCGATAACGCTGGAGGACGAGGCTCGCGTTGGTGCCGCCGAAGCCGAAACTGTTGGACATGACCCGATCAAGCGCCACGTTGTCGTGACGTTGGCTCGCGATGGGCATGCCCTCTGCTTCCGGGTCGAGGTTGTCGATATTGGCGGATTCGGCAATGAAGCCTTCTTGCTGCATCAGTAGCGAATAGATGGCTTCTTGCACACCGGCGGCGCCCAGCGAATGCCCCGACAGAGACTTGGTCGAGCCGATGACAGGGATATTGTCGCCAAAGACCTCCTTGACGGCGGCAAGCTCACGCACATCGCCGACCGGGGTGCTGGTGCCGTGGGCATTGATGTAATCGATGGAGCCGTCGACGGTCGACAAGGCCTGCTGCATGCAGCGTACTGCGCCTTCGCCGGATGGTGCCACCATGTCGTAGCCGTCGGAGGTGGCGCCATAGCCGACGATCTCGGCATAGATTTTTGCGCCGCGTGCCTTGGCGTGCTCCAGTTCTTCGATCACCAGCATGCCGCCACCGCCGGCGATGACAAAGCCGTCGCGATCAGCATCGTAGGCGCGGGAGGCTTTTTCAGGCGTTTCGTTGTATTTGGTCGACAATGCACCCATGGCATCGAACAGCGAGCTGAGCGTCCAGTGAACCTCTTCGCCACCACCGGCGAATACGATGTCCTGTTTGCCCCACTGGATCAGTTCGCAGGCATTGCCGATGCAATGTGCGCTGGTGGAGCAGGCCGAGGAGATTGAGTAGTTGACGCCCCTGATCTTGAACGGCGTTGCGAGACAGGCGGAAACCGTGCTGGCCATCGTCTGGGTGACGCGATAGGGGCCAACCCGGCGGATACCTTTTTCGCGCAGAATATCGGCTGCCTCGACCTGGCTGGCAGATGAGGCGCCACCCGAACCGGCGATGATGCCGGTACGATCATTGGACACGTCGTCCGCTTCGAGCCCTGCATCAGCGATGGCCTGATCCATGGCGATATAGGCATAGGCAGCGGCATGCCCCATGAAGCGTAGCTGCTTGCGGTCGATCAGTGCCTTGAGGTCGATGTCCGGCACGCCGGCGACCTGGCTGCGCATGCCGATTTCCTGATAGTCGGGCTGGAAGGTGATACCCGATTTGGCTTCGTAGAGGGATTGGGTGACGGCTTCCTTGTCGTTTCCCAGACAGGAAACGATACCGATGCCGGTAACGACGACTCGACGCATGCTCAATATCCGGTTAGAAGTTTTCAGTTGAGGTGAACAGACCCACTTTCAGGTCCTTGGCAGAATAGATTTCACGGCCATCGACCGACACGGTGGCGTCGGCGATGCCCATCACCAGGCGGCGCTGGATCAAACGGGTGATATCGAGGTGATAGGTAACGAGTCGGCTGTCCGGCAGAATCTGGCCAAAGAACTTGACCTCGCCCGCGCCCAGCGCTCTGCCGCGGCCTGGATTACCGTTCCAGCCAAGGAAAAAGCCCACCAGTTGCCATAGCGCGTCCAGCCCGAGACAGCCGGGCATGACCGGATCGCCTTCGAAATGGCAGGCGAAGAACCAGAGGTCAGGGTGGATGTCCAGCTCGGCAATGATCTCGCCCTTGCCATGGGAACCGCCAGTGTCGCTGATGTGGGTAATGCGATCCATCATCAGCATATTGGGCAATGGCAGGCGTGCATTGCCGGGGCCGAACAGTTCGCCGTGCCCGCAGGCGAGCAGTTCTTCGCGCGTGTAGGAATTCTGTTTTTCCATGAGGTGACCGGTTGAGGACTGTTACAGGAGCGCAACTCTATTACATTTAGTTCACGAATTCATCCGTGTCTGCCCGAACCGCCGCCACCGTCTGGTGGGGCTGGCTGCGTATCTACTGCCCCTGCTGTTGCGGCTGTTTGCTCTGCTGGAGCTCCTTGTCGAGTTCTTCCAGCCCCTTGGAGAACTCCTGCATGGCTTCGCGCAGCCCTCGTGAGAACAGCGCGCCGAGTTCCTGGCCAAGATCGCGGGCTTTGTCTTCGTCGGTGAGTTTGCCCAGCTCCTGCTTGATGTCGGGAACACTCTGTTGCAGCGAGCCAAGAAATTCCCGCAGTCCGGTGGTGATGGTCTTGTTGAGGGCGCCGCCAATCTCGGTCAGATCTCCGGTGAGATTCTGCAGCATCGATTCCAGGCTGGAGGTCATCAAGGCGTTGACCGTTTTATCGCCCTCGACCTTCCAGGCATCCTCTTCTTTGAGCAGATAGGTGGTCAGTTCGATGCGTGTCTCGTCGCCGTCGCGATCGCCGATCAATGTGGTTGGCACGGTGGATACGTCGCCAGTGATCGTCGCGGTACCGACCTCGACTGCCTTGAGCTTTTTCTCCTGATTGTCGAGCAAGTGCAGATCTTTGCCCGAATTCTCTGTTGTGAGCTTGCTCGCCGTTTCCAGGTCGTTATTGACGACGGCCTGCCAGAAGCCGTGGGCGACTTCTTCGGGTGTCTGTTTCTGGGCGCAGCCGCCGACAATCAGCAAGGCAATGAGGGGAATGATGATCCTGAGCAGTTTCATTGGTTTGACTCCATTTTGAGCGTACTTGACCCCATTATGCGCGTAGCCCTTGGGGCTGCCAATCACGCCGCTGATCGTGGTCGTAAACTAATGTATCGCGTTAGCCTGGGCGTTGCTGCGACAGTGGTTGCTGGCAGCGCCGGCAAACATAGCGCACGCCATCGCGCTGAATGCGGTTGTGGCGTGTGCTGCTGAGCATTACCTCGCCGCAGGCGCAGTAATAGCTGTGGCGTTGCTGGCGTCGGATGCGCAGTCCGTCCAGGCTGGTGTTGTGCGTGGCGCGCGGATTGTCGATGCCAAACGTCGCCATCACGTCGCGCCATTCGGGACCATGTGGTTTGCAGCGGCGGCGTGGATAGAGGCGATCGACGACATAGTGGGCGACTTCGTGTGGGATGGTGTCTTGCAGGCCTTCATCGAAATGCAGCGCGAACAGTTGCGGATTGAAGCGGAACCAGCGCTGCGCGCCTTTTTTGACGTAGTAACCCCAGGCCGCGCCTGTCACGTCGAAGTGAATATCGAGTGCCGGCAAGGTCAACTGATAGTGCTGTTGCGCCTGGGCAATGCGCTGATGGGTCGCGGCGATGATGACATCGCGCCGGGTGCTGTCGAGATGGTTGCTCATGGTGTGCCGGAATAGCGTACCAGCCCGTCGCCGGTGTCGATGACGAGCCCATCGGCGGTGATTTCCACGATCCGCAGCGT
>JALSHZ010000023.1 GCA_026981985.1 Gammaproteobacteria bacterium | reverse complement strand
TGTTGCTGTTGACAAAAAGGTACTCGGGGCCATGGCAAAAGGCCGGGACGGAAGCAGCAAAGCTTGATAGGCCACGAAACAATACCACCACGCTTTCCGAGTGCTGAGGCCAACAAACCTGATCTCCTGCTTGTTGTCCTCACCATTCATATCAAGCGAGGTGGTATGGGTTTCGCGCTCATCAACACTACGATTCTTCCAACGCATCCTCGCACAGCGCGAGTTCCATTTTTTGCTCGTCCAAAAAACGGAACCCAAAGCACCGCTCCATTGCATCCTACAATCGCGGTATTCATACATCCCTGTACATCAAGGACGCCCCACACACGCTTGATTCCGCTGCCGGGCACGCCTTCCGGGGTCAGCTCGAGCGGCTTCCTGCCGCGCAAGCTTCAACCGGCCTTCCATGGCCGGTTGCCCCCTCCAGGCGCACCCGGCAGCGGCGCGTGTGAAGGGGAAAGGAAACCTGGGGAAACCTTTGAACACATGGCTCGGTACCATCGTTACTTTTCGGTGTGTGCCCACGCAGCGGGCTGGGGCGCTGAGTAGTTACGGCCGGGTTAACGTCGACCTTTCTTTCGTCCCGGTTTTGACGTGTGCTGGCGTGGCGGCAGGCCGGTGTGCTGAGTGCGGATGGTGCCTTTTCGTGGCGTATTTCGCCGCGATACCTTGCCTTTGCCGCCAGCCTGGGTTGCGTTGCGACATCCGGGCGGGTCGAAGCGTGGCACCAGCTGGTGTTTACCGCTACCAATCAGGTCAGCGCGCCCCATTTTTTTCAGCGCGTCGCGTAGCAACGGCCAGTTTTTCGGATCGTGGTAACGCAGAAATGCCTTGTGCAGGCGACGACGACGCTCTCCGCGGACGGTGGCGACCTGTTCACTGCTACGGGTGATTTTCTTCAGCGGATTCTTGTCGCTGTGATACATCGCGGTGGCAGTCGCCATCGGTGATGGGTAGAACGCCTGCACCTGGTCGGCGCGGAAGCCATTGCGCTTCAGCCACAGCGCCAGATTGAGCATGTCTTCATCAGTTGTGCCGGGATGGGCGGCGATGAAATAGGGGATCAGATATTGCTCCTTACCGGCCTCGCGCGAGAATTTCTCGAACATTTTGCGAAAGCGGTCGTAGGTACCGATACCGGGTTTCATCATTTTCGACAACGGGCCCTGCTCGGTATGCTCCGGTGCAATCTTCAGGTAGCCGCCAACGTGGTGGGTAACCAGTTCGCGTACATATTCCGGTGAACGCACCGCCAGGTCGTAGCGCAGTCCAGAGGCGATCAGCACTTTCTTGATGCCTGGCAGCTGGCGCACGCTGCGGTAGAGCTGAATCAGACTGCTGTGATCCGTCCCCAGGTTCTTGCAGATATCGGGATAAACACAAGACAGCCTGCGGCAGGCGGATTCGATTTTCTTCGACTTGCAGGCGAGCCGGTACATATTGGCGGTTGGGCCGCCAAGGTCGGAGATGACACCGGTAAAACCAGGCACGGTGTCGCGTATTTTTTCCACTTCCCGAACAATGGATTCTTCGGAACGGTTTTGAATGATCCGGCCTTCGTGTTCGGTGATGGAGCAGAAGGTACAGCCGCCAAAACAGCCGCGCATGATATTGATCGAAAAGCGGATCATTTCGTAGGCGGGAATCCGTGCGCCCTGATACGCCGGATGGGGTACACGCTTGAATGGCAGGTCGAAGACGTAATCCATCTCCTCGGTGGACAGCGGCAGGGGAGGCGGATTCAGCCAGATATCCTGGTCGCCGTGACGCTGTACCAGTGCGCGTGCGTTGCCGGGGTTGGTTTCCAGATGCAGAATGCGATTGGCGTGCGCATATAACACCGGGTCGCATTTGACGTTTTCGTAGGCTGGCAGGCGAACAACCGATTTATCCCGCGGTGGTGTGATTCTCTTTTTTCGGGATGACAAATCCTGCAACGGGAAGACATTGTTCGCTGCGGCAGTTTTTTCCGTTTCCAGTTTGCACTGATCGAGATCACTGGTGTTGACATAGGGGTTGATGATGCGATCGACCTTGCCGGGGCTGTCGACATCGCTCGAATCGATTTCGAACCAGCCTTGCGGGGTACTGCGGCGAATGAATGCGGTACCGCGAACATCATCGATTTCCCGCACGGGTTCGCCACTTGCCAGCCGGTGTGCGACCTCAACAATCGCACGTTCGGCATTGCCGTACAGCAGCAGATCGGCCTTGGCGTCGGCCAGAATCGAGCGGCGCACTTTGTCCTGCCAATAGTCGTAATGCGCGATGCGGCGCAGTGAGGCTTCGATGCCACCGATGATCACGGGGACATCACGCCAAGCCTCGCGGCAACGTTGCGCGTAGACCAGCGAACTGCGGTCAGGGCGTTTGCCGGCCATGCCACCGGCGGTATAAGCGTCGTCGGAGCGGATCTTGCGATCAGCCGTGTAACGGTTGATCATCGAATCCATATTGCCGGCAGTGACACCAAAGAACAGGTTGGGTTTTCCGAGCGCCCGAAAAGCATCGGCTGATGTCCAGTCCGGCTGGCTGATAATCCCGACGCGAAACCCTTGCGCCTCCAGCAAGCGACCGATGATCGCCATACCGAAGCTGGGATGATCCACGTAGGCGTCGCCCGTCACGAGGATAATGTCGCAACTATCCCAGCCAAGCTGGTCCATTTCATCCCGACTCATTGGCAGGAAATCGGCCGGGCCAAAACATTCGGCCCAATATTTCGGGTAATCGAAAAGCAGTCGTGTCGGCTGATCGGGTTTATAGCGCTGTGGCTGCATGGGACGGGGCCAACCCCCCGGAAATAGTTATGACGATGTTTTGCCGAAACGATCTTCGAGGTATTGAATAATGTCACTCGATTCGTACATCCACGTGACCTTGTCACCTTCCTCGATGCGCAGGCAAGGCACTTTGACCTCGCCACCTTCGCGCTGCAACTCATCGCGCCAGCGGCCGGGTGATTGTGCATCACGATAGGTCATTGGCAGGTTCAAACGATGGATCGCTCGCCGCGTCTTGATGCAGAACGGACAGGCGTAGAATTGGTAAAGGCTGAGGCGACTGACAGCCTCATCGACGTTCCGCTGTTCTTCAGCGGAACGCTGGATGGGTTTCGGGCGGGTCAGCCGGTCGATGCCGGCAATAGTGTAACCAAGACCATTGCGTAGGGCTTTGAGTAACATGATGGTGCTTTCCTTAATCCTGAGTGGCGGCCATTTAACGGGGCGCGTCGTGCAGTGTCAAATTCAGGGCGGTTTGCTGATGCATCTGGGCATGGCGAAACGCCATCAGTCTATGGAGGATCAATGATGACAGTCGATGAATTCAAACAGTCGCTCGGTAACGCAGAGCCACCCGCCAACATTGATGAGGTGGCACGAGCCTTGTGGTATGGCGGAAGGGGAGATTGGGGTCGGGCGCACCGCATTGTGCAAGAGATTTCCGGCAGCAACGCAGCCTGGGTTCATGCCTGGCTGCACCGTCAGGAGGGGGATGGTTGGAATGCGGATTATTGGTATCAGCGGGCCGGACGGCCACGATCCGAATTGCCGCTGGCGCAGGAGTGGGAGGAGATCCTCTCGGCGCTGCTCTCAGCGGCTTGAACAGCCAGTTGCTTTGCATCTCCGAAGTGCCAGCTGCTTCAGAGATGCAAAGGGTTTACCGCAAGATAGATCAGAGGTAACTACTCAGCGCCCCAGCCCGCTGCGCGGACACACACCGAAGAGTAACGAAATGATACTGAGCCAGCCATTCAATAGCCACCCGGCTACTTGGTTTTCTTTCCCCTTCACACGCGCCGCTGCGGGGTGCGCCTGGAGGGGGCAACCGGCCATGGATGGCCGGTTGAAGCTTGCGCGGCAGGAAGCCGCTCAAGCTGACCCCGGAAGGCGTGCCCGGCAGCGGAATCAAGCGTGTGTTGGGGCGTCCTTTTTTGGGTTCCGTTTTTTGGACGAGCAAAAAATGGAACTCGCGCTGTGCGAGGAGGTGTTGGAAGAATCGTAGTGTTGATGAGCGCGAAACCCATACCACCTTGCTTGATATGAATGGTGAGGACAACAAGCGGGAGATCAGGTTTGTTGGCCTCAGTACTTGGAAAGCATGGTGGAATTGTTTCGTGGCCAATCAAGCAGTGGTGCTTCCGTCCCATCCCTCTGCCATGGCCCCGAGTACCTTTTTGTCAACAGCAACAAAAAGGTACCAAAGCACTGCTCTCTTGCATCCTGCAATCGCAGCATTCAGTACATCCATGTACATCAATGCCGCCCCGATTCCCCGCTGTTTCCTGCGCTTCTCGGCCCAGCCGGGGGGCGGCCGACACGTCCCTTCGTGACGGCCGACGCAGGCCATCCATGGCCTGCCCCTTCGGGCTGATCCCGGCTGGGCCTGCGATGCTCGGGCGGGCAAAGGGGGTAGCGGTGGTTGCCATGCGACAGGTTTGGTGCGAAGTTACTTGGAAGCGCAGTCCGGTAACTGCTCAGATTGCCCCCGTTTTGCGTCAAATCAAGGCGGAAGCGCGCAGTTTACAAGTGTAAATGAGCACTTCCAACGCAGAGTTGGCGCAAATAAGGGCGTAAGCTGAGCAGTTACGATCAGAGTACGTCCATCAGCTCCTTGAGCGTTGGCGCATTGCGATCTTTGGGTGACAGGATCACTTCCTGTCCATCCTCAACCGGCCAGGTGATGTTCAAATCAGGGTCATCCCAGCGCAGTTCATACTGATCATCTGCGTAGTAGTAGTCGGTACACTTGTAAGCGAAGATCGCGGTCTGGCTGATGGTGTAATAGGCGTGGCCAAAGCCTTCCGGCACCCATAGCTGGCGTTTGTTGTCTTCACTCAAAATGGTGCCGACTGTCTTGCCAAAGGTGGGTGAGTCCTTGCGCAGGTCCACAGCGATATCGAACACGCTGCCAACAACCGCACGCACCAGCTTGCCTTGAGGATGGGCCAACTGGAAATGGATGCCGCGCAAAGTCCCCTTGGTGGAGAGGCTTTCGTTGTCCTGAACGAAACGCACGTCGAGTCCAGCCTCGTACAGCGTGCGGTAGTTCCAGGTTTCCATGAAGTAACCACGGTCGTCTCTGAAGACCCTGGGCTGAATGATTTTCACCTCGGGAATTTCTGTGTCGATCAGTTCCATCAAACCGCCTTTTTTTGTTGTTCCTTGAGTTTCATGACGATATCCAGCGCCATCGAGGGCGGCAATTCTACATCATCCCAGGTCAGGATCTCACCCGGCTCGATGTTGCGGGTCAGCACCGCATTCGACAGCATTCCAATGGGCACATGGTTCTCTGGCGCTTCCGCCAGCAGGGCGGCTTCGCCACGCACTTCGAACCCGCCGATACCGCGTTTGATGGTGGAGCCAGCCTTCAGTTCCGTCTTGGCAATGGACACCATACCGACGGTGGGTTGTGTGGAGTTGTTCAGTAACACCGGGCCACCGGCCAGTACGCGACGCACTGTTTTCACAATCTCGATGGCACAGAGATGGTAGTTGCGCATCAAAACGTAGTAGGGGCCTTCGCCCATTTTGATATTGGCCAGTGGGCCGCGCTCGACTTCATCGTGCTTTGCAGTAATGAATACCCCTGGCGGTTGCCCCATGGAAACGACGAAATCAGCGATCGGCTTGCCGAGTTCTTCGGCAACCTCACCCAGTTGCTTGGCCGTTGCGGTGGTATCGTCTGTCCTCGGTCCTTCCATGCCCTGTTTGGTAATAGTCGCACCGAAGCCGTTGGCAATGAATGCCTGCTCGAATTGCAGTTTGGTGCCATCGGTAAAGGAGGTGGTCTGATCAAGACTGAAACCCTGTTTCGTCGACCAGAACACCATGTCCTCACGGGATGGGTTGTGGTTGAGATAGCCCTTCATATTGCCGTAGACCAGCGGCTCGAAACCCATCTGGATGCACTCTTCGTGCAGCGCTGCCAGACAGCCGGGCTGATCACCTTCAGCCTCGGTCAGGTAGCCTTTATCGGCAAACCAGGAACCAGTGGTCACGTGAAACTCCGTATCCATGGTGACAACCGGCAGTCCTGCGGCAAAGGCCTTGTCGACCGCAACCGTGGCATTGAGTACGTCACCACTGCATTCGATAATGAGATCGGCGTTGTCCATCAGCTCGTCGAGCGAGTTGGTCAGCACCTCGGGCAGCGGATAGTCGTCGATCGTCGAGATGTCGCGCCGGGTATAGGCGCCGGTAATTTCGAGATCAGGGTGATGGTTAAGGATCAGCCGCGAGACGCCCCGCGCGATGAATCCGGTTCCTACCAGGCCAATACGCCTTTTTGCACTCATGCCGTTTGCTCCGTTATTCATACTGTGGTGGCTGTACTGCTCACCATCGTTGTGGTTTATTTATCGTTGTTGTTTTTCAAACCAGAAAGCTCGTTCAATAGGCCTTTTCACCAGTGAAACCCTTGATGACTGTCATCAGGATGATCTTGATATCGAGAAAGATCGACCACTTGCGAATGTAGTCGATGTCATAGATCACCCGCCACTGCATCTTGTCCAGCGAATCGGTTTCTCCACGTAAGCCGTTGACCTGTGCCCAACCAGTGATTCCGGGTTTGGTCTTGTGCCGCAGCATATAGCCCCCAATGATGTTGCGATAGGCTTCATTGTGAGCCACTGCATGGGGCCGTGGTCCGACGATCGACATCGTCCCCATCAATACATTGAGGAACTGCGGCAATTCGTCCAGCGACGTTCGGCGCAGAAACGCACCGAAACGTGTTACACGAGGATCATCTTTGACAACCTGGCGAAAATCCGCGCCATCTTCAAGTACACGCATGGTACGGAACTTCCAGACTTTGATTGCCTTTCCGTCAAGACCATAGCGGGTCTGCTTGAAGATGATAGGGCCTTTCGACGTTAGCTTGATACCGATGGCAATGGCAATCATTGGTACCGCGATAATCGAGAGGATCGCCAGTGAAAGAACGATGTCCTCGGTGCGCTTGACGACACTGCGCAAACCGGAAATCGGATTTTCATAGACGCTGACAGCCGGCACCCCATTGATATCGACGATATGGGTGAAGTGCGTCTCCATCGAATAGAAATCGGGGACAACATAGACCGCGACCATCGTGTTCGACAGTTTTCTGGTGATCTCGAGTATCTTGTGCTCGGCGCGCATCGGCATGGTGATGAAAACGACATCGAACTTGCCTTTCTCCGCATCCTCGATCATGTCGACAAATGTGCCATCGACCGGCAGTCCCTGTTTCAATTGACCAACCGCCTCTTTCTTGCGGCGGTTGATAACACGCCCGACATGGTGAAAATCGAGGTGAGAGCGGTCATCGTAGACGGCCACCAGTTCATAGCCCACCCAAGGGTTGTCTTGAATCTGCTCTTTGACATGGCGACCAATCGGGCCGGCGCCAGCAATGGCGATACGGCGCGTGTTATAGCCCAGCGAACGCAAGGCCCGTACCGTCGCATTCAAAATGATGCGCACGAACATGAATGCGAGAATGGAAAGCACGAACCAGGCAGCGGCCAGCACCCAATCGAGATGCTCGATGCTTTGGTCGAAGATCAGTGCGATCGACAGCAGCGTCAAGCCCGTGAAAAGCCAAGCCAGTGATGCCAGCGCCACCATCCAGAACCGTGACAGGAAAGTGTTGCTGATTTTCCAGTTCTGATAGACATGAAAGAATTCCGCGTAGAACTGCATCAGCAAAATGGCAAGCAGGGCATAGAATGCATGTACCCTGATCCAGCCAGCTTCGGCTGTTCCAGTGATGTTGACCGCGATATACAACGCGACGCCAATGGCGAGCGAATCGAGGACTCTGGCCACCAGTGACAGCGGGTGCTGCGAGGCGACGATGGGGGTTCTGGAAGAAAGCGTCTGCATGGTCTGTGGCGATTAGGTTCCCGAGTTACAGCCAGTTGCAGCGTTTGGGGCGAGAAACGAGTGCGGAATGGCTACCGAGAGGTGCATCCGTTCAGGCAGGGTCGTCCTGTGTTAACACGTTGCCGTCCTTGAGCTATGTGCCCTGCGCTCGCCCGAGCGACTGTTGTCAACCAGCGATTGCTGTTTGTTATCGTCCATTATTGCAACTGCCTGCTACGAGATCGCTCGCAGTTCAGGCACCGCAACAAGCACCGCATTTAATCAGAGTTGCCTTTCGGGAGTATATAGGGTCGATCACAAAACCGGGGGATGTGCTTTCGATGCGCGCATGACCAGCGGCTGTGTTGCGACAGGGTCTACGGAAAAGATGGTGCCGAGGGTCGGAGTCGAACCGACACGGGGTTTCCCCCACAGGATTTTGAATCCAGCGCGTCTACCAATTTCGCCACCCCGGCACGGGGAAGGGCGGTGATTCTAACGGATATCCATATTGGCGATCAACGGCTATCTGTACATGTTGTCGGGCTATCGCCGGATCAATGCCATGGATGCCGGTGGCAAAAGATGCTGATCAACCCAGCTGTGATACCATGCCGCCGCCATGCGCACCCGTGATTTCGACTATCATCTTCCGGAAACGCTGATTGCTCAGCATCCACCCGCCAACCGCCGGGACAGCCGCCTGCTGCGGCTCGATGGGGCAGGGGACGTCGTGGATCTGGACTTCATCGACATCGTCGGCCTGATCGAGCCACAAGATCTGCTGGTGTTCAACAATACCCGTGTGCTCGCTGCGCGACTGTTCGGACGCAAAGAGAGTGGTGGCAAGGTCGAGGTGCTGGTGGAACGGCTGCGCAATACCCACGAGGTGGCGGCGCATCTGCGCGCCAGCCGTTCACCGCGAGCCGGTAGCAGGCTGGTGCTGGCGGATGAATTCAGTGTGTCGGTAACCGGGCGTGAGGATGATTTGTTCATTCTGCACAGCGAAACCCCATGGCCGGAGATTCTCGACGCCGCAGGCCATATGCCGCTGCCGCCCTATATTACCCGTGCCGATGACGATATCGACATGCAGCGCTATCAGACTGTCTATGCCTCACGGCCCGGAGCGGTGGCAGCACCGACCGCCGGATTGCATTTCGATACCGCATTGCTACAGGCGCTGCATGAAAAAGGCGTCGCCACGACCGAGGTGACCTTGCACGTTGGGGCCGGCACCTTCCAGCCCGTTCGTGTCGAGAATATCGCCGATCACCGCATGCATGCGGAGTGGCTCGAAGTCTCAGCGGAAACCGTGGCCGCAGTGGCAGCTTGCAAGGCGCGTGGTGGCAGAGTGATCGCGGTGGGAACGACGTCCGTACGCAGCCTGGAGACGGCTGCTCAGGAAGGTGCGCTGCAACCGTTTCAGGGTGATAGCCGCCTGTTCATTACGCCCGGTTTTCAGTTCAGGGTCGTCGATGCGATATTGACCAATTTCCACCTGCCACAGTCGACCTTGCTGATGCTTGTCTCGGCCTTTGCCGGTTTCGAACCGGTAAGGCGCGCCTATCGGCATGCGGTCGAACAACGATACCGTTTTTTCAGCTATGGCGATGCCATGTTCATCGAGAAGCCCACGCATGAAATTTGAACTAGACAATACCGACGGGCTGGCACGACGTGGCCGGCTGATCTTTCCCCGTGGCGTGGTGGAAACGCCCGCTTTCATGCCGGTGGGCACCTACGGCACAGTCAAGGCGATGACGCCTGAAGAGCTGCGCGATCTCGGTGCCGATATCATCCTAGGTAACACCTTTCATCTGATGCTGCGGCCCGGCACCGAGATCATTGCCCAGCACGGCGATCTGCATGATTTCATGCACTGGGAGGGACCGATCCTGACCGACTCCGGCGGCTTTCAGGTGTTCAGCCTCGCCGACATGCGCCAGATCAGCGAACGGGGCGTGGTGTTCCGCTCGCCCGTCGATGGCGCCAAAGTGGAACTGACGCCGGAACGTTCGATGGCGGTGCAGCATGCACTCGGCTCTGACATCGTCATGATTTTCGACGAATGCACACCATTCCCGGCGACACTGAACCAGGCAGCAGACTCGATGCGCCTGTCACTACGCTGGGCACAGCGCAGCAAGGAGGCGCATGGCGATAGCGCATCGGCACTGTTCGGCATCGTGCAGGGCGGCATGTACGAGGCGCTGCGGCAGGAATCTGCAGCCGGGCTGCGCGATATCGGTTTCGACGGCTATGCCATTGGTGGATTGTCAGTGGGTGAACCCAAAGAAGAGCGTGAAGCCGTGCTCGATGTCACCTTACCGCATCTGCCAGACGATGCGCCGCGTTATCTGATGGGGGTCGGCAAGCCGGAAGACATTGTCGAAGCGGTGCGACGTGGTGTCGACATGTTCGACTGTGTGATCCCAACACGCAATGCACGTACCGGCTTTCTCTACACTAAAAACGGCGTGCTGAAGATCCGTAACAGCCGCTTTCGTAGCGATACGAGGCCGATTGACCCGGATTGCGGCTGCTATACCTGCCGCAACTACTCGCGCGCCTATCTGCGGCATCTGGACAGCTGCCGTGAGATTCTTGGCGCCCGACTAAATACGATCCACAACCTGTATTACTACCAGCAGTTGATGCAGGAACTGCGCCAAGCCATTGCTGCACACCGTCTGTCCAGCTGGATAGACGACTTTTATGCTCGCCTGGCCGAGCGTGTGGCATAATACGCGCCATTTTTACGGTTGCTCAGGCAACCCAGCTTTCACCTACCAACGGAGTCCACAATGGAGTTTCTGATCAACAGCGCCCATGCGGCCGGCGGCCAACAGCAAGGCGACCCACTAAGTTTCCTCATCATGATCGGCGTTTTCTTCGCCATCATGTATTTCATGATCATCCGCCCGCAGAGTAAGCGTGCCAAAGAACACAAGGCACTGCTCGATGCCTTGAGCAAGGGGGATGAAGTGGTCACCAACGGTGGTTTGCTCGGCAAGATCACTCAGCTGGACGAGAATTTCATCACCATGAAAGTTGCCGATGGTGTCGAAGTTCAGGTACAGCGTCAGGCGATCGCCGCCGTCATGCCCAAAGGCACGATGAAAAAGAAATAAGACTGCTCAGCAAGTAGTCACAACCCACTGGCACCGCCCTGATTGCATCCGGGCGGTGCCGAAGCAACAAGGATTGATCCCGCCGATGAACCGATACCCACTCTGGAAGTATGTGATGATCGTCGTCGTGGTGCTGGTTGGGCTGCTCTATGCGCTGCCTAACCTGTTCCCCGAAGATCCCTCGCTGCAGATCAGCCCGGCCACGCATGAACCACTGACGCAAGCGGACAAAGATCGCGTCATGGCGGTGGTCGAGTCGAAGTCGCTGCCGTACAAATCCATCTCATTCGATCCAGAGATGATCATGGTTCGCTTCCACGACACCGAAGCCCAGTTGGCAGCGTTCGACGAGGTAAGGGATGCGCTCGGATCGCGCTATGTCGTAGCCCTTAATCTGGCACCGGCGACCCCGGGCTGGCTGCGCAGCCTGAATGCAAAACCGATGTACCTTGGTCTCGATCTGCGTGGTGGTGTTCACTTCCTGCTCGAAGTGGACATGAAAGCCGCCATCGACAAGGCACTGGAGCGTTCACGCACCGACTTTCGCAACTCGTTGATGGAAGAGAAGATCCGCTCCCGGGGGATTCGTCGTGACGGCAATCGGATCACGCTCAAGTTCAAGACTGCTGAGGAGCGCGAGCGCGCACTGGCAGTATTGAAAGACGACTTCCGTGGCGAATTCGACTTCTCCGAAGAGGATCGTGACGATGGCGCTTACATCATCGCCAGTCTTGACGACAACCACATTCTCGCGCTGAAACGTTTTGCCCTACAGCAGAACATTACCGCGTTGCGCAAGCGGGTCAACGAACTCGGCGTGGCGGAACCGATCATCCAGCAGCAAGGGCTGGAACGTATCGTCGTGCAGCTGCCGGGGGTGCAGGATACTGCGCGGGCAAAGAAAATCCTTGGTGCGACCGCTACCTTGGAGTTTCGCATGGTCGACGAGCAGGGTGACCCGTATGCTGCCGTCTCATCCGGCCGGGTACCACCGCAGGACAAGCTGTTTCGCGAACGCAATGGCAATCCGATCCTGCTGAAAAAGCGGGTGATTCTCACAGGCGAGTACATCACCGGTGCCGCCTCGGGCATCGACTCGCAGACCGGTACGCCGTCGGTCAATATCACCCTCGACGGCAAAGGTGCGCGGATGTTCTCCAAGGCCACCGGCGAAAACATCAAGAAGCTGATGGCGGTGGTGTTCATCGAAACCAAGCCCGATGGCAGCAAGGTCGAGGAGGTCATCAACGTTGCCCGTATCCAGGATCAGCTGAGCAAGCGCTTTCAGATTACCGGCCTCGACAATCCCCGCGAGGCACGTGATCTTGCCTTGCTGCTGCGCGCCGGTGCGCTGGCCGCACCGATGTACTTCATCGAAGAACGCACCGTTGGCCCCAGCCTTGGCAAGGCGAATATCGAAAAGGGTTTCCTCTCGGTGCTGGTGGGTTTCGTACTGGTGATGATCTTCATGGTGTTCTACTACCGCCTGTTCGGGGTCGTGGCCAATATTGCACTGACCCTCAACCTGGTACTGATCATCGCGATTCTGTCGATCATGCAGGCCACGCTGACCCTGCCCGGCATCGCCGGTATCGTGCTCACCGTAGGCATGGCGGTAGACGCGAATGTGCTGATCTTCGAACGTATCAAGGAAGAACTGCGGCTGGGCAATTCACCACAGGCCAGTATCAGCGCCGGTTATGAACAGGCCTTTTCGACCATTATGGATGCCAATATCACCACGCTGATCGCAGCATTGGTGTTGTTCACCTTTGGCACCGGTCCGATCAAGGGCTTCGCCGTCACCCTGAGCATCGGCATCCTCTCATCGATGTTCACCGCGATCATTGTGTCACGCGGCATCATCAATCTCATCTACGGGCGCAAGGCAAGGCTCGATTCCCTTTCCATTGGAGGCGTCAAATAATGCTCGAAGGAAGAAATATCGATTTCATGGGCAAACGGCGGATCAGTGCAATCGTGTCGACCGTTCTTGTGCTTGCTTCGATTCTGCTTATCGTGTTCCGGGGGCTGAACCTGGGGCTGGATTTTACTGGCGGTACCTTGGTTGAAGTTGGCTATGAACAGCCTGCCGACCTCGACAGCATCCGCAACGCATTGGAGGCAAAAGGCTTCGAACGCGCCAGCGTGCAGTATTTTGGTACCTCGAAAGAGGTGCTGATCCGGCTGGCACCACGTGAAGGTGAGAACCGTTCGATGCTGAGCGACGAAGTGATTCACACCTTGCAAGAGGCATCCGACGACAAAGTGGAAATGCGGCGGGTTGAGTTCGTTGGCCCGCAGGTGGGTGAAGAGCTGCGCGAAGACGGTGGCCTGGCCATGCTGTACGCGCTATTTGGTATTCTGATCTATGTTGCCTTCCGTTTTGAATACCGCTTTTCCTTCGCCTCGATTATCGCCCTGGTGCATGACGTGGTACTGACGCTCGGATTCTTTGCGGCCACCCAGATGGAGTTCGATCTGACGGTGCTGGCTGCCGTACTGGCGGTCATCGGCTACTCACTGAACGACACCATTGTCGTCTTCGACCGCATACGCGAGAACTTCCGCAAGGTTCGCAAAGGAACGCCCGAAGAAGTGATCAATATTTCCATCAATCAAACCATCAGCCGCACGATTATCACCTCGTTGACAACCCTGTTGGTGCTTGTCGCGCTGTTTTTGCTTGGCGGGGAGATCATCCACTCGTTTTCCGTGGCGCTGATCGTTGGCGTGGTCGTCGGTACCTACTCGTCGATCTATATCGCCAGCAATGCCGTATTGGCGATGGGCGTGAGCCAGAAAGATCTGATCCCTGAAGAACGGGATGATAGCGAGCTGGATAGCATGCCGTAGCGTTACCTCAAGGCGCACCCTCAGAGAAGAGGGTGTCGTAATGAGACCCTCGAGAGCAAGGGCGCATCAGCGCCCCTCACGCGTTTTGGCCACCTCTTCAAGCGGGTCTGGTTCCTGTGGGTTCGGCACCAGCCGCGAGCAAATTCGATTGCCGCCGGTAGTGGTTCGCATGCCTTCCGTTTCAACCTGCTTCAGCGTCAGTCGCGTCCACACAATCGCGATCAGCACCAGTGCAACGCCGCCATAGAGGCTGCCCAGTTCGGTCAGTGCGTTGATGTGGTGTGAGGTCAGAAAATAGTAAGCGAACAACGCCAGACCGCCCAACCAGATACCCGAAATCGGGTAGATACAGCAAGCGGCGGCCCCGTAGCGACAGATGGCCAAGGGAGGAATAAAAATACTGAGCAGCGTCTGATACATCCTGATAGTCCTGTTGAAGCGTCGACTGGCACAGGATCAAGGATAGCAGTATTGGCGCAAGCTGTTCATCCTGCGGTGATTTGTTGAGCCTTTTTCCCGGCTGGGAGCCTATACAGCTTGCCGCAAGCCGCTGACATTGCGTAAACGCTCCAGCATGTTCTTGTAGACCTTCGCGCCACCACAGAGAATATCGCCATTCTCATAGTGGTTCAGGCCGCCGTAGAGGTCGCCGACCAGACCACCAGCCTCCTGCACCAGCAAGATACCCGCAGCGACATCCCACTTGTTGACACCGAATTCCCAGAAGCCGTCAAAGCGACCCGCGGCGACATAGGCCAGGTCGAGCGCCGCCGAGCCGGCCCGACGAATCCCGGCGGTGCCGGGAACGAGTACGCGCAGTGTTTCCAGGTAAAGTTCGAGATCTTGATCCTCGCGGAAGGGGATGCCGGTGCCAAGCAGGGCACCTTCGAGCGAGCGCGCTGCCGAAACCCGGATGCGTTTGCCGTTGAGCTGTGCACCAGCGCCTCGGGATGCGGTGAACAGTTCATCTTTGAAAGGGTCATAGACAACAGCTTGCTCGAAGTGCCGGTCGCGGCGTAGCGCAATGGACACCGAGTACTGCGGGATGGCGTGGAGAAAGTTGGTGGTGCCGTCCAGGGGATCGATGACCCATTGATATTCCCGGCCTTCCGACTGGTCGCCACTCTCTTCGCCGAAAAAGCCATGCTCCGGATAGGCCCGGCTGAGGATGCGGATGATTTCGGCTTCCGCCTTCTTGTCCACTTCGCTGACGTAGTCGTTTCTCGATTTGTTGCTGATCGTCAGCGTATCGACGCGATCGATATTGCGTAGGATAATCTCGCCGGCAGCACGCGCGGCCTTGATGGCGGTGTTGAGCATCGGATGCATGGTACTCTTCCGGGATCGACAATTGAGGGCGCGTAAGAATAGCAAACCCCTCTCAGCTGATGTGAGTTTTTTGTGTCTGAACCGAGTGATATAAGAATCGTCCTGGTGGAAACCTCTCATCCCGGCAATATCGGGGCGGCGGCCAGAGCGATGAAAACCATGGGCCTTGGCGAGCTGGTGCTGGTCAACCCGAAGGACTATCCCTGTGTCGAGGCGACAGCGCGCGCTGCCGGTGCCGACGATGTGCTGGCCAACGCGCGCGTGGTCGACAGTCTCGCAGCGGCAATAGCAGATTGCCAGCTGACCTTCGGCGCCACGGCGCGGTTACGCTCGCTGCGCTGGCCGGTGGTCACCGTCAGGGAAGCGGCGGGCATGGCCATTACAGAGCGGCAAAGCAGCAAGGTGGCGGTTGTGTTTGGTCGCGAGCGCACCGGGCTCAGCAACGACGAACTGGCTTTGTGTCAGAAGCTGCTCAATATTCCGGTGAATCCGGCATTCAGCTCGCTGAATCTCGCTGCTGCAGTGCAGGTGGTGTGCTATGAACTGCGGATCGCGGCACTCGGTGATGCAGTGCATGAGCCTGAGCGACCCGAAGAGGAATACGCACCAGCCGGGATGATCGACAGCTTTCACGCGCAGCTGGAGCGCGATCTGGTCGACATCGGTTTTCTCGATCCGGACAACCCGCGTCAGCTGCCATTGAAGCTCCGTCGCCTGTTTATCAAAGCAAGACCAACAATCAATGAAATCAAAATAATGCGTGGTATTCTTAAAGGCCTTTCAAGAAAAAGAAACGCGACTGACGCATGAGTACAAAGGAGGCACGACAGTGCTAAGCCAAATTCGAGAAGATGTTGCTTGCGTCTTTGAACGTGACCCGGCTGCGAGAAACAGCTTCGAAATTCTGACCACCTATCCTGGCATCTGGGCGGTGATTTTTCACCGCATCAGCCATGCCTTGTTCAATCACCGGCTGAAGTGGCTGGCGCGGGTGTTGTCGAATGTGTCACGGCTGTTTACCGGTATCGAAATCCATCCCGGCGCGACCATCGGGCGACGCTTTTTCATCGATCACGGCATGGGTGTGGTGATTGGAGAGACCGCGGAGATCGGTGACGACTGCACGCTCTATCACGGCGTAACGCTCGGGGGCACCAGCTGGAACAAAGGGAAACGGCATCCGACCCTGGAAAACAACGTCGTTGTCGGTGCTGGCGCGAAAATTCTCGGCCCAATCACGCTGGGGGAGGGCGCACGTGTCGGCTCCAATGCCGTTGTGCTCAAAGACGTACCGGCGGCCGCCACCGTGGTCGGCATTCCCGGCCGCGTCATCGGCGCGAAGAAAGAACCGCTGGGTGGAAAGAAACAGAAGCTCGCAGAAAAAATGGGCTTCGACGCCTACGGCACCAGTCAGGAGATGCCTGACCCGGTGGCCAATGCGTTTCATGGGCTGATCGAACACATCCATCTGATGGACGAACGCATGGAAAAGATGGCCCGCGTGATTTGCGACATGGGGGGCGAAGTGCCCTGCGACAAGCTGCCGGAGATCAACAAGGAAGATATTACGCCAATGGAGGATTGACACTCAGCTGTTCCCGTAACGCCGCTCGACATAGCGTTCAACGATCGCCTGGAACTCCGTAGCGATGTTGTCACCCTTCAAGGTCACATCCTTTTCGCCATCGATATAGACCGGCGCAACTGGTCGTTCGCCAGTGCCCGGCAAACTGATGCCGATATCCGCTTGCTTGCTTTCACCCGGCCCATTGACCACGCAACCCATGACCGCAACGCTCATGCTTTCGACCCCTTGGTAGCGGCTGCGCCACTGCGGCATCTGCTCTCGGAGGTAATCCTGGATTTCTGCGGCAAGGGTCTGAAAATAGTCACTGGTTGTGCGCCCGCAACCGGGGCAGGAAACCACCGACGGCGTGAATGCCCTGAGTTCCAGTGCCTGCAGAATCTGCTGCCCAACGACAACTTCCTGGCTGCGTGATCCGCCTGGCTCAGGTGTCAGTGAAATGCGGATGGTGTCGCCGATACCTTGTTGCAGCAGGATCGACAGCGCGGCCGTAGAAGCCACGATGCCCTTGCTGCCCATGCCGGCTTCGGTGAGCCCGAGGTGCAGTGCATAGTCGCACTGTTGCGCCAGGGCAGTGTACACCGCAATCAGATCCTGGACGCCACTCATCTTGCAGGACAGAACGATCCGGTCTGCCGGGAGCCCGAGTGCCTCGGCCTTTTGCGCGCTCGACAAGGCCGATTCGATCAGCGCTTCATGGGTGACTTCCGACAGTTCCTTGGGTACTTCCCGGGCGGCATTTTCGTCGAGTTTCTGCGCCAGAACGACCTGGTCGAGTGAACCCCAGTTGACGCCGATCCGCACCGGCTTGTCGTAACGACAGGCAAATTCGATCATCTGCGCAAACTGCTCATCGCGTTTGGCGCCGCGTCCGACATTGCCGGGATTGATCCGGTATTTGGCCAGTGCGGCAGCACATTCCGGATATTTCGCCAGCAATTTGTGGCCGTTGAAATGGAAGTCCCCGACCAGTGGCGTGTCACAACCCATCTTTGCCATGTGCTCGCGGATCTCAGGCACGGCAGCGGCAGAGGCTTCATTGTTGACGGTGATGCGCACCAGCTCGGAGCCCGCATTGGCGAGTTCGACGACCTGGGCGGCCGTGCGGATAACGTCTGCGGTGTCGGTACTGGTCATCGATTGCACGACCACCGGCGCGTCACCGCCGACAATGACACCGCCAATATCGACAGCTCGGGTTTTATGTCTGGTATGCATGATGAAAGGCCGCTTGTAGGAGCAGCGGATTATATCCGAAGGACAGAAATGGGTCAGTGCCCAAAAAGAAAAAGCCCGCGAATGCGGGCTTTTTCCAACTGCTTTTCAAGCGAACTGGCGAAAACTTACTTTCCGGCCGCCGCTTCAGCTTTTGCTGCGGGCTTGGGTGCTTCGGCAGCTGCTTTCTTGGCTTCGGCTTCAAAAGCCTGACGCTGTGCTTGCATCTGCTTCTGGAACTCGGCGAAAGCCTTCTGCTGAGCCTGCATCGCAGCCTGCTGTTGCTGACGCATCTGCTGCATCATGGCGCTGTTGTCAGGACGTGCAGGGCGCTGGGGCATCTGCATTGCCGGACGTGCAGGAGGTGCCATCATCGGCGCAGGGGCGGCAGCAGGTGCTGTTGCCGCGCCGGCAGCTGCAGGTGCTGGAGCCGGTGCTACTGGCGCAGGTGCCCAACCGTAACCGCGACCGTAGTAAGGACGTCCGCCATAGTAGCTGTCCCCACCTTCCCAGTTCTGGTAGCCGTCGCCATAGCCATAACCGCTGCCATAACCGTCGCCGTAGCCACTGCCGTAGCCGTCGCCATAACCATAGCCGCTACCGTAACCGTCACCATAGCCGCTGCCGTAACCGTCACCATAGCCAGAGCCATAACCGTGGCCTCGACCTTTACCGCGACCCTTGCCGCGACCACGTGCCTTGCCGGAGAAGCTCATGTTGAATTCGCCATCGACATCACCATCGACATCGCCGTCAACATCACCATCAGAATAACCGGAGCCATAGCCGCTACCGCGCGAAGTGCCGTAGCCAGAACCATAACCGCGAGTGTCGCCGTAACCGCTGCCGTAGCCACGGGTATCACCATAACCATAGCCACGGGTATCAGCGGAGCCATAGCCACGGCCGTCGCCCCAGCCGGAGCCATCGTCAAACCAGTCACCAGCGGCGGCGATGGAAGTAGAAGCTGCGATGGCAGCTGCGAGTGCAAGCTTTGCGTATTTCATTACGATTTCCTCGTATTTTTTGATCAAAAAGGTTGTTAAAGGTAACCCAAGAGCCGGGGGACGAATTCCTCTCCATCAGTCCGTTGATAATCCGCTACCCGATCTCCAGCGTTGCATTAGTATATTCTAATATAGAAAAATTAGTAAACCTGATATCAGCCGTTTTTTGACCTAGCTCAAGATTACTAAGTTTTTGATAAATTGGGGTATTTTTCACACACGGGGAGTGCTGTCATGATTTCTAGGGTAATCCCTAGTGAATGCAAATTCAGTTTTCGCCCTGTCCACGATGCTATCAAGGCGCCACTGTACCATGCTGCCTGGAAACATGCTGTTACATTTTCGTCCACTGGCAAATGTGGGCCGTCCGCTGACCTGAACGGCAACGATTGCCGATTGCAGTTACGATTGTGGGCGGCCATCATCGCCCGTGGCCTTCCACTGTTAGTTGTGGTAAAAATGCCTCAGCCGTTGATTAACGGTGCATTTTTAGCGACGAAACGACAAGTTCCGTGACCACAAGACACAACTATTAACATTCATTGGTTTATACGACCTGTCGATAACGTTACTATTGCCGAATGGCATGAATGGAATCTTGCTCTATATCACATCAACAGATAATGGGTGTTCCGCCGGTAGCGCAGGGCATCACAAAGCACGAGTTCCTGTACGCAGAGGGGGAGAGAAGCAGTCTTGAGAATCGCATACCTCGAAGATGATCCTGATCAGGCACGCCTCATCAGGCTTTGGCTGGAAGATGCTGGCCACCAGGTTACCAGCTTTCAGGCTGGACGAGACCTCGTGCGCGTACTGCGTTCAGAGAGTTTTGATCTGCTGATCCTGGACTGGATGGTTCCTGACATGACGGGTATCGAGGTGCTGGATTGGACGCGCAGCCACTACGACTGGAACATGCCCGTTCTGTTCTGCACCCAGAAAAACAGCGAAGACGACATTGTTCGGGCGCTGGAAGCGGGTGCTGACGACTACATGGAAAAGCCGCTGAATCAGCGTGAACTGGTGGCTCGTGTCGGTGCATTGCAGCGGCGCATGTTATTGGGGCGTAGTAACTCACAATCACTGGACTTCGAGCCATACACGATTGATCTCGCCAACCGGACGATCACGCTGCACGACGAACCCATCGAACTGACCCAAAAGGAATACGATCTGGCCGTATTTCTTTTCAAGAATTTGGGTCGCGCCATCTCCCGTGGCCATATTCTCGATACGGTGTGGGGTATGTCTCCTGATCTGAACACCCGCACGGTCGATACCCATATCAGCCGTCTGCGTAAAAAATTACGCTTCGGATCAGAAACCGGATGGGGGCTGACTTCTATCTACCAGCATGGTTATCGTCTGGATCAAGCCAATCCCCATGAAGAGCGCGGGGGAAGCGCCGGCCACGAACAGGCTTCACCATAGGCGCCGTTACTGCCACCTTCCTGTTTATTCCTGAGTAATGATCGGGAATTCCGGGTAAAATATGCCGTGTTCCTTGTACGCCAGCCACGGTAACCGGTATGACATCCGAACCGACTCTCCAAACCGCATCTACTGCCGAAGGTGAGGGCAACACCCCACCGCCCGCGGGCAGCAGTGATCTGCAAGCCATCGAGCAAATCCGCACGATACTCTTTGGCCCACAACTACGCGCGATGGAAGAGCGCTTCGCACGCGTCGAGGAGATGCTGTTAACGCACAACAGCCGGCTGCTTAACGTCTTGGAGAAGCGCATCGCCGTACTCGAAGAGCAGATCGAAACGCGCGCGGTCGCACTGCAAAACGAGCTTGAGCAATACCGTGAAACCTCTGCCCACGCCATTGCCGAACTGGATCAGCAACTGCGCCAGCAGACGCAAGCACTTCGCGATGAGTTTGAAGCGCTGAACACCGAAACGTCGCGGCAACAGCAAGCGCTCAGGGATGCACTCGATGAAGAAGCAGCATCACTACGCCAAGGTGCCGCGAGCCATGACCGGGATTTGGCTGCATTGTTTCAAGACATGGCCGCCAAACTGCTGCAATCTGCACCCGAATGAGCACACCTTCCCAGTCCGATCTGCAAAAGCTGCAAGCATTACTGCTGGGACGCCACCAATCCGATCTGGAAGCTGTACGGCAACGGCTCGAAGATCCCGAGCGTCGGGCTGATGATGTCGCCAGCGTCCTTGTCGAGGCACTGAAGAAAGCACCGGAACCAGAAAAACTATCACGCGTCATTTCCGAACCTACGACAGAAGCCATTCGCGTTTCCATACGACGTGACAGCGAACGTGTGGCCGGGATTCTCTATCCCGCGGTACTACCAGCCATCCGTAAATCTATCGAGCAGGCCATGCAGGGCTTCCTCGAAAGCATCGATCTCTTACTCAAACAGGAATTTTCAGCGGCGTCTCTGAAATGGCGTTTCGAAGCTTTGCGCACCGGCGTACCATTTCACGAGATCATGTTGCGACATATGCTGCGGTATCAGGTGGAACAGGTGTTCCTGATTCATCGGCGCAGCGGTCTGTTGATTTCGCACGTCTCATCATCCGAGGAAATAGAAAAGGACAACGACGCGGTATCAGCAATGCTGTCCGCCATCGAGTCTTTTGTCAGAGAATCCTTTGCAGGTAATAAGGAGAATCATCTTAGCCGCGTCACCGTTGGCGACCGAATTGTCTATCTCGAGCATGGCCCAAGCGCGCTGCTCGCCAGTGTCGTCCGTGGTGTTGCAACCCCTGCATACCGGCGCAAGCTCAAGGAAATCAATGAAGATATCCATGCAGCACACTCACGACGACTCGAAGCATTCTCTGGTTCTGGCGATGTTCTTCCTGGGGTCAATACACTGTTGAAGCAAGCGCTTGGCCGCGAGTTTCAATTTCAGGAGCCAAAACACAAAGGCATCAACAAAAAGAAGCTAAAGCTCCTGGTTGGTGCCGCAACGCTGGCAGCACTGACGCTGCTAGGGTATCTGTCTTGGCAGCATTTCCAGAAAAACCGTTTTGAAAACTTGTTGGCCGCACTGGCAGAGCAGCCCGGTATCGTTGCATCGCAAATAACCGAAAGGGGAGGGGAGCGGGTGGTTCATGGCCTGAAAGACCAAGATGCACTCGCCCCTGAGGATCTGGCAGCAAGCCACGGCCTGGCAGGGAAGGTCAGTTTCCAACTGGAACCGTATTTGTCTCTATCGCCGGAAATCATCCATCGACGCGCCAGACGTGAGTTGAACATTCCTGCATCCTTACAGTCTGAAGTAAAAGACAGCACATTGATAATATCTGGAACAGCCCCATTGGACTGGCTGTTATCGCTCAGATCACTGAAGCAGAGCATGCCAATCGGGCTGGCGGCCATTGACACTGACAAGTTACGACTGGATCTTGACGAGACCCGAGCCATGCTCGACACGATGCTCCAGAATCTAGAGAGTATTTCATTGCGGCAGAACGGCGCGAATATCGTTGAAGTCCTTGTTAACCGAATGTTGACGGATGAAGAGAAAATCAAGCTTAAACGGCTGCAAGCAGCACTTTCACCACACCTTATAATAAAACAGGCGGGCCAATAGCCTTGATTTCATACCGCAAAAAAATCTGCCTGATTGGCGACTTTGCCGTCGGCAAAACCAGTCTCGTAAAACGCTATGTGGACAATATCTTTGCCGAAGACTACATGACCACTGTGGGTGTCAGTATCGTCACCAAGGAAGTACAGTTCGATCAACACGCCAGAGTAAAATTCGTCATCTGGGATATTGCCGGTGCAGACAAACTAACAACAGTCTCCCGGTCATATCTTGCCGGCGCCAATGGGTATGTGCTGGTTGCCGACGGCACACGTACTGACACCATTGAAAGCGCCCTCGCACTAAAAGCGGCAATCGACAATGCCCTTAGCCAGCCAAAGTCCATCCAGCTTCTCAACAAGCATGACCTGATAGATGACTGGAAAATCGACGCCAATACGCATGCTCACCTTCATGCTGGCATGAAATGGCAACTGACCAGCGCAAAATCAGGGGAGGGGGTGGAACAAGCGTTTATCTCTCTGGCCAGACGGTTTTTGGATGATGTTCGATAGTCGCTTGCAAGAAACACTGACAACTCTGCTTCATCCAGTCACCCTGGATCTCGATGCGGAAGGACGACTACTGGGCTGGAGCGGTGACCCGTCCTGGTACGGGTTGCAGTTTGACAGTAATGCAACCGACACAACCACCGAGGATTTCCTACCGATTGTCGTTGGCCTCGATTTATCCGTTGCCCAGACCCTGCCATTGGTCAACCTCCCCGGCGGCTACATTGCCGACATCATTGTTCAACCCGATGACCATGGCAGCCGAACCAGACTCATTCTGCTTGAATCGCGTCAAAAACTGGAAAACATTCGCGATGCACAACAGCGCAGTCACGAAATCTCACTGTTATACCAGCGCCTGCAGTCATTATCCGATGAGCTGAAAAAAACAAACACCGAGCTGGAAAACGCACTCAACGTGAGGAACCAGTTCATCTCTGGTGTTTCCCATGAATTCCGCACACCCATTACGACGATAATCGGTCATTGCGAACTGCTTTCATCGCGCTGCGAATCAATCGACAGTGGTTTGCGGCAAAGTTTCCAGGCAATCGATAAAAATGCAAAATTCCTGCTGGCACTGATCGATAACCTCCTGGAGCAAGGGGAAATCAGCGCCAACCGCCTGGAAATAAAACCAGTACCGGTTGAGATGTCCCAATTTTTCCAGTTTATCGTTGATATGTTTCATGTTGCTGCCGCCGAGAAGCAGCTTGAACTCAATTACCATGAGAACCTCAATCAGTCGTTGGTCCTGCTGATCGATGAACACTATTTATATCTTGTCCTCGTCAATCTCATTACCAATGCCCTGAAATTCACAGATGACGGGCATGTCGATGTCATTGCCGACTGGAAAGACGACACGCTTTCCGTCGTCGTTGCAGACAGTGGTATTGGCATTCCCGAATCAGCGCTCGAAAAAATCCTCGAACCATTCTCCCGCGCTGATAATGTGGCTGGCCGCCGCGGCTCCGGGCTTGGATTGAGTATCGTCAAGGAGGTTGTTGCCGCGATGAAAGGAGACATGAATATCTCATCGAAGCAGGGTGAAGGCACTCGAATCACGCTGACGATCCCTGCGCCACAACAGCAAAGCACTCCGCCCAAATCCCACTCCGCCAGTACCACTCAGCACAGCGATACGCCCGTTGTGATGATCGTCGAAGACGATAACGATATCGCTTCCTTGTATAAAATCATCCTCAACGATGCAGGGATGAAGCCCATCTGCTTTGTCGATGGGCAAGGCTTTGTCGACAACATCGCCAAAATAGCGCCGGATATTATCGTGCTCGACTACAACCTCGGTGACGAGAATGGCCTTGATCTCGCTAAAAAAGCGCGCGCTTCAGGTTACCGAGGTCCGGTAGTCCTGTTTACCGCGACCTCAGCAATCACCAGCCATCTGGAACAGCACGCAAGAGAAGCAGGCTGTACACGCCTGTCACAAAAGCCACGTGATGTCACTAATCTCGCAGCCATCATCAAAAGCGAGCTGGAAGGGAATCAGCGATGAATGACAGTTTCAATGCACTGATGAATGAATACCGCGCATCGTTTGAGACAAAGGCCCAAGACATCGAGTCCGCTGTCGAACTAGCCGACAATCATCACTGGAGCGACGCATCAGTGGAAACACTCGCATCGCTGGCCCATAAACTCGCCGGATCGTCAGGTGCCTACGGCTTTGATGATATTTATCATCAAGCGCGATCCGTTAATGACTGTGTCAAACACATCCGTACACTCGAAACACCGTCATCAGCAAGCATTGCCGAAATCAAGCAGGCCACCGCATTGCTCGTCCGCACCCTGCGCAGCCACTCACAAAGCGTCGCATAATAGATATTATGTTAAATTATGGATCGGTTCCGTTGCGTGTTTCAACAATAGTCGCCAATCGACACCTTTCAAAGCCACCACCCAAGCGAACCTCTCAGTAGCTCCTGTTGTGATTGACCTAAATACAGACTATATTTAGGTCAATCACGGTCAGCACACGAGACAACAGGATACGCCATGAAACTCAGTGAATCAGTCAAACCTATCAGTTACTTGAAAAGCCACACCGCCGAGGTTCTGCGTGATGTCAGTGAAAGACAGCATACCCTGGTCATCACGCAGCACGGTGAAGCCAAAGCGGTACTCCAGGATATTGCAAGTTATGAGCAAACCCAGGAATCTCTGGCACTGCTCAAGATACTGGCCCAAAGCTCCAAAAGCATTCAGGAAGGCCGCAGCAAGCCAGTCGGGAAGACTTTTGCCGATGTACGTAAGCGAATCAGGGAACTCGCCGAGTGAAACGTTATCGTGTCCGAATTATCGAAGATGCTGAACACGACCTGATCGATATCTACCGCTACATTGCACACCATGACTCAGTGGAAAATGCAGAATATGTACTCGAACAGTTGGAATCCCTCTGTTCACGACTTACCGAGCTGCCTGAACGGGGCCATGCCCCACCCAAGCTGGATCGAATCGGTGTCAGAAATTACAGGGAGGTCAATTTCAAGCCATATCGTGTCATTTATGAAGTGATCCGGCAGGACGTCTTCATTCATTGCATTCTTGATGGCCGCAGGGATATGACTACATTACTCGAGCGGCGCCTGATTCGTTAGAACCACCCTTGCAAACCCAACCAGCTTTCGGATTCCTGAAAGCCCTTCAACCAGTGGCGCTGGCGTGTATCACGACCTGATCCCCTGCTCCACCGGCAATCCCTCCAACCTCCATTCCGGCAAGCCACCATCGAGGCGTCTTGCGTTGAATCCTTTTTGTCGCAGTTGCTCCACCGCATCGAATGCGAGGACGCAGTGCGGACCGCGGCAATAGGCGACGACTGCCTGATCTTCCGGGAGTTGGTCGAGATGGGCTTCAAGTTCGGCCAGAGGGATGTTGACTGCGCCCGGCAAGTGCCCGGCTGCGTATTCCTCGGGTGGTCGCACGTCGAGCACAGTGACAATGCCTTCACGTGCCATTTCGAGCAGTTCGGTGGCCGGCACGGGCTGGAGTTCATCCTTGACGCTGAGGTAGTCGTTGATGAGTCGGCTCACGTCAGAAAGGTGTCGCTCGGCGACTTGTCGCAGTGAGGCCAGTAAGCCAACGACATCCTCACCGCTCAGGCGGTAGTAGACTTTTTGCCCCGCCTTGCGGTTGGTGACGAGTCCGGCTTGCAGCAACAAACGTAGATGCTGGGAGGTATTGGCGACACTGAGACCGGATACTTTCGCGAGTTGATCGACGCTGCGCTCCCCCTGGGCAAGAAACTCAAGCAATTCGAGCCGCGAGCCGTGGCCCATCGCCTTGGCGACCCTGGCGAATTGCTGAAAGAGCTGTTGTTTGAATCCAGTTGTTGACATGTTGGTAGTCTCTGCTAGCATTCAAGTATTCAATGAAGTAATTGAATACAAGTTTGATAGCAAATTATAACAGCCCACCAGCAGAGGTTTGACAACAATGAACTGGCAGCAGTGGATTCTCGAACATGAACTC
Organism: Gammaproteobacteria bacterium; assembly: GCA_026981985.1. Taxonomy (GTDB): domain Bacteria; phylum Pseudomonadota; class Gammaproteobacteria; order UWMA-0217; family UWMA-0217; genus JALSHZ01. Next base: position 2,120 of record JALSHZ010000023.1, on the reverse strand, counting down.
CCGATCCGGCTGGGATTTTTCTTTGGCGTCTTCGCCATCATGGCAATTTGGGAGCTTCGCGCTCCACGCCGCGTACTCACCGTGTCGAAAACGCTGCGTTGGACGAGCAATATCGGCTTGGTCTTTCTCAACAGTTTCGTTCTGCGCCTGGTATTCCCCACTGCAGCGGTTGGCATCGCGGTGCTCGCGAATGTTCAGGGTTGGGGACTGATGAATATCTATCAGATGCCGCTTGGTATTGCGGTAATTCTCTCGGTGGTGATCCTGGATTTTGTCATTTGGGTACAGCATGTAATGTTTCATGCGATCCCGTTGTTGTGGCGCTTGCACCGCGTCCACCATGCCGATCTCGACTATGACGTCACTACGGGCGCGCGCTTTCATACCATCGAAATTATTCTGTCGATGCTGATCAAGTTCGCCGCCATCGTATTGCTGGGGCCGCCCGTGGTAGCGGTAGTAATTTTCGAGGTACTGCTCAATGCCACGGCGATGTTCAACCACGCCAATATCGGCTTGCCGCCCGTATTTGACCGGATTCTGCGCTGGGTGCTGGTAACGCCCGACATGCACCGCGTGCATCATTCGGTCGAAGATGACGAAGCCAACAGTAATTTCGGGTTCAGCCTGACCTGGTGGGATCGTATTTTTGGCACCTATCGCGATCAGCCCCGTGCGGGACATCAAGACATGACGATTGGCATCCATCGCTACCGAGACCCAAAGCTGGTTGACCGCTTGCCGGGTATGCTCGCCCTGCCCTTTATTGGTCGCATTTCCGGCTACGCCATCAACCGCAGGCAGTGGAATAGTGACAATGAGCAATAAAACAATGAACAGTAAACGGTTACGGTGGGTGCTTTTCCTACTGCTACTGTTGGCGATTGCCGCTGGTGTTTTCTACCGCGATCTTATCGATGCAGAGGCTTTGCAGAACTGGGTAGATCATGCGGGTATCGCCGGGCCATTGTTGTTCATGCTTGTTTATGCGATCGGCACGATACTGTTCCTGCCTGGTTCGGTCTTGACGCTCGCAGGCGGAGCACTATTTGGCCCGGTTTTTGGAACATTCTATAACCTGACCGGCGCGACACTCGGTGCCGCGTTTGCCTTTTTAGCCGCACGCTATCTTGCCTCCGACTGGGTGGAACAGAAAACAGCCGGGCGGCTGAAAAAACTCAAGCAAGGCGTAGAACAGGAAGGCTGGCGGTTTGTCGCCTTTGTTCGGCTGGTACCGATATTCCCGTTCAATCTACTTAACTATGCACTTGGGCTGACGCGCATCCGTTTCCGGGATTATGTAATTGCCAGCTACATCTGCATGCTGCCGGGTGCCTTCGCCTATACCTGGCTGGGATATGCTGGCCGTGAAGCAGTGACCGGCGGAACGGGGGTTATTCAAAAAGCGATGATCGCCCTTGCCCTGCTTGCAGGCGTTGCATTTTTGCCGCGGATCGTCAAACGTTTGCGCCAGCGGCCGACCCTTTCGCTTGAAGAACTCCGTCAGCAACTGGCATCAGAAAACCCACCGTTGTTGCTCGATGTGCGCACCGCCACGGACTATGCGACCGGACACATAGCGGCCGCCCGCAACGTTCCCCTCGAAAGCCTCAACGCAACAATCGATGAGCTAAGTGAATACCGGCAGTCCCCCGTCGCGCTGATCTGCACCACCGATCGTCGTTCAGGCGCAGCTAAAAAGCTGCTATTGAGTCATGGCTTTGAGAACGTCGAAGTGGTTGCGGGCGGGATGGCGGCGTGGAGAAAACAGTCATGGCCTTTGGACACACATAGTCAACAGGAAAAGCACACATGAAAATCCTGATTATTCTGAATGACCCACCTTATGGGACCGAACGCAGCTACAATGGTTTGCGTCTTGCGAAAGCTCTGGCTGGCGAAGAGGTGCAGCTCACCCTATTTCTCCTGGCCGATGCGGTGGCCTGTGCGAAAAAAGGGCAGAACGTGCCACAAGGGTTCTACAACCTGGAGCTACTAACCCGGCAAAAACCTACCAGACATCAAGTTATTACATATTGCACATGTGACTCATGAAAAAACCGCTTGATCAAATCGGTACTTTTCTGCAGCGAACGCAGTGCAGAACGCGCACGGGTAGC
>JALSHZ010000022.1 GCA_026981985.1 Gammaproteobacteria bacterium | reverse complement strand
CATGAACCTGTTTGAGCGGGAGCCATCTGCGTTGAGCCTGGCAAAAAAGCGCCGCAAAGCTGCATGGGATGATAACTACCGCGCTAAGGTATTATTTTCACGTTGATTTATATGCGCTCGCCCTGGACAGGCGTCCGGTTTCACTGTCGCGCACCTCCAGACGATATCGACCCCACTCCACCGGCAGTTCGACCGTGGCATGCTGCCCTGCCACAATCGACAGCGTGCGCGTCTCTACCGGATATTCCTGATCCGATGATTCGTAGTGCCAGCCCTCAGGTTCGGAGTATTCCCAAAAATACTGCCGCTCCTCACGTACCAGCGTCACCTCGACGGATTTGGCCGCCAGTTTTTTGCCCTGCAGGGTCGCCCGCACAATATCGAAGCGTACCCGGCTGTTTTCCGGCGGATTCTCATCCTTGCCAAATTCTGGGCGAATACCGATCAGCGGGTCGCCTGGCCATACCAGCACATCGTAGCGCCGCGTCACCGGGCGCCCGCCGGACTCGTACAGGCTGCTGACAAGGCGCAATCGCAATGGCGAACGCGTCTGCTGCCAGCGGCTGTCACTGACAATCACGCCTTCGCCGTTGGCATCGAGAAAAATATCCTCCAACTCACTGCTGCCCAGCGGCCCATCGTCACGCACATCGCCAAACTCGAAACCTTTCAGGCTATCGACCGGGGAGCGCCAATGGCTGACATGCAACAACGTACTCAGACGATTACCGCTGGCCGGTGCGCCATACAAATATTCGCCTTTGGCTGGAACGCGCAACTTGTCAGCAGGCCCAAGCACCGTTCGCGCGGCGGCACCAGCGGCAAAGACGAGCTTCATCCGCTCCGGTAGGAACTCCTCCACCTTGAACGGATATCCCGCCACCTTGCCATCTGGCTTATCGACTTCAAAACGCCAGCCTCCGGTGGCCGCATTCGCAGGCAATGCGGCTTCAAGCTGATAAAAACCCGGTGCCGTACCCCGCAGCGTCAACCGCCGCACCACCTGACCGTCGGGCTGCAACAAACGCGCCTTGAGCGTTGGCGCCGCTTGCAGGTGGCCGTCACCATCGCGTAACAGTGCATTGAAATGCACCGTCTCTCCTGGGCGATAGATATCCCGCTCGCTATAAATGAATAGCGTCTGCGCAGCTTGGGGCCGTACCCCGAGATCGAATTCGGACAGATCCAGCGCCGGGCCTTTCAAACGCAGCAACGACTGGTTATTGCCCTTCTCCGCCAACAGCAACACCGCCTTGTCGCTGATGGGATCGAAGCTGGCATAGCCATTCGCCGTGGTGCGCGTCTGCTGAAGAATCTGCCCCTTGTCGTCGATCAGACTCACCACAACAGCGGACAGCGGCGTGGCGTTAGCCAGTGAATTGACGTACACATCCAGCCGAGTGTCATAGCGCCGCAGCATCAGCCCTAGATCGGTCACGGAAAAATGCGTGATCGTCGGCGCAACCGGATAACTCCCCGCCACCTTCATCACCGCGAGATAGAGCCCCGGCTGTTGCAGCGCCGGAATATCCGCCATCGGCAGCGTTCGCTTCACGCGACGATTCTCCTCCACGTCAAGATCAAACCTGCCCGTGTAAACCAGATCGGCATACTGCCCAAGCGAACGGGCCAAACCATAGATGTAGCCGCTGCCCAGCTCGTCCAGCACCCGTTCCCTGCTTTGCGGCCGCACCCGGTGAAAAGTCACATCCACCGCCGGCACATTCACACTCACCACCGGCAAACCGGCACTGATCCCCGGCAATAACACCGAACCGCGCGTATCGAAACTCACCGCTGGCTCCAGCCGCCGCGTGGTGATCGACTGATGAAAATCCGCCACTAGCCGCGCGCCATCCCGCGCCGGAAGCCCGCGATAAACCGTCACATCGTATTCCATCGCTGGCTGCGTATGGCTAAAACACGCCAGCATGTCGCCACTCGATACAACCCATGCCCCCTCTTCCAGCCCGCCCCCTTTGCGGCTGATCGAAAAAAACGACTGAATCTCTTGGCGCACATCGACTGGCTGCGAAAAGCGCAGACAAACCTGATTGCGGCCATCGACATTACGCTCGGAGAGGTTGACCACAGCAAAACCCGATGCAACGACAGCCGACTGCACCAGCAATAGCGACAACACAAACAAGACAAGAACGGTACGCCGCATGACAACACCCGAATAACTGGACAGAAAACCATTGTATCCCGACCGGGGTACACACCACGACCTTCCTATCCCTGGCCGTTGTGGATGATCTCCAGACCTGCTTCAACACCACGCGCTGCGGAATGAACCAATGTTTGCCCGCGGCGGGGGCTGGGGCACTGAGCAGTTACAACGCCCGAAGCGCCGATTCTGCTATAACAGCGGCGCCAACAACCGGGCAAAAGCTTCCAACAGCTTCTGTCGCGGTGGCGCCTGACGACGCTTTTGGGCTGTGACCTGCTCCAAGCCCTCGATCTGCATGGAGAAGTCTTCGCCCAAGCGGCGGTTGACCTCGGCGCTGTAAACGAACAGGTTGGCCTCGAAGTTCAACCAGAAGCTGCGCTGATCCATATTGGCCGAACCCACGGTCGCAAACCACTCATCGACGATCACCGCCTTGCCGTGACGCATGACAACAAAGTCCTGATACACCTTCACCCCGGCGTCGATCAATTCGTCGATAAAGTAGTTTGCCGCAGCACCCACCAATGGGTGATCGGACTTGCCTGGAATCAGCAAGCGCACATCCACGCCACGCAGTGCGGCGGTGCGCAGGGCCATCGAGATGGGCGCATCCGGGATGAAATAAGGTGTCTCGATCCAGACACGCTGCTTCGCAAAATTGATCGCAGCGAAGATCAGCGTCGGAATCGCGCGCCATTGCTCATCCGCCGGCCCACTGGCCAGTACCTGCGCGTAGACATCACCAACAGCCGGAATATCGGGGAAGTAACGCAAGTTGGCGACATCCTCCCCGGTGCTATGAAACCAGTCCTGACTGAAGATTTCCTGACAGCTGTTGACGACTGGCCCGGCCACCCGACAGTGAAGATCTTTCCATGGTTCACCGATACCCGCGTATTCGTCGCCGATATTCATGCCACCAATAAAGGCGATAGTGCCGTCAACAACAATTATCTTGCGATGGTTGCGATTGTTGAGTGTCAGCTGGCGGCTTAGCGGGTTGACCTTCAAAAACCATTCAACTTTGCCCCCTGCCTCGATCAGCGGTTGGAAAAATGTCTTGCGGGTGCCGTAGGAACCGACATCATCGATCAACACCCGCACCGCAACCCCACGCTGGGCCGCAGCAACCAGCAGATCACGCACGCGTTTGCCGGTTTGGTCCACAGCCCAGATATAGAACAGCAGGTGGATATGGTCCTGCGCCGCCAGAATCTCCCGCTCGATCGCATCGAACGTGGCTGCCCCGTCACGGAAGATCGCTACCTGATTACCCATCAAGGGGCCCTGGGTATCGAGATTGACGGCCAGGCGCACCAAGCTGCCGACACGGCCACGTGCTTGCATCACCGGGCTGCGACCATGGGTCAGCGGCTCCAGAGAGGGTGCCAGTTTTTGCTCGATGCGACGACGCTTGCGCCGCCGCAAGCGCAGCCGCACCGTACCGAATAGCCAGAACATCAGCAACCCGACATAGGGCAGCAAGATGATGACCACCACCCAGGCCACCGTGGCGCCGGTTTCACGGCGTTGCAAAATGACTTTGGGCAGCAACAGGCCGACGATCAATGCATCGGCCAGCAGCCACCAGCCGGCATGGCCCATGAACCAGAGTTCAGAAAACATCACGGCTACCCCGGTCTGGCTGACGCTGGTTCAGAACCAAAAATCCGTCCCTTTCAGCAGGAACTCGGTGTAGGGCATGTAGTGGGAACCATCGCAGGAAAACGTCAGGCTGATCATGCCGTTGAAGATATTGATCGAGCTATTGCGCAGGTAGAACGTCGGATCCGACAAGCGCAGACCACGCATGATGTTGAGAATCTGAGCAATATCCTCACGCGGAATCTCGGCATTCATGGGATAGGGATACAGCGGAAACAGCAGGCAGATATCCGGGTCACTGAACACCTCCTGATCGAGAATCCGGTAACGGTAGGGGTCTTCGGTCGTCCAGACTGTTGCCTGACTGCTCGAAAAGTGAATGGAGACCTGAAATACGCCGCGGTCGGTGATGAGCTCATCGAGAATCGACAGCGCCTGATCGATATGCTTATCCATCGGGCTCTCGATTCGGCACTGCTGAAACACCTGCCGCCGGATGGCCGGATCCCCCTTGATCTGGCGCCAAAAACCGGGCTCCTCATACAGTTCGGAAGTCACTGGGAGATCACGCAAATTGAAATCGGCGCCCAGGTAGCCAAGACAGTTGTCACCCTCTTTGACCAACTGCAAGGCCGTCAACGACGGACGCCGCTCACGCAGGCTGATATACGCATCCGACAGCAGAAACCCCCAACTCGGCATCGCCTCCTTCATATACGGCCGATCGGTCCGGTCGCGGCCCATGTGGCCAGGAACGATGCCATCCTTACCGACGTTGTCGCAGATCTGAACACCATGCTCATCCAGGCAATAGAGAAAGGTGCAATTGGGAATCGTGGAAAAACCGTCGATCAGCACCTGCTCCAGCGCTGAACGATCGTTCCAAACCGGTACGCAATGCGCCGCCAGCTCGGCCAGTGGATGACGCAACTGCTCGGCCAGCTGCTGGCGTTGCAAATAGATGTTGTCCTTCCAATTCGCTGTCATTTCCGTCTCATCTCCGCATTCGGACAACCCGAAAGGTAGATGAGAAGCAGCGGCTGATCAACCAGTAATGGCTTGCCAGAGACTTTATTGGCAGCCACAAAAAAGCCCGGCGTTGCCGGGCTTTTTCACCATCGGGAAAAACGTAAAGCGCTTACTGCGCTGCGGGTACTTCCGCTTTTTCCTGAACTGCCACGACAGGTTGCGCCGGCGCGGTCGCTGCAACCGGCTGATAGTAATAGCCAGGCGCATAACCATAGTAACCGTTGCCGCCATAGTAGTTGCTGTTGCCATTACCATATCCATAGGCATCATAGGCGTTGTAGCCACTGCCATAGCCATCGCCATAGGCGCAATGCCATTAAGTTAAGCCCCAAGTCATTGATTTACATGGCCCGTTTATAACAAAGATAGAATGGCTGCCGCCCCGTAGCCCGCTTTTTTCGGACGAAGCACCTGTCAGGGCGTATTGCCG
>JALSHZ010000021.1 GCA_026981985.1 Gammaproteobacteria bacterium | reverse complement strand
GTTTTGTCGTATTCGGGGCTATTTATCCACTTGTCGAAAACAAGGGCTGAGTGCATCCGATGCGTTGGCGTTGGTTTTTGCGGGAAAATTACCCCATTTTGATTTAATGGGCTGAGTAGTTACAACAAATCAATTTTTCGTAAATATTGGCCAGAATTGATGTGCGATGTGCTGTTTTTGCCAGGTTTATCCCAGAATATCGTTGCAAAATAAAGCTTTAGACATATAATCGCAGACACTCAACCAATTCCCGGAGACATAAATGCCTCAAGAGAAAGATAGCAACGCGAAACAGGATACGCCAGCGGCTGAAAAGCCTCGCCGGGGTCGTCCTCCCAAATCGGCTACAACAGCGTCAGCCGCACCCAAAAAGAGAGGTCGTCCACCGAAGTCGGCGACGGCAACCAAGGCAGCGCCGAAAAAGCGTGGGCGCCCACCAAAGTCAACTACCGAGTCAGCGCCCGCGGCACCAAAAAAACGCGGTCGTCCGCCCAAGTCGGCAACGACTGCAGCGGCAACGCCAAAGAAACGTGGCCGTCCACCCAAGTCAGCGACCGCCACTGCTGCAGCAGCAACACCAAAGAGACGAGGTCGTCCACCAAAGGCGGAAGCGGCTCCTGCTGCGCCGAAGCGGCGAGGCCGCCCACCAAAGTCGGCAACTGCTGGTGCCGCTGCAGCACCAAAAAAACGCGGTCGTCCACCCAAGTCGGCAACGGCTACAGCGGCTACTACCAAGAAACGCGGTCGTCCTGCTGGTATCACGGCGGCAGTCGCGTTGAAGAATTTCAAGGCTGAGGCCAAGGCAGAAATCTCCGAGCTGAAACAGCAAGTCAGGGAACTCAAAAAGGAGCTGAAGGCAGCTGCGCAGAAAGAGGCCAAATTGCTGAAGCTCTTCGAGTCCAAGGCCAAGGCTGTCGCTTCCTACGCAGAGAAGTGGGAAAAAGAGGCCATGAAAAAGCTGATGGCTCCGGCGAAAAAAAAGAGACGAGCCAAAAAATAGTACGGCCGAACGGCAGCAAAAGCCCGCGCAAGCGGGCTTTTTTGTGGGCTGCTTTTGCCAGTCCGGGTGCAAAGGAGGCGGTGTCTCTGCAACCCGAGTTGGCCTGTTCCTTTAGAACGCGATAATCCGAGGTTGTAATATCCCTGCATGTCCGATGATCTGCTATTGATCGATGAATTCACCAATATGCTGTGGCTGGAGCGTGGCCTGAGCGAGAACACACTTCGAGCCTATCGCAATGACTTGCTGCAATTGCAGAAGTGGCTTTCGATCCAGGGTAGGGGGTTGCTCGACACCGATCAGGCGCTGCTTCTGGCATTTCAGGCGCAGCGCGCCGCTGAGGGAATTGGTGCGCGATCGATGTCCCGCGCCTTGTCTTCGTGGCGGCGGTTTTTTGGATTCTTGTTGCGTGAAGGGCGAATCGCCGTTGATCCGACACAGCTGCTCGAAATGCCAAAGGTGGGACGGAAGTTGCCCGGAGCGCCGAGTGAGGCTGATATTGAGGCATTGTTGCGGGCACCCGATCTCAATACGGATCTTGGGTTGCGTGATGCCGCGATGCTGGAATTGATGTATGCGACTGGCTTGCGCGTCAGTGAACTGGTTGGCTTGCAACTGGAACAGGTCAATCTGCAATCCGGTATTGTCCAGGTGCTGGGCAAGGGCGGCAAAGAGCGGATTGTGCCAATGGGAGAGGAGGCAGCATTCCGGGTTCAGGAATATATGCGTGGTGCACGGATACGATTGCTTATCCAGCATGCACCGACCGATGCGGTATTTGTTACCCGACGTGGCACTGCCATGACACGGCACAACTTCTGGCATATTGTCAAACGGTATGCGAAACAATGCGGAATTGCATCGTCCCTGTCACCACATGTCTTGCGGCATGTCTTTGCCACCCATCTTCTCAATCATGGTGCAGATCTGCGGGTGGTGCAGTTGCTGCTTGGACATACTGATATATCCACAACCCAGATTTATACGTACATAGCGCGTGAACGCCTGCAGAAGTTGCATGGGCAGCATCATCCACGAGGATAGCCCGAATCAGTATGGGTTGGCAGAGCACCGATTAGTGTTCCTAAACCACGTTCGGTATAGTTCACGTCATTTGATCATTTGCAAACAGGAAGAAATCAATGCTAGGAAAAACGCTACTGGCTACCACAATGCTGCTGGTATTGCCCACGACCGCTTCTTTGGCGGCAGACAACGCCCCCGCGACAGTGCACGATGCGCTGAAAAAACTGATTCCCACCGAGGCGCCGGATCGTGTCTCGGCTTCCCCTATCAAGGGAGTGTATGAGGTTGCTTATGGAACCACTATTTTCTATATCAGTGAAGATGGCAAGTACCTGTTGCAAGGTGATCTCATCGATGTGGCTGACCGCAAGAACCTGACCAGCTTCACCCGACGCGCTGCGCGTGGTGATATTGCCAAAAGCATCAAGAAAGAAGACACGATCGTTTTCGCGCCGAAAGAGATGCCGGCGGAGCATGTCGTCTATATCTTCACGGATATCGACTGCCCCTACTGCCGCAAGCTGCATGATGAGATTGGTGACTACAATAAAGCCGGAATCGAAGTCCGCTATCTGATGTATCCACGTGCGGGTGTGGGGACGCCTTCATATCAGAAAGCGGTGGATGTCTGGTGTGCAAAAGACCGTGCCGAAGCGCTGACCAAATCCAAGGCTGGGCAACCGGTGCCCAAGGCTGATTGCAAAAATCCCATCAAAGCACATATGGCATTGGGAGAGCAGGTCGGAGTGACGGGGACACCAGCGATCCTGTTACAAACCGGCGACCTTATTCCCGGCTATCGTCCAGCTGCTGACCTGAAAAAAGTTCTCGATGGCGTTGCCGCCAGAGAGGCGGAGGAAAAGGCGAAGTAAGCGATGTCATAACTGACAAAATAGGTAACTACTCAGCTCACCACTGAAACACGCCATCTCTGCGTTGGGAAATGGTCATTTACACGTGTAAACTCACATTTCCCGCCTTGATCTGACGCGTTTCAGCGGCAATCTGAGCAGTTACGGCTCCATTTTTCTGCCAACTGAATAGTTGCCAAAATAGATTGCTCTGCACAAAAAAGCCCCGGCATGTAGCCGGGGCTTTTTTGTTGGTGCAAGCAGCGCTGTCTATTTTCTGCGCAGCTCGACGCGGCGGTTGATCGCGCGTCCTTCAGGCGTCACGTTGGATGCAACGGGTTCGTCAGGGCCGTAGCCTTTTGCTTCCAGTCGTTCAGCGGCGACACCATGCGTGATCAGATAGTTGGCGACAGACCGTGCGCGGGCTTCCGACAATGCGAGGTTGATGCTGCGTGAGCCGGTGTTGTCGGTGTGGCCGGCGACTTCCAGTTGCAGGTCGGGGAACTGCTGCAACACGGCAACAACGCCGTCGAGTACCTTCTTGGATTCTTCAGTCAGGTCGGCGGTGCCGAGCTTGAAGGTGACACCTTCGAGGGCGATGTTTTCATCTGCCTGACAGCCCATACCGTCGATCTTGCCGCCTTCAGGGGTATTGGGGCAGAGGTCGAGCCGATCGGCCAAGCCATCGTTGTCACCGTCGGGTTCGCAGCCTTTTTCGTCGACCTTGATGCCATTAGGTGTATTGGGGCATTTGTCGTCGGCATCCGAGACGCCATCCTTGTCGCTGTCCTGGGTCTTCAGTTTGAGCTTGTCGCGCTCGGCGGCTGTGCCTTTGAGGTCTTGCTGAAGTTTGTCCAGTTCGGCGCTCTTGTCCGCCAACGCTTTCTTGACGTTGTCCAGCTCGGCGGTCTTTTCCTCCAATGCTGATTTCAGTTTGGCCAATTCCTCTGCTGACGCCTGTTTTTCTGCTTCAAGTGTTTTGATTTGCTCTTTCAGATCGGCGACCTCGGCAGTCAGCTGTTGTACCTGGGACTCGGTTGTTGCCAATGTGGCGACTTTTGCTGTGGCTGCGTCGAATGCCGCCTGCAACTCCGCGAAGCGGTTTTGTTCACCGGAGAATTGGGACTTCATGGCCTCGATTTCGCCGCTGCGTGCTTCGAGTTGTTGCTTCAGCTCGCTAATCTGCGCATTCAGGGCATCAGTTTCACCTGCCTTCGCTTGCGCTTCTGCCAGTGCCTGCTCGAGTTCAGTGATTTTTGCTTGCGCCGCGTCGAGCTGTTGCTGGAGGGCGGTCATTTGTTCGCTCAAGGCGACCGCTTCCTGGCTTGATGCTTGAGCTTGCGCAATGGTTTGCTCCAGTTCTGTGTTCTTTGCTTGGGATGCTTCAAGCGCCTGTTGCAATTGCGTCAATTGTTCCGCAAGGCTTGTTGCCTCCTGGCTGGAGGCTTGCGCCTGGGTCAGCGCTTGTTCGAGTTCGGCATTGCGGGCTTTCAATGCTTCCAGCTCGGCTGTCTGGTTTGAGGCAGCCTGGGTGGCTTCCTGCAACGATGTCTCCAACGCCAGCATCTTGGTGTTGGCGTCGCTAAGCGCCATGGCGTCTTCCTGCGCTTTGGCAAGCTGTGCCTTCAGTGCTTCGATTTGCTCGTTTTGCTGTGCAGCGGCTTCGTTTGCAGTGGCGAGGGCGGCCTCCAGCTCCTGAACCTTGCTGGTGGTTGCTGTCAATTGCTGGCTGACTGAAGCTGACTGCTCCAGTTGAGCTTTCAGTCCCTCAAGCTCGGTTTGGTATGTACCGGATGCTTCGTTGGCTGTCGCCAGCGCCTGTTCGAGTTCGGCAATACGCTGGTGGGCGGCTTCGAGGTCGGCATTCAGCTTTTCCGCCATGTTCTTGCTTTCCGTGCTGGTCTGCGCGATGGCGTTCAGGTTTTCCGCCAGTTGTTCACGCTCGGACAACACTTGGGAAAGCTGGCTTTCGATCTCCTTCACTTTCGCCGCTTCGGCTTTGGCGGCATCGAGCCTGGCCTGGGCAGCTTCGATTTCCTTGCGCTGGGCCTCGATCTCGGCCTTCATGTCGTCGATCTGTTGCTTGAAGAAATCAGCCCGGAAGTTGTTTTCCTCCCACTTGCGGCGCTCCATCAGCATGGTGTCACGCTCGCCACGCAACGACTGGAAGCGTTCCTCAACCGCTTTCTGGCGAGCGGTTTGGTCTTCCAGCATCTTCAACAGGTGGCTTTGTTGCTTGACCATCTCTTGCAGCTGTAGGCGCAGCTGTTCGTGGTTTTCCTTCATCCACTCCAGTTCTGCTTCCTGATTCGAGATCGATGCCGAGGGTGGCCTGGCGTTGTAGAGGTTACGGGCGTTTTCCAATCCGCGTTGAAATGAGCGCTGCATTGCGCCGAAATCGCGGGGTTTAGGCATCATCGGTGGGGGTGGAGGAGGGACTTCGGCTGCCAGAGTCGGCGGGGGAGGAGGGGGGATATCGTTGTCGGCTGCTTGTGCTGCGAATGGTAAAAGCGAAGGCATTGCGATCGTGACGAGAATCGAACTGAGTTTCTTTTTGAACATGGTCATCCCTCGGATGTGTTGGCGTTGTTGACAAGGGGCGGGCTTTTGCCCGGGGTTACCACCGGGCTGCCGTTTCCGACCGAGCCTCCAAAAGAACGACGAATTGTTGGGGTGACGCCCACGAACGTCTGCAGAGAACTCGAACGAGCAACGTGATTATTGTGGTTATTATGACACGCGTCGCAGGGGGAATGAAAAAATTGTTGAACTGTTTACTTGATGCAACAGTACGTAACGTTTCGTTGGCCGATCAGTGAGGTTTGTTGACGAAGCTGACGGGCTGTTCGATGGCAGCCTGTTCGTAGCTGCGATCGAAGACCAGTTCGATCATTGTCGTGCCGTCGGCTTCGGTTTTCGCCTTGACTTGCTGCAAGCCAGGGAGACGCCGGGCGAGGTAGGAGCAGCAGGCGGCGGCAAGCGATTCGTTGTCTTTGCCCAGTGCATCGATCAGGGTGTTGGCGACAAACTGGGCGCGCTGCAGGATGTTGGGCTCGCTGATCTGATCCTTGCCGAGCTGGATGCCCTGATCCATTTTCTGGTCCATCTCGTCGAGAAAGCGGCGTTGCAGCCCGGTCAGGCGCTTGTTGCGGTCGTGGTCGATGACCTTTTCGCCGTCGATGACGATGGCAAAAGGGAGGTGGTGTTCGTCGCTCATGGCGTGGTCTCAGGTGTCAGTTGGTCGAGGATTCTATCAACCCAGGCGATGTTGTTCGTCAAATCCTCACCTTCCGGCAGTGAAAACTTGAGTTTTTCCTGCCCGTCCAGCGTGAAGTGCTGGGGTTCGCGCTGGATCAGTTGCAGTAGTCCGCTGACGTCGATCTCGGGATTCTTGCCGAACAGGATGCGGCCGCTGACGGGTCCCAGGTCGATCTTGCTGATGCCGAGTGGAGCGGCGCGCAACTTGATCCGCGCCGCCTCGAACAGTGTTTTGCTTGCCTCCGGGAGCAGGCCGAAGCGATCGATCAGCTCGACCTGAAGCTCGCGTAGCGCCTTGTCATCACTGGCGCTGGCAATGCGCTTGTACAGGATCAGCCGCTCGTGAACATCATGCACATAGTCGTCAGGCAGTAGTGCGGGCTTGCCAAGATCGACTTCGGTGGCGCTGGCCGGGTTTTCCAGGGCGTCGGGAATCTTGCCGGATTTGAGCGCCTGCACGGCCCGTTGCAGCAGCTCGTTATACATGTTGAAGCCGACTTCCTGAATCTGGCCACTCTGGCCTTCGCCCAGCAGTTCACCGGCACCGCGGATTTCCAGGTCGTGTGTCGCCAGGGTGAAGCCGACGCCCAGATCCTCCAGTGACTCGATGGCCTCCAGCCGTTTGACCGCATCGGCCGTCATGGCGCGGCGCTCCGGTGCAATCAGGTAAGCATAGGCGCGATGGTGCGAGCGCCCAACCCGGCCGCGCAGCTGATGCAGTTGCGACAGGCCGAACTTGTCGGCGCGCTGGATGATCATGGTATTGGCGCTGGGCAGGTCGATGCCGGTCTCGATGATGGTGGTGCAGACCAGAATATTGAAGCGCTGGTGGATGAAGTCCAGCATCACCTGTTCCAGCTCGGCCTCGCGCATCTGACCGTGAGCGATGCGAATCGACGCCTCGGGCACCAGCTCCTCCAGCTCGCGTGCCGCTTTCTCGATGCTCTTGACCTCATTGTGCAGAAAGTACACCTGACCGCCGCGGTGAATTTCGCGTTGACAAGCTTCGCGAATCAGATTGCTGTCCCATTGGGTGACGAAGGTCTTGATGGCATGACGCTCGACCGGCGGGGTGGCGATGATCGACAGATCGCGCAGCCCAGACAGCGACATGTTCAGGGTGCGTGGTATCGGCGTTGCCGTCAGCGTGAGGATATCGACCTCAGCGCGCAGCGCCTTGAGCCGCTCCTTGTGACGCACGCCGAAGCGCTGTTCCTCGTCGATAATGACCAGGCCGAGGTTCTTGAACTTGATGTCTTTTTGCAGCAGCTTGTGGGTGCCGATGACGATATCGACCTTGCCAGCGGCAAGATCGGCCAGAATCGCTTTTTGCTGCTTTGGCGTCTGGAAGCGGGACAGGGTTTCGATGCGGATGGGCCAGTCGGAAAAACGATCGGCGAAATTGGCGCCATGCTGCTGTGCCAGTAGCGTCGTTGGCACCAGCACGGCCACCTGGCGTCCTGCATTGGCCACGATGAAGGCAGCGCGCATCGCCACCTCGGTCTTGCCGAAACCGACATCGCCGCAGACCACACGATCCATCGGTTGTGACGATTCCAGGTCTTTCAGCACCTGGGCGATGGCGGCCATTTGATCATCGGTCTCCTCGAACGGAAAGGCGGCCGCAAAAGCGTGGTATTCGGCATCATCGACAACATAGGCATGCCCCTTGCGAGCGGCACGGCGGGCGTTGATTTCCAGCAGCTCGGCGGCGACGTCGCGTGCCTTTTCGGCGGCGCGGCGGCGCGCTTTTTGCCACTGTTCGCCACCCAGCTTGTGCAGTGGTGCATTATCTTCGTCAGCGCCGGTGTAGCGGCTGATCAGGTGCAGTGATGACACCGGCACATACAGCTTGTCGTTGTTGCTGTATTCCAGCATCAGATATTCCGCCTCGACGCCGCCGGCGTCGAGGATCTGCAAGCCACGGTAACGGCCAACGCCATGATCCTCATGCACCACCGGCGAGCCGATGTGCAGATCGGTGAGGTTACGGATGATGGCATCGGCGTCACGGGTGGGCCGGCGTCGCTTGCGGGTACGGTTGACTCGGTCGGCGAATAGGTGGTTCTCGGAAATAATGCTGATGCCGTCGGCCGTCAGCGTCACCCCTTTTTCCAGTGGCGCGACCGAGATCAACAGCCGGGCCTTGCTGGAGGTGAACTCGTGCCAGCCGTTGACGGTCTTCGGCTTGATGCCGAACGGTTGCAGCGTATCGAGCATGAACTCCCGCCGCCCCGGCGAGTCAGCCAGAAACAGTACCCGGTCGTCGCGGCTGTCGAGGAATGTCTGCAACGCCTCCAGCGGCTTTTCCTGGCGCACCTTGAAGCTCAGATCCGGCAGGGCGCTGGTGGCGAAATTCAGCGTGCCCTCGGCCTCGATCAGTTCATTGTGTTGCAGCGCCAGCATCGGGAAACGTTCGAGATGCTGCTGCGTTTCCTCGGGTGTCAGGTAGATCTCCTGTGGCTCCAGCAGGGGGCGCTCGATGTCGTGGCGGCGCTGTTCATGGCGACTGCACAGGTCGGCATGGAAGTGCTCGCTTTCCGCCGTGATGTCATCGAGCTGGCAGATCAGCGCATTTTTTGGCAGGTAGTCGAACAGCGTGGCCACGCTGTCGTGAAACAGTGGCAGGTAGTATTCGATGCCACCGACCGGCGCGCCGTCGCTGACGCTGGTATAGATGCGTGAGCGCTGCGGATCGCCCTCGAAACGTTCGCGGTAGCGGCGTCGGAATGTCTTGATGCCAGCTTCATCCAGCGGGAACTCATGGGCTGGCAGCAATTTCATCGCATCGAGCTTTTCGATCGACTTCTGGGTTTCCGGATCGAAACTGCGGATCGATTCGATTTCGTCATCGAACAGGTCGATACGAAATGGCAATTCGCTGCCCATCGGAAATACGTCGACAAGCGAGCCGCGCTGGGCATATTCGCCGTGCGTCAGTACCTGGTTGACAGCACGGTAGCCAGCGCTTTCCAGCTGCCGGCGAAAGCTGTCGAGGTCGATGCGGTCGCCGCGCTTCAAGTCGAAGCCGGTGCCCATGACATACTCGACGGGTGCGATGCGCTGCATCAGCGTGCTGACCGGCAGAACGAGCAGGCCGCTTTTCAGTGACGGCAGGCGGTGCAGAATTTCAAGCCGCGTCGAGATGATGTCTTCGTGTGGCGAGAACAGATCGTAGGGCAGGGTTTCCCAATCCGGCAGGTGGTAGAGCTGATCGCCTTTCTGGGCAAGAAAGAAACGCGTTTCCAACTCCAAGCGGTCGGCTGTGTGGCTGTCCGCTGTGATCAGGACGACCAGGCCTCGATGCTTGCGTGTCAACTCCGCGAGCGCAAGGCTCAGGCTGGCGCCGTGCAGGCGGCCCCAGCGCGGGTACGCATCGGCGAGTTTCGAGAGATTTCCGCCTAGTAACGGCGACAGGGCGTCAGACATGATGGTCAGTGGTCGGGGAAAGGGCGGGAGTTTTGCATATCCGGCCGGGTGAACGCCAGTCGGCGTGTTGTAGCGGGCGGGCTAATTCAGATCGAGTGAATACTGCCGCAGCAGCTCCAGCGGAATGATCTCCAGCGTGCGCTGATGGGTACGGCGCAAATGGACTCGTGGCGCCATATTGTCTTTTTCGGCTTCCAGCCAGCGGGCGGCACAGAGGCACCAGCGGTTGCCGGGTTGCAGGCCCGGAAAACCATATTCCGGTACTGGTGTCGACAGGTCATTGCCTTTGAAGCGGGAATATTCAAGAAATTCTGTGGTCACTTGAATGCAGACGGTATGCGCGCCCACATCCTGGCTGGAGGTGTTGCAACTGCCATCCCGGTAGAAGCCGGTAACGGGGTCGTCGCTGCATTCAAGTAGTGGTTCGCCGAAGACGTTCAGCGATGGCTGCATGGTGGTGTCGGGCATCGGCTTCCAGGTGGGTGTTGCCGGACCGGGACGTCGGTCCGGCAGGGTCGTATTTACTTCGCTTTGTCGCCAGCGGGCTGTTTCAGTTCGATTTTTGCATTTTTGTGCAGCTCACTCAGATAGTTCTGAATCGCCTTGTTGGCGACGATGCTGCGCAACTTGTCTTTCATGCTGTCGAAGCTGGGCGGGTCAACCTTGCGTGTCTCTTCAAGTTTGATGACATGCCAGCCAAACTGGGTTTTAACGGGCGCCTTGGTGATCTCGCCATCTTTCAATGTTGCTACGGCATCGGCGAATTCAGGCACCATGGTTGTCGACTTGAACCAGCCCAGGTCGCCGCCGTTGGGGCCGGAGGGGCCGATCGACTTCTCCTTCGCGAGCTTGACGAAATCGGTACCATCTTCGAGCGATTTGATGATTTCCTTGGCTTCGTCTTCGGTCTTCACCAGAATATGACGCGCTTTGTACTCTTCTTGCGGCGCGCTTTTGATCTGCTCGTTATACTCCTTTTTCAGCGCCGCGTCGCTCAAGTCGACTTTATCCATTTTCTTCGACAGCATGGCGTTGACCAGGAGCGTCGTACGCTGGATTTCCATCGCTTTCTTGAAGTCAGCTTCCTTGTCGATGCCCGCTTTCAGCGCAGCCTGCTTGATTAATTCGCGATTGATGTATTCGTTCAGGACATTGCCGGGGTCAACGGGCGCGCCGGTGGCGGCCTTGCTGCTCAGGTATATCTGCACATCGCCGAGAGTGACGTTGGTACCGTTGACGACGGCGATCACTTCATCGCTGGCGGGCGCTTGGTCTTTGGCGAGCGTGATTTGGCTGGTGCCTGTGATCAACAGGCCGATCATGGCGGCCTGTGTGATATGACGTAGTTTCATTGATGCCTCTTGGACTCAGGTTAGTGTGGATTCAGGTTAATACTCAAGTTTCGGAGTTCAGATTTGCAAGCCAGCAAATTCCCCCCCTTTCGCAAAGGGGGGCTAGGGGGGATTGGAACGGCCATGGGTTCGCAGCAAGCCCCTGAAAATCCCCCTCAATCCCCCTTTGACAAAGGGGGAAGCTGTCAGATGCGATAGTCATGTTGCTACGGATAGCGCTGGCCTCAACAGTGATGAACTCCGAAACTTGAGTTACAAGTGCCGCAGAGTTTACTCCCTGCGCCACCGAAGATGGGTTAACAATCGGTCATGCGTCAGGGCAGCACCTTCTTGAATGGATACACCCTGGCTTCCCGATAGGCGCCGGCTTCCATGTAGGGGTCGGCATCCGCCCAGGCTTGCGCATCTTCGAGGGAGTCGAATTCCGCGACGACAAGGCTGCCGGTGAAACCCGCCGGACCGGGGTCTGGGGAGTCGATCGCGGGCAGCGGGCCGGCCAGCAGCAGTCGGCCTTCATCGCGCAGTTTTTTCAGCCTTTCAAGGTGAGCTGGTCGCACCGAAAGCCGGGCTTCCAGTGAGTTGTCGGCGTCGATGCCATGAATCATGTAATACATTGGATACAGCATCCTCTGATTTGCTTGATAACGGCTTGGGGTATCTGCCGGTGGTGCGCATCGTCGTCTTCGCATACGGTGTAGTTCCCCCGCGCGCATCATACCATCCGCTTGCGAAATGCCCATGATTCACTATGATTGGCTCCCCTGCACCGCAGCCACCATGCCCGTCATGAGCCAGTTCTTCGAGATTCACCCCGACAATCCGCAAAAGCGCCTGATCGATCAGGTGGTCAACATTATTCGGGGTGGTGGCGTGATCGTCTATCCCACGGACTCCTGCTACGCGCTGGGCTGTCACATTGGCGACAAGGCGGCAATGGAGCGGATTCGGAAAATCCGTAAGGTGGACAAGGATCATCACTTCACACTGATGTGTCGCGATCTGTCGGAGATCTCCACCTACGCCAGGGTGGAGAACTACAGCTATCGTATGATGAAGGCGCTGACGCCAGGGCCATACACTTTTATATTGCCAGCCACGCGTGATGTGCCGCGCCGGCTCCAGCATCCGAAGCGCCGCACGATTGGCATCCGCGTGCCGGAAAATCGTATTGCGCTGGATCTGCTGGAAATGCTGGGCGAGCCAATCATGAGCAGTACACTGATCCTGCCCGACACCGAGTTGCCACTGACTGATCCTTACCAGATTCGCGTGATTCTCGAACATCAGGTTGATGCGGTCATCGATGGGGGCTTTTGTGACATTTCGCCGTCGACCGTGATTGACATGACCACTGGACGACCCGAAGTGTTACGCGAAGGCAAAGGGTCGCTGGAATGGCTGGAGCTGCACTGAGATGCAGGATTTTCAAGCCACCATTCAATACATTGCCGTCGCAATACTGCCGCTGATCTTCGCCATTACCGTGCATGAAGCGGCGCACGGCTGGGTGGCGAACAGGTTGGGCGATGGTACTGCGAAGGCGCAGGGGCGGCTGACTTTCAACCCGATTCCGCATATCGACCCGATTGGCACCATCGTGCTGCCGATTCTGATGATACTCACCACCGGCTTCATTTTTGGCTGGGCAAAACCGGTGCCGGTCGATCTGCGCAACCTGCGTGATCCACGGCGTGACTGGGCAATCATTTCGGTGGCCGGTCCGCTGTCGAATCTGGCCATGGCGCTGCTGTGGGGGCTGGTCTGGAAGCTCACCCATGTGTTACCGCAGTCGCTTGTCTATGTGGCCTTGCCGCTGGCACTGATGGCCAAGGTCGGCATCACCTTCAATGTTATTCTGATGGTTTTGAACCTGCTGCCGCTGCCGCCGCTGGATGGCAGCCGCGTACTGGGCTGGTTATTGCCGCCCCGTGCAGCGATGCAGCTCGACAAGATCGAACCCTATGGCATATTCATTCTGATCGGGCTGCTGTATTTCGGTCTTTGGGATGTCATTATCGGTCCCGCCACCAGCGCCGTCATCGGCCTGCTCGCTAACCTGTTGTCACTTTGAGAGCGACTATCCAACCATGACCACGAGTAATCGACGCATCGTCTCCGGTATGCGGCCCACTGGCCGACTTCATCTTGGCCACTATCGTGGGGTGCTGAAAAACTGGGTGGAGTTGCAGCACAGCTATGAATGTTTCTTTTTTGTGGCCGACTGGCACGCGCTGACCACTCACTACGATGATCCGTCGATCATCGAGACCAGCGTCTGGGAAATGGTTGTCGACTGGCTCGCAGCCGGCGTCAGCCCCGGTGCCGCCAAGCTGTTCATCCAGTCGCGGGTCCCGGAACATGCCGAACTGCACCTGCTGTTGTCGATGATCACGCCACTGGGCTGGTTGGAGCGGGTGCCGACCTACAAGGATCAACAGGAAAAACTGCGCGAAAAGGATCTGGCCACCTACGGTTTTCTCGGCTATCCGCTGTTGCAGGCGGCTGATGTGCTGATTTATCGTGCCGGTGGCGTGCCAGTGGGAGAAGATCAGGTTTCCCATATCGAGCTGACCCGCGAAGTGGCGCGGCGGTTCAACCATCTCTACGGGCGCGAGCCGGGTTTCGAGGAAAAAGCCGAAGCCGCCGTCGCCAAGATGGGCAAGAAAAACGCGCGTATGTACCGTCAGCACCGCAAGAATTATCTGGAAAAAGGCGATCAGGATGCGCTTGCCGTCGCCAAGGCATTGCTTGAAGGACAGCAGAACATTTCCATTGGCGACAAGGAGCGGCTGTTCGGTTATCTCGAAGGTTCAGGCAAGATCATTCTGCCGGAGCCACAGGCGTTGTTGACCGAGGCGGCGAAGATGCCGGGGCTGGATGGGCAGAAAATGTCCAAGTCCTACGACAACACCATTTCCCTGCGTGATGCGCCGGAGGAAGTGGAGAAAAAAATTCGCACCATGCCGACCGATCCGGCACGTGTGCGCCTGACCGACCCGGGTGATCCGGAAAAATGCCCGGTGTGGCAGTTTCATCTCATCTACTCCGACAACGACACCCGCGAGTGGGTGCAGGAGGGTTGCCGCAACGCGACCATCGGCTGTCTGGATTGCAAGGGGCCAGTGATCGATGCCGTCAAGGCAGAACTCAAACCCATTCATGAGCGCGCCCGCGAGTATGAGCGCGACCACAAGGCAGTGCGCACAATTATTGCGGAAGGTTGCGATGCCGCCCGCGATGTGGCCCGCGATACGCTGGAAGAAGTGCGTGCGGCCATGGGGCTCACTTACACGTGACCACTATCGTCACGGCGCAGGAGGAAATGCCTTTCGCGATTGTCCAGGGTGAGCCGGTCAGCGCGCCGCCGACCGATCTCTACATCCCGCCGGATGCACTCGAAGTCATCCTCGAAGCCTTCGAAGGGCCGCTCGATCTGCTGCTGTACCTGATCAAACGGCAGAACCTCGATATTCTCGAAATCCCCATCGCGGAAGTCACCGCACAATACGTCGAATACATCGAAATGATGCGCGCCTTGCGCTTGGAGTTGGCGGCGGAATATCTCGTGATGGCGGCGATGCTCGCCGAGATCAAGTCACGCATGCTGCTGCCGCGCCCGGTCGAGGACGATATCGAGGACGACCCGCGTGCCGAGTTGATTCGCCGTTTGCAGGAATATGAACAGTTCAAGCAGGCAGCCGAGGATATCGATACCTTGCCACGGATGTATCGTGATAGCTGGCCGACGCAAGTCGATGTGCCTGAAGTGGATTCGCCACGGCTGGAGGTGGAAGTCGACTTGAAGGATTTACTCGCGGCCCTGAAAGATGTCATGTCGCGCGCGGAAATGTTCACCAGCCATCAGATCCAGCGGGAAAAGCTCTCCGTGCGTGAGCGCATGTCGAATGTGCTGGAAAAGCTGCGCGCCAGCGATGGCTTTGTCGAATTCTCGCAATTGTTTACCCCGGAGGAAGGGCGGCTAGGTGTCGTGGTTAGCTTCCTGTCGATTCTTGAATTACTGAAATCCCATTTGATCGATCTGGCACAGGCCGAATCCTACGCGCCGATCTACGTCAGTGCCGCCAAACCCGCAAGCACAGAAAATGGAACAGAATAGACTACAGGCTGCTGTCGAGGCCGCTATTTTTGCCGCCGATAAACCCCTGTCGCTTGATCAGTTACACAAGCTGTTCGAGAACGAAACCGATTGCCCGGCCAAGCCTGATATCAATGCCGCGCTCAACGCCATCACCGATGCCTGTCAAACCGACAACCGTGGCGTCGAACTCAAACAGGTCGCCAGCGGCTGGCGCTTCCAGGTCAAGGAAACCGTTGCCCCGGCGATCGGTGGGCTGTGGGAAGAAAAGCCGCAAAAATACTCCCGCGCATTGCTCGAAACCCTGGCTCTGATCGCCTACCGCCAGCCCATCACCCGTGGTGATATCGAACAGGTACGTGGCGTCTCGGTCAGCTCACATATCATCAAAACCCTGCTGGAACGCGACTGGGTGCAGGTGGTCGGCCATCGTGAAGTGCCGGGTCGCCCGGCACTGTATGCCACTACCAAAGCTTTTCTCGACTACTTCAATCTCAAATCGCTGGATGAACTCCCCAGCCTCAAGGAACTGGCCGATCTCGACGCCATCAATCCGCCGCTGGAACTGGACGACGCCAACCAGCCACAGGCCGAGACAGCGGACGAGCAGACCGAATCCGGTGAACACGATTGAGGCGGGACAGCATGGATTCCGAGCTGACCAAAACCATCCTCGATGCCACTGGCGCTGAAGAAATCTATCCGCTTGGCACCATTCAAACGCTATGGAGCGGCTATGGCAGCCTCGATCGCTACGGCTTGGTTGGCGCCGAACTGGGCTCGATCATCGTCAAGCATGTCAAACTGCCCAGCAAAGGGAACAAGCATCCTCGTGGCTGGAATTCGGACCGCTCGCATCAACGCAAGCTCCGATCCTACCAAGTCGAAACCGCCTGGTATCGGCACTATGCCGACCGCTGTGACGCGCACTGCCGCGTACCCCGCAGTTTGGCGCTGGAACAGCACAAGGATGAATTTCTGATCATTCTCGAAGACCTCGATTCCAGCGGTTTCCCTAAACGCAAAGAGCGTGTCGGCAAAAATGAAATGGTCGCCTGTCTGAAATGGCTGGCCCATTTTCATGCCACTTTTATCGGCATCAGACCAGAAGGGCTGTGGAAAATAGGCAGCTATTGGCATTTGAAAACACGGCCCGATGAACTCAAAGCCATGGATGACGATGCGCTGCGAAAAGCCGCGCCACTGCTCGACCGCGCGCTGGCCGACGCGCCATTTCAAACCCTGGTACACGGTGACGCCAAACTCGCCAATTTCTGTTTTTCCAACAATGGCAGCAAAGTGGCCGCAGTGGATTTTCAATACGTCGGCGGCGGCTGCGGCATGAAAGACGTGGCCTATTTCATCAGCAGTTGCCTCAACGAGCACGAGTGCGAACGCATGGAGAAAACCCTGCTCGATGCCTATTTTTCTGCGCTGGCCGACGCGCTGAAAAAACACCATCCGGAAATCGACCCCGCCGCCGTCGAAGCCGCTTGGCGGCCAATGTATGCACTGGCCTGGACCGACTTCTACCGCTTTCTTAAAGGCTGGAGCCCCGGGCACTGGAAAATGCACGGCTATAGCGAACGTATCGCAAGGGAAGTGCTTGCACAGCTGTTGCCATGAATTTTTCTAGCACGCAATTACAACAGCTGGCAGAGCAGGCCATCAGCGCTGCCAAGGCTGCTGTAGAAGTGATTAATCGACACTACCACAATACAATTACTATCCAGGTGGAGCACAAAAACCGGGGTGATAGTCTTGCTTCACAAGTCGTCACTGCCGCAGACCGCGAGGCGCAAGCCGCCATTCTCGACCGCCTGACACCGACCTGTACCACATATAACCTTGGCCTGCTCAGCGAAGAATCCCCTGACAGCGGGGGCCGGCTGGAAAAGCCCGCGTTCTGGAGCATCGATCCGCTCGATGGCACACTCGCCTTCATCGAAAAAACAGCGGGATTTTCCGTCTCCATCGCGCTGGTGGCGCGCAGTGGCGAAGCGCTGATCGGTGTCGTCCACGATCCGCTGACAGGCAAGGTTTTTCACGCCATACAAGGCCAGGGAATGTTTATCGACGACGTGGCATTTACGCCACCCGTGCTCGACCCAACACGTCCATTGGTACTGCAAACCGACTTCAGCTTCCGCCAGCACCCCTGGTTCGAGGCAACGCTCGACGGGCTGCGCCACTGCGCTGAAATTCTGGGGTTGCCGGGTGCCGATCTGCGCCACGCCATCGGCGCAGTCATGAACGCCTGCAAAGTGCTGCAAGACCCCAACACCGTCTACTTCAAATACCCCCGCAAGG
Organism: Gammaproteobacteria bacterium; assembly: GCA_026981985.1. Classification (GTDB taxonomy): domain Bacteria; phylum Pseudomonadota; class Gammaproteobacteria; order UWMA-0217; family UWMA-0217; genus JALSHZ01. Next base: position 11,669 of record JALSHZ010000021.1, on the reverse strand, counting down.
GCGACAGCGGCGGCAGCCTGTGGGATTACGCCGCCACCGCCGCCCTGTTCCACGAAGCAGGCGCCATCGCCACCGACATCAACGGCCAACCCATGGTGCTGAACAGACCCGACTCCACCTTCATGAACCACCGGGGCATCCTCTATGCCGCCAACCCCCGCATTGCACAGTGCATCAGGAATATGAACGACGAGCTGGAAAAAACTGCCTGATGATCTGTGGTGCGGAGTTGTTATGAATCAGTTGGGCTTTTCTTGGTGGCCACGATATCCCGCAAGCCGGCAGGATGCCGGCGGTCCCAGGGTAAGTCGCGCTCGGAACTACCCGTGTTGCACGACGAGTCAGGTTACCCATTTTGCGCCCCAGTTCTGCTTGCGCTGGAGGGTTGGTCGGGTGCAGTTATTGGCGTACTGATTTACACTGCTTCCTGTTGCTACCATCAGATAGATGGGCGCATACGGCATCAAAACGTGCGAATCACATGAAAAACCACCAAGAAGATGATCCGCTGAAAAAGCTACCACCAATACTCAGAAAGGGCTTGGACCGCAACCTCTGCGTCTGCAATGAGGTGCCGAAGAAGGATGTCATCGATGCCATCGTCAATGGGGCGACGTCGGTGGAGGCGGTGAGGGCGCAGACCTATGCATCTGATGGGATTGGTTGTTGCAAACAGCAGGTGGAGCGGTTGATTGAGTGCCTTTGCGCGCCTGATGCTGATGAGACGTAGCGGTTGTCTCTGCCTATTCAAACCGAATCAGCGGTGCCGATTTCTCATATACTTCGGTGATCTTTTCGCCATTCCATACATAGATCAGGTGTGGCCCTTGGGTCGGCAGCGAGACCGCTGGTGGCCGCAATGCGGCGATGCATTCGCCGCCGGGGTGGCGCACGCTGCGGTACCAGATGCCCCATGATCCTTCGGCGCGTAGTGAGCGGCCAAACGCCTGTGCCAGCGGGTGGTCGGCCGGGTTGGGGTTGGCGTCGTGTAGTGCTTCGTAGTGGCGTGCGCGGATGTCGTGCAGGGGCTTTTTTACGGTGCCGATCCAGGTGCGCATGCTGAATTCTGCCGGGTCGAGGTGGGCGTCGCTGGCGATGCGTTCGCGATGATGCACTGTTTCGCGGATAGCGGTTTCCAGGCTCAGGCCCGCGTAGTAAACGCCGTAGCTGCCGTCGGTGAAGCGGGATGGCCAGCCGATATGTGTGAAGGCGGCCATGACGATGCTGGCGCCAGCGCCGCTGACCCGGTCTTCTGCGGCGACGCGATGCAGGTCGCCCGCTGCGTCCAGGAGGTGGGGGTTGGTTTGTGCTTCGAGTTCCCAGAGCGCCTCAAGCAATTCGGGCGGTACATGGCGTTCGAAGAAATCGATGGGTGGGTAGTGGGTGGCGATGATGCGATATTGCTTGCCACGCGGGCGTACCGTCCCTGGTCGAGGGAGTTTTTCCAGTTCTTCCATGATGAGTTAGTCCGAATTTCTCACCTCAGTTTTGTACTAGCCGCGAGCCGCATCGAGGTAGCGGCGCACATCGGCCAGCGCGATCAGCGAGCCGCCGAGCATGTAGTCGAGCGGTGATTGTCCGCCGAACAGGGGGGCATCGTTGGGGTTGCGCAGCCATTGTTCCACGCTGTGCGGGGGAAAGAGAATATGCAGCGCCTTGTAAATGCCCAGCAGGTAGCTGATGCGGTCGAGCGTGTCGCGGGAGAGCTGGCCGCGCAGCTGCTTCTTCCATTTGAAGAAAGTGGAACGGCCGGGTGAGCCCAGCAGCGTGCGTTGCTGGTCGGTGTCCAGCCCCCATTCATTGGTGATGGAGAAGAATGCGGTCAGTCCAGCGGCGGCCTTGTCGGCATCGGAAAAATGGGGCGCATGGGTCTGGTAGGTGGCGCGATGATCGGCGACTTGCATGATAGACTCCAGTTGTCCTGATGTGTACTTAATTCTATATTTAGTCCATAAATCGACTCATGTCAACCAGTCTGCCGCCAATCGGCTGATCCCCTCGATAGATTCGCTATGCCTGAATCGAATTGCTATACTGCGCATTCCTGCATTGGTCCCCCCGCGACGGTAAGCTGCGAACCCCGCCAGGCCCGGAAGGGAGCAACGGTAGCAGTGGACCCGGGTGCCGGGGTGTGGCTGATGCAGGTCTTTCATTTACTGGCCATCGCAGCTGCCTTTGCGATGCCTGAATCCTCCACGGTCTGCTTTTCCGCCCATGAGCTACCAAGTCCTTGCCCGCAAGTGGCGTCCTTACCGCTTCAATGAAATTGTCGGTCAGGATCATGTTGTCCGGGCGATGAGCAATGCGCTCGATCAGCAACGCCTGCATCACGCCTATCTGTTCACTGGCACCCGCGGAGTCGGCAAGACGACGCTGGCGCGGATTCTGGCCAAATGCCTCAACTGCGAGCAGGGCGTTACCTCAGAGCCCTGCGGTGAATGCAGTGCCTGCCGGGAGATTGCTGAAGGCCGTTTTGTCGATCTGATCGAAGTGGATGCGGCGTCGCGCACCCGGGTCGATGACACCCGTGAATTGCTCGACAATGTGCAGTATGCGCCCACCCAGGGGCGCTACAAGGTGTATCTCATCGATGAGGTGCACATGCTCTCCACGCACAGTTTCAATGCCCTGCTGAAAACCCTGGAAGAGCCGCCGCCGCACATCAAGTTCCTGCTGGCGACCACCGATCCGCAGAAGCTGCCGGTCACGGTGTTGTCGCGCTGCTTGCAGTTCAACCTCAAAAGGGTGCCGGAAGACCGCATCTCCGGGCATCTGGAAAAGGTGCTGAAGGCCGAGAACGTCGAGTTCGAAACGGCGGCGATCCGTCATCTCGCCCACGCCGCCGATGGCAGTCTGCGCGATGCCTTGAGTCTGCTGGATCAGGCCATCGCCTTCGGCAATGGCGTGGTGAAGGATGATGAAATCGGGCAGATGCTCGGCAGCGTGTCGCGCCAGCATCTGCAAAAAATGTTGCAGGCGGTGGCCCAGGGCGATGCCGCCGAAGTCATGACGCTGGTGGATGCGCTGGCCGAAATGGCGCCAGATTATGATCAAGTGCTCGCCGGTATCATCACCTTGCTGCACGATCTTGCGCTGGCGCAGCACATCCCCGACAGCCTTGCGCTGCGTGGTGTGGACGTGGAGGCGATCAGTGAAATCGCGCGGATCACCACCCCGGAAGATATCCAGCTTTACTATGAAATTGCCGTGCGGGCGCGGCGCGATTTGCCGCTGATTCCCGATCAGCGCAATGGCCTGGAAATGGCGCTGTTGCGGATGCTGGCATTTCGGCCTGCGGATGGCGAAGCCGTCAAGCCACAGGCAGCGGCAACGCCGGCGGTGCCGCAGCAAAAGCCGCAAACCACAGCGCCCGTACCCGCCCCAGCTGCGGTAGAAAAACCCGTTGTGGATGCCAGCGCGTCGGCGGCATCCGCGCCCAGGCCTGTGCCGGCGAATCCTGCTGCTGCCTCCTGGGACGAGATACTCCCGCATCTCGGCCTGACGGGCATGACCAAGATGTTCGCCAGTCACTGCACGCTCCAGGATGTTTCTGACGGCGTCGTGCTGCTGGCATTGTCGCAGCGTCACGACAGCCTGAAAAATGATAGCGTGACCGCCAAACTGGAAAAGGCGCTCAGCGAATATTTCAACAAACCGGTCAAGCTGAAAATACTGCTGACCGAGGAAGACCCCGATTCTCCCGCGGCAAAAGAGAAACGGGAAAATGAACAACGCCAGCTGGAAGCGGAAGCAGCTATCGCCTCCGATCCGGTGGTGGAACAACTGAAAGAAAACCTGGGTGCCGAAGTGGTACCAGGTTCGATCAAACCCATTTAATGACATCAGAGAAGAGGTGAGCCCGTGAAAGGTGGACTTGGCAATATCATGAAGCAGGCCCAGAAAATGCAGGAAAGCATGGCAAAGGCCCAGGAAGAAATCGCGTTGCTGGAAGTGACCGGCCAGGCTGGTGGCGGCATGGTAACTGTCGTGATGACCGGTAAGCACGCCGTCAAGCGTGTCACCATCGATGACACCATGATCGGCGACGATAAGGAAATGCTCGAAGACCTGATTGCCGCCGCCGTCAACGATGCGGTCGCCAAGGTCGAGGCCGAAACCAAGGAAAGAATGGCCAGCGTAACCGCCGGTTTGCCGGCTGGTTTGAACCTGCCGTTCTGATCAACGCAACAACTGCATGGCGATGGCACCGACCTCACTGCTGGAACAATTGATGGAATCGCTCCGTTGCCTGCCCGGCGTCGGGCCGAAGACTGCGCAGCGCATGGCATTTCATCTGCTGGAGCGGGACCGAAACGGCGGCCGGCGGCTGTCCGCAACGCTCGCCGAGGCGATGGAAAAAATTGGCCGTTGCAGCCAATGTCGCACGCTGACCGAAAAAGAAGTCTGCGACATCTGCAGCAACCCCGGGCGCAATGCGCAACTGCTGTGTGTCGTCGAAAGCCCGTCAGACGTGCTGGCGATCGAACAGTCTGGCGCTTTTCGCGGCTATTACTTCGTGTTGATGGGGCACATTTCTCCGCTCGACGGCATCGGACCCGAAGAACTGGGTCTCGACGAGCTGGAAAAACGTTTTCGCAGCAAGGAAGTCAGCGAAATAATTCTTGCCACCAACCCAACGGTCGAAGGTGAGGTGACGGCGCATTACATTTCCGAAATGGCGCGTGCCAACAATGTCAAAACGAGCCGGATTGCCCACGGCGTCCCGTTTGGTGGTGAACTCGAATATATCGACAGCCAAACGCTGACGCATGCCTTCGAGGGACGGACGAGCTATTGAATCAGGTTTAGGGGCAGTGCCATTGCTGAAAAAATACGTAACTGCTCAGCTTACCCCCTTATTTGCGCCAACTCTGCGTTGGAAGTGCTCATTTACACTTGTAAACTCGGCTTTGGCATCCTGCGTCGCCCTACCTCCTTCATCCATGGAGTCGTCCGCGCTTCCGCCTTGATTTGACGCAAAACGGGGGCAATCTGAGCAGTTACGGGCATTGCTCTTCCAAGTAACTTCCCACCAAACCCGTCGCATGGTAACCACTGATATCCCCTTTGCCCGCCCGAGCATCGCAGGCTCAGCCGGGACCAGCCCGCAGGGGCAGGCCATGGATGGCCTGCGTCGGCCGTCACGAAGGGACGTGTCGGCCGACCCCCGGCTGGGCCGAGAAGCGCAGGAACCAGCGGGGAATCGGGGCGGCATTGATGTACATGGATGTACAAATGCCGCGATTGCAGGATGCAAGAGAGCGGCGCTTTGGTACCTTTTTGTTGCTGTTGACAAAAAGGTACTCGGGGCCATGGCAAAAGGCCGAGACGGAAGCAGCAAAGCTTGATAGGCCACGAAACAATACCACCACGCTTTCCAAGTGCTGAGGGCAACAAACCTGATCTCCTGCTTGTTGTCCTCACCATTCGTATCAAGCGAGGTGGTATAGGTTTCGCGCTCATCAATGCTACGATTCTTCCAACCCATTCTCGCACAGCGCGAGTTCCATTTTTTGCTCGTCCAAAAAACGGAACCCAAAGCACCGCTCCATTGCATCCTGCAATCGCGGTATTCGTACATCCCTGTACATCAAGGACGCCCCAACACACGCTTGATTCCGCTGCCGGGCACGCCTTCCGGGGTCAGCTTGAGCGGCTTCCTGCCGCGCAAGCTTCAACCGGCCATCCATGGCCGGTTGCCCCCTCCAAGCGCACCCGTCAGCGGCGCGTGTGAAGGGGAAAAAAAACCAAGTGGCCGGGTGGCTATTGAATGGCTGGCTCAGTATCATTTCGTTACTTTTCGGTGTGTGCCCGCGCAGCGGGCTGGGGCGCTGAGTAGTTACAAAAATACTACGTAACTGCTCAGATTGCCGCTGAAACGCGTCAGATCAAGGCGGGAAATGTGAGTTTACACGGGTAAATGACCATTTCCCAACGCAGAGATGGCCTGTTTCAGTGGTGAGCTGAGTAGTTACAATACTACATGGCAGACAGCTTCCCCCTTTTCCAAAAAAGGGCGCTATCAGTAGCGGTAGGGTGGTGCGCGCGTAGCGTACCCACCGTGCTGCCGGCCCAATCTCAACCAACAACAGCTGAGACAAAACCAATGACCGACTGCATTTTCTGCAAGATAGCCGCAGGCGAAATCCCTGCTGAAAAATTGCTGGAAAACGATGATGTCGTCGTTTTCCGTGATCTCAATCCACAAGCGCCGACCCATTTGCTCGCAATCCCGCGCCGTCATATCGCCACCATCAATGACCTTCAGGAACAGGATGCCGCGCTGTTCGGCAAACTTTTTCTCGCAGCGAAGGAAGTGGCGGCGCTGGAAGGTATTGCTGATACCGGCTACCGCACGGTAATGAACTGCGGCGAAGGCGCGGGGCAAACGGTTTTTCATATTCACCTTCACATCCTGGGCGGACGCGCCATGGGATGGCCGCCGGGTTGATGCCAATGGATATGCAAAAGCTGAAACTCGTTGCAGGCTCCCTTTGTTTACTCGCCTCCTTGCTGGTGCTGGTCTATCAGCAGCCCATTGGCGAGGCGATCGGCAGTGGCGTCATGGTGCTGTGGATGGTGCTTGGCGCGCTCGGCGTCTGGCTGGTGGGTGTGGGTCGCGATTGAGTGCAGCTGTGGCCTGTTTTCTCTACCACATCTCCGGTCGTGTTCAGGGTGTTTGGTTTCGTCAGTCCACGGTCGAGGCCCGGATTTCTCACCGGGTCGCGTCGCGAGGCCGCTCAAGGTGGTGTGATGGCTGGCGTTCGCGACCGAGGGCCGCGCAGGCGTAGTTGATACTACGTTGAGCAGCCCGACCGAGTGAACGCCAGTCAGCGCGCCGCATTGATCGGTCGCAGTAGTGAACTGGTGAGAAATCCGGGCCAGTCGGCGCGGCGACATGGTCTTTTCGGTTATGCGCGTAATTTGCCGGATGGCAGGGTTGAAGTGCTGGCCTGCGGCGATCCGGACGGCCTGGCTGCATTGGAGGCGTGGTTGCAGCATGGTCCGCCGATGGCGCGGGTCGATGATGTGACCAAGGTGTCTGCTGACGATCCTGGCATGTCAGATTTTCGTATCCTGCGATGACAGCGCCTTTTCGACCAGCGAGAGAATGGCATCGGTTGCCCCTCGGCTGGCTGCAATCAGGCTGCGCCCTTTTTCTCCCCGTCGCCTTCTTTCATTATCGTTTTTCAGCAGTCGCTCGATGCCTGCGCTCAATGCTGCCGCGTTGTCGATGACCTCGGCGTTGCCCGCGTCGATGAGGCTTGCATAAATATCCAAAAAATTGTGGATGGTTGGCCCGGTCAAAACCGGCAGGCCGAGGCTGGCGGGTTCCAGCGGGTTGTGACCGCCGGTGTCGTTGAGACTGCCGCCGACGAAGGCGATGTCGGCGGCGGCGAACATTGTCATTAGCTCTCCCATGGTGTCACCGAGATAAACGGCGGTATCCTCGTCAGGGTAGATCCCTTCGCTGCGCCGGCTGATCGTCATGCCGTGGCCTGCGCAGAGCTGCGCGACTTCATCGAAGCGCTGCGGATGGCGCGGAACGAGGATCAGCAGTGCATCGGGCAAGCGCTCACGGAGTTGTTGGTGCGCTTCGAGCATGATCGCCTCTTCACCGTCATGGGTGCTGGCAGCGATCCACACGGGCCGGTCGCCGAATTGTTGCCGCAGTGTTTTTCCGGCTTTGAGGGCATCCTCGTCGAGGTTCAGATCGAACTTGATATTGCCGCTGTTGAAAACCTGTCGGAGTGGAGCGCCGAGCGCAATAAAGCGGGCACGGTCGTCCTCGCTTTGGGCTGCAATGGCATCCACGTTGCGCAACGTCGGCGTGACCAGTGGCAGAAACCGCCGGTAGCTGGCGAAGGAGCGCGGCGACAGCCGGGCATTGGCAACGATGATGGGAATGCCGCGCCGATGGCAGTGAAAAAAACAGTTGGGCCACAGTTCGGTTTCCATGACGATCAGTGCATCCGGCTGGTATCGGCGCAGAAACCGCTTGATCGTCCCCGGCAGGTCATAGGGGAAATAACAATGCTCCACGGCCTCGCCGAACTGACGCCGAACCTGATCCGAGCCGGTGGGCGTGGTGGAGGTCACGAGCAGACGGTGATCAGGAAAACGCTCAAGCAGTGCTTTGACCAGCGGCCCGGCGGCGATGGTCTCACCCACCGAAACTGCATGCAGCCAGATTCTTGGCACGGCGTCGGGCTTGGGGCCGAGCGCCAAGCGTTCACGCCAGCGCTGACGATAGGCGGGCAGCTTGCGTCCCCTCAGCCACAGCTTGAGAAATTGTAGTGGCGTCAGCAGGTAGAGCAGCGTGCTGTAGAGAAAACGACTCATATTGCCAACAGTCGCCGGTAGATGGCGAGGTTTCCGCTGACGGTTTGCTCGATGGAAAAAGCCTGTTCCACCAGTCGGCGGCCATTGTCTCCCATGCGGCGACGCTGCGCTGGATCTCCCAACAGCGTGCGTAGTGCTGTTGCCAGCTGCTCGCGGTTTCCGGGCTCGATCAGTATGCCGTTGTTGCCATCGTGGACGATCTCGGGGATGCCGCCAGCACGGCTGGCGATGATCGGCACCCGGCAGGCAGCCGCCTGGATCAGCGAAATGCCAAGGCCTTCCATGTCGGCGGGGTGGACCACCAGATCGAGGCAGGCTAGCCAGCGGGGCAGGTCGTCACGAAAACCGGCGAACTGGACGACCTGTTCCAGACCCGCCTGTGTCACAGCTTCTTTCAGTGCAGACTCTTCCGCGCCCTGGCCGAAGAAAATCACCTTGAGCATCGGATGTTGTTCGGCAATTTGCGGTAGCACGTCGAGCAGGTAGCGATGGCCCTTGCGCGGGATCAATTGAGCGATAACGCCGATCACGATGGCATTCTCATCCAGCACGAAAGTCTGGCGAAAAGCCTTGGCATCACAGCGGTGGTTGAAGGCAGCGATGTCGATGGCGCTGCGCACCGTCGTCAGCTTCGCGGCTGGCACGCCTTCGCTGAGCAGTACCCGGCGAATGCCATCCGAAATGGTGATGATGTGGTCGAACAGACCGTACTTGATGGCGGCCAGCCAGCGAGCTTCTGGGTTGTCGACGCGGCGGGAAAGCACGGCGGGAATACCCAGTCGTCGAGCCGCCAGACCGCCCCAGAAATCGGCGGCAAGGCGGCGGCTGTGAACATGGATGAGGTCGGGACGATGATGATGGATGGCGGCAATCAGTTCACGATAGAGCGCGAAGCCGCTGCCTTTACGGGTTTGCAGCGGAATCGCGTCGCTGCAATGCGCCGATGCGGTAGCGAGGATGGCACTGTCGGCGGGTGCGGCGAGCAGGTTGTCGATGCCATGGCGCTGCAATCCTTCGATAATCCACGCTACCTGGCGGGCGCCACCATAGAGATGGCGGCCGGTTTCGACATGCAGGATCTTCACGCAGCCAGCGCCTGCTGCGCTTCTTTCAGCACCTCGCCCGCCGTGATGTCGCGCAGGCAGGTGAATTGCCCGTTGCAGCTGGGGTTACGGCGGCAGGGGGAGCAGTCAAGCGCGTGCCAGATGATGCGGGTGCGCGGGCTGTCGGTTTTCAGGTAGGGACAGGTCGAGCCGAACAGGGCGACCGTGGGTTTTTCCCAGGCGCTACCTAAATGGGTGAGGCCGGTATCGACGCCGATCAGGAGTGCGCAGCGGCTGATCAGCGCATTGGCTTCCAGCAGGGAGGTCGTGCCGGTCAGGTCGATGATGTCGATGCCGTCGCTGATGTTTTTCGCCGCGTCGGTGTCGCCTGGCCCGCCCAGCATGACGACGGGCATCTTGAGCTGTTCGTGAATCATCGGGATCAGTGTCCGCCAGGCATCGTCGAACCAGTGTTTTTGTGGTCGGGTAGTGAAGGGGCAGATAACGGCAAAGCCATCGCTGAGGCCGTTTTCTTCGATCATCGTCTCGGCACGACGCAGGGAACGCAAATCGCTTTGCACCTGCATTGGAAAGGGGGTGGTATTCAGTCCCAGTTCTGTCGCGAGATAGCGGTATTCGGAACCGATCATGGCCGCGTCGCCGCCTTTTTCGATGACCCGCGTCATCAAATACTGACTGCCCTCGCGTGAACCCAGCCCGATACGCTCCGATGCGCGTGATATGCGCGCCCAGATGCCGCTTTTCAGCAGGCCCTGCATATCGATCGCGGTATCGAACTGGCGTGCTTTCAGGTTGGCGGAAAAAATGCGGTATTCATGCAGCAGGGTGCGCAGCTTGCGTGCTTTCCACAGCTGTTTCCATTTGGCTTTTGGCCAGACGATGACCTCGTCCAGGCCGGGGTGGTGTTCCAGCAACTGCGCCTGTGCGGGCTCGGTGAGCCAGGCGATATGGGCTTCCGGGTAGCGCCGTCGTAATGCATGAATGACAGGTGACGCAAAGACGATGTCACCAATGGCGCTGAGACGGATCAGGAGAATGCGCTGCATGGCTTGCCGGTCAAGTCGGGTCGAAGCGATAACCGAGCATGTCGATATCGCGGGAAAAATGCTGTGCCACCATTTCGGCTGTGTCATCGGTGTAGTAGCTGCGGAAATCCTTTTTCCGGTCTTTGGCTGCACGTTTGCGCGGCAGTTCCACATGGGGAATGCCGATATTGTCGCAGACTTCGTCGAAATCCTGCTGTAGCCGTTCAGTATGGCCGATGAAATCGGTCAGCAGCTTGCCATGCAGATCGATCAGATAATCGCTCTGTAGCTGCAATGATGTGTCGATGTGATACTGGTAAGGCCGCTCAGGATCGAATTTCCAGCGCATGAAGTCGTTGAAATCATCGATGCCGTTCATCACCTGTGGCCGTTCACGACGAATATGGTGAAACGAACTGACCTGCAGGTCCCAGGGATTGCGCACAAAGGCGAACTTGTAGAGCTGCTGAAAAAATTCCTCCGGCAGCATTTCCTTCGCGGCAATGATCTTGCTGTGACGCGGAAACTTGGTGCCGAGGCGATGCCCGCTGATCTGACTGAGCTTGTGACAGGGAAACATCAGTGCATACATCGGATCGCGCCAGCGCAACTTGTTCAGCGCCGCGCGCACGCTGGTCCCTCCGGTCTTGGCGATGTGCACGAAAAGGAAGTTGTAGCGGTGGGAGAGCAGCATGGCAACGTGTGAAAAACCAAAAGCGGAATTGTAGCAGGAAGGGGGGCGGGCTGGTGCTGGCCCACGGCGAATTCACGCTACCCCGATTCACCAGCCCAGCTTTCCACCCGTCAATACCCCCGGTTATCCGCAGGCACCTGTCGGGCGTGATCTCCTGTGCCAAGTGGCGTCATTTCGGCATGGACGCCGGAATCCAGTGCCAGGGAGGGCAACTACGACGGTGGTTCACATCCCTGTGGCTGGATCCCCGCGTCCTGCGAGGATGACGGGCTGAGGCGCCCCAGAAACTTCGACTGAGGCCTGCTGCTGGTGCGTAGGGTTTGAGACCAGATTGTAGTCATCGTCCAGACTGCTGGCATACCCTTTTGTTTTTACGTGGGTTTGATGGGAGTGTGACTTAGCCGTGGGTGCTGGCCCAGGGCGAGCGCATATAAACCCCCATAAAACCAGCAAGATATGAGACCATACAGAGAAACCACATTAGGAGTTTCCCGTGACCGCCTGCTTGATTGAACACTTTTCGCCGTTAGAAGACCCTCGTAT
>JALSHZ010000020.1 GCA_026981985.1 Gammaproteobacteria bacterium | reverse complement strand
CGCGTGCCACGGCGCGCTTGCGAATTTCTTCCCGAACAGAGTGTGAGAGTGCTCTTCCATCTTGTTTGTTCATGGTGCTGAATTATAGCACAGGATGTCGGGTGCATTTTTGCCGAGTTAGTAAGTCTGGGGGGGGCAGGGTACACGGTGTTGCTTAGTCTTCCAATCGAATCGGAAAGTATAAAAGAGAAACGATACAGAGGGACGCACCGTTAAGAATCCGGCTCCAGGGGGATCCTGGAGCCGGTTTGAGCTACTGGAAAGGAGCCTGTCAGTTAACCGACGAGACGAAGCACCCCAGAAGGAATCTGGTTTGCTTGGGCAACCATAGCGACACCAGCCTGCTGCAACACTTGTGTACGAGCGAGTTCGGCGGTGGTTGATGCATAGTCGGTATCCATGATGCGAGAACGTGCGGCCTGAAGACCTTCCTTGTAGCTGTTAATGTTGCTGATCACAGACTCGAAACGGTTTTGTACCGCACCCATTTTGGAGCGAGCGGTAATGACGTCTTCGATGTCTTTGTTCATGCCGCCGGTCGCGGCGAGCACTGCTTCTGCAGCCCCCACGGTACTGATATCGACGGTTCCTGTCGCACTGCCATAAGCTTGCAGGCCAGTCAGTGTGCCCAAGGTAATATCAATTTTTTCGCCGCTATTTGCACCTACCTGAATCGTGGCAGTCGCGTCAGCAGCGAATAACTTGGTGCCGTTGAACTCGGTATCATCGATAATCCGCGTGATTTCAGACGTCAGTTCATCAACTTCTGTTTGCAGATAGCCTCGCTCAGTTGTTCCAAGTGTTCCGTTGGCAGATTGAACCGCCAACTCGCGAATTCTTTGGAGATTGTTTGTTACCTGGCCGAGTGCAGCTTCTGCTGTTTGGGCTAGAGAAATACCGTCATTTGAATTACGTGCAGCAACATCGAGGCCACGAATCTTTGACGTCATTCCTTCGGCTACCGCCAACCCTGCTGCATCGTCCTTTGCGCTATTGACTCGCAAACCAGATGAAAGTCTCTGGATGGCCTGACCCATTGCATTCTGAGAGCGATCCAGGTTGCGCTGGGCATTGAGGGAGAACATGTTAGTGTTAATCGTCTGAGGCATTCTTGTTACCTTTCTTTTTGTTTATTATTGTTATTTAAGTCATTCGTGATGACTTACGAGAGTTATCGGCAAGGCGCGTACAGACTTTAGGTGGTGGGTGAGGAATGAGCTGAGTGGCAGACAGATGGGTGAAAAACGAGGATATACGGTAGTCGGAGAGTAACGTTGACTCCACATGTGCAGTGCATGTCTTGCCAGATTCTGACAAACCAGTTCGCCAATAAAAAAGCCGTGGAGTGAACTCCACGGCTAGTCGTACCGGCCAGGCTGGTCTTTCCTTTTATTAACCCAGCAGTCGCAACACACCTTGTGGCAGCTGATTCGCCTGGGCGACCATCGCTACACCGGCTTGTTGCAGAACCTGAGTCCGAGCTAGTTCAGCTGTTGTTGATGCATAGTCGGTATCCATAATGCGAGACCGAGCCGCCTGCAAGCCTTCCTTGTAGCTGTTGATATTGCTAATGACCGATTCGAAGCGGTTTTGGATTGCACCCATTTCGGAACGGGTGTTAATCACTTTTCCGATATCGGCATCCATGCCCGTTGTGGATCCGCTAGCAGTGTCGAGCACCGCTTCAGCCGCGGACTGTGTTGAGATGTCGACTGTCCCTGCGGCTGAGCCGTAAGCGTTAAGGCCCGTGAGGCTATTATTGGTTATGGTAATCTTCTCACCACTGTTCGCGCCGACCTGAATCTCTACGGCTGTCGCTGCGCCCGATGCTGAGAACAGTTTGTTGCCATTGAATTCAGTGTCGTCGATGATACGCGTGATCTCGGATGTGAGCTCATCGACTTCCGTCTGCAGATAGCTACGCTCCGTCTGTCCCAAGGTACCGTTTGCAGATTGTACTGCCAGTTCACGAATCCGTTGCAGGTTGTTGGTGATTTCTCCCAGTGCCGCTTCAGCTGTTTGAGCCAAGGAAATACCATCGTTAGAGTTCCGTGCCGCAACGTCGAGGCCACGGATCTTGGAGGTGATACCTTCGGCGACAGCAAGGCCGGCCGCATCGTCTTTGGCACTATTGATTCGCAGGCCGGAAGAGAGACGCTGAATTGCTTGTCCCATTGCACCCTGGGAACGATCCAGGTTTCGTTGTGCGTTGAGGGAAAACATGTTCGTGTTGATTGTCTGAGGCATTGTTTTTCTTCCTGTATTTGAGTTGTCAGTGAAATGACAGTTATCGTGAGCAACTGTCACATCCTTGTTTCAAATTGGGTATCGGCGGTGATGCTGGCGATCTTTAGGCGGGATTGTTGGGTTTACAATGAAGCGTGAACCAATAGCCGGAAAGCTGTGGTTGAACGCTATAGGCTGTTTTTCAGGATAGTAAAGGCGAGTCTGTTTGGCGGAATTTCTTCGATATGTGAGCGCCGTCAAACGTCTTACTATCCTTCATCTGTATCAGATTAGGCAGGTGTCAATGATAGTCGAATGATAGGCCGGACGTTCCGGTAGTCAAGGGAGTGACAGTAAAGTGAGTATGAAGCAAACCCCGGTTCATGAAATACATAATCAGGACCTATTGGAACTGATTCCCAGGCATGCAACGAAGATCACCGAAGTTGGGTGTAGCTCTGGCGCCTTAGCCCGTGAGTATAAAAAGATCAATCCGCAGTGTCATTATATAGGCGTCGAGATTGACCCCGATTATGCGGAGATGGCCGGTCGGTATTGCGATGAGACAGTTTGTGCTGATATTGAAGACCCCGGATTTTATTCTTTGGCTGATTTTGAGGGTACTGATTGCTGGGTGTTCGGGGATACGCTAGAACATTTGAGAAATCCCTGGAGCGTTCTTGCTGATATCAGGGAGCGTAGTTCAGATCAGTCATCAGTGGTTGCCTGTATTCCAAATGCCCAGCACTGGAGTATTCAGGCGCGACTTAATGTCGGTGATTTCCGCTATGAAGACTCTGGCTTGCTCGATCGTACCCATTTACGATGGTTTACACGAAGCACGATGGTCGAGCTGTTTCAGCAGTCCGGGTTTCGAGTGGAACAGGGTAAGCCCAGAATATTTAAATCGACACATCCGAACTTTGAAGGCATCGTCGCGGCAATTCGTCAGCTTGCCGTACAGATGGGTGGCGATCCAGAACTTGCGGTTCAGGATGCATTACCACTTCAATATGTCGTACGCGCGGTGCCTGCGTGATGTTGTAGGTGTCCGCAAGTTAGTGATTTGGTGGCACGATAGTATTTCGTTCGGATTTATCTCTGAATGCATTTGGCATCGGGGTAGCCGTTAGCTCCAGGGAGGGAGTGCATGGAAATCAAGGAAGGTTTAGATACAGTACAGGTTGCTCAGGGCGGCCTTGTCGTAGTTTCTGCAACGCGGATGGCCGAAAAGGAGTTCTGGGAGAGCAGTGCGCTGGGATTGTCATTGCTGCGCCTTCAGGGTCACGATGATCGGTTGTCATGGGTAATTGCTTTTTCTAACAAACGTGATCTCCCCTCCATATACAACCAGGCGATAGAAGAATCTTCCGGTGATAGTGTTCTGGTCTTCGTCCATGATGATGTCTGGATCGAGCAAGATGATTTTGTCGACTCTGTGCTGGCAGGTTTTCGCGAGTATGATGTCATTGGTGTTGCAGGGAATAAAAGGATATTGCCCCGTCAGCCTTCCTGGGCATTCATTGATGAGAATTTTACCTGGGATGATCGTTGCTTCCTCAGTGGTCGGGTCGGGCATGGGATTGATGCTGGTGGCGCTGAGACGGAATATGGCGATGTTCCAGCGCCCTGTGAGTTGCTAGATGGGGTTTTGCTGGCGGCAAGGAGTCAGCTGTTACGCGATTCCGGTGTCCGTTTCGACCCCCAGTTTGACTTCCATTTTTACGATCTCGATTTCTGCCGGACGGCGCGCGCGAAAGGATTGAAGCTCGGTACCTGGCCAATTCAGATAACGCATCAAAGCGGGGGCGCTTTTGGATCGGACGGCTGGCGCGAAAAATATAGTCTGTACCTGAAAAAGTATGTGGAACACGACAGTGGTTCGTCGAGGTCTGATGGGGACGGGCTTTTTTCTGTCGATGCGATGACATCGCCAGTGCGTTCATTCGACTGGGATTCGGCCATTGCTGGGGGGGCAGTAGAACATTCATCTATCGGCGAGTTTTCCTTCAGTACATCCTCATCAGAGGATCAGTTGGTCTCACGTGCGCTATCGGTTGCAACAGAGACGGGTATCGACGTCGATGTGGTTGTTAAAGGTCTGGTCGAGTCTGAGATCAACCCGGGAAATTCCGGTGGCGCAAAAGGTAAGCGGCTAATGGAGGCTGCACAGTCACTGCTCGAGGTAACCCAACGTCGCGCTTCTGGTTTATCCCGAAACTCTGACGTGAATGGGCGTGAGCTGCTTCTTGCTGCCATGCGATTATTGCAGCAGGCGGCCATAGACGGTCACGATCAGGCTGATATTGCCGCACTGCAGGTGCGGGTCGAGTCGCTCCAGATGAATGAGCACTATCGTGACTGGATGAAGAAACATGCACTGCGCGAAGTTGACGGTCACCTCTTTGCCGAGCGCATGATGTATCAGTGGAGCCACAAGCCGGTGTTTCACTTCGTGCTATTCCTTTTTCCTGGGGATGAGCCGTTGCTTGGTGACACGTTGGACAGCCTTTCCGAGCAACTCTACCAAGACTGGCGGTTGACCGTGGTAGCTGATACGCCTGCGCCCGATAGGTTGTGGGAGGAATTGGACGTTTTGAAATGGTTGCAGTGCGGCAGTGACCATGATCCGTATCAGCTGGTTAATGACGCGGTCGGTTCGGTCGAAAGTGACTGGGTCGCTTTTATCGAGCCCGGCACACGCTGGCGTCAGCAGGCGCTGTTGCGTGTGGCGGACTATGCCAATCTCAATGCCGATACCCGGTTTATCTATACCGATACGGATACAGTCGATAAAGTCGGTGAGCGTAGTGATCCGCAGTTTCTTCCCGATGTTAATGTGGATATGTTGCGCTCGAAGCCTTATTGCCGACAGGGCGCTTGGGTGCGGCGTGACATGCTGCTTGACAACGGCGGCTTTGAGCCGTTGCCTGGCTGTGAAATGCATGATCAGATATTCAAGGTTCTCGAGCAGGAAGGAGAAAAGGCGGTTACGCATATCGCGGATGTACTCGTACATAACCCGGCGGGGCGTCGGGCTCCTGATGATGCGGTACTAACCTTGACAGTGAAAAATCACCTTGAGCGTTCGGGCATTCCTGCTGTTGTTGGTGAGGGCTACCTTCCCGGGACATTGCGCATCAATTATGTCCATGCTGAGGAAGCATCGGTTTCGATTGTTATTCCCAATCGCGACAAGTTCGAATATATCGATGCCTGTGTCCGGTCGCTGTTTGAGCGTACGGCCTACGACAATTTTGAAGTCATCATCGCCGACCGGGGTAGTAGTGACCCTGATACCTTGGCGCTATATGATCGCTTTGATGCTTCTGATGATGGCCGTGTGTCAGTAGTACGGCTGGGCGCCGATGTTTCGGTGGCCGATGCCTGCAACCAGGCGGCGATGCTGGCTCGCGGCGAGTACCTTACCTTTTTGAAGAATCATGTCGAGGCGCGTCAGGCACAGTGGTTGACCCGCCTGATGCTGCATGCCCAGCGTCCAGAGGTGGGTGTGGTCGGCCCCCGTGTGGTGTTCGCCGAATCGACACTGTTGTTCGAGGCTGGCATCGTGCTTGGCATGGACGATGTGGCAGGGAAGCCGTTTGTCAATCGCCTGACTTTGCATGGTGAAGGCTATATGGGCCGAGCGCAGATCGACCAGAATTATTCTGCTGTCAGCGACACCTGCATGACGGTACGGAAGTCGCTGTTCACCGAATTGGGGGGCTTTGACGCCGACCATTTTGGTAAGGATTTCCTTGATGTCGATTTCTGTCTGCGAATGGGAGAGGCCGGTTACCGTATCGTGTGGACGCCGTTTTCGATGTTGATGGCCTACAAGGGTACGGCGACGATCAACGAGCGTAGCAAGAGCAGGGAATACCTTGAGAATGTGATTGCCTATGACGAAGCACGTGCCAGTGTACTCGATAAATGGCTACCGAAGCTGGCCCGTGACCCAGCCTACAATCCCAATCTGGCGCTATCGTCGGATCGTGCCTTTCTCGTCGATGACCAATTACCAATGAACTGGGATGTGAATTTCCACGAACGCACACGGGTGTTGGGTTTGCCGTTGGGTGGCGGTAGTGGGGAATATCGTGTCATTCAGCCCTTCGATGCGATCTCCCATGCGGCGATGCAGCAAACCGAATACTGCCGTCTGGAGAAAGGTAGCGGTGTTTCACTGAAACTGCCCGCCATCGCCAGAATGGATCCAGATGTACTGGTCGTCCAGGCAGCGATCGACGATCTGCATGTCGGGCTGTTACAGGATCTGGCCGATCATCGGCCCGAAACATTCCGCGTATTTACACTCGATGATCTGATTACCGAGATCCCTGAGAAGAGTTCGGTGTATAAACGCCATCGCGGATTGTTTCGTAATGCCCGTGCCCGCCTCCGCAAGGCCTTATCGCTTTGCGACCGAATGATCGTCACAACCCGTCCGCTGGCTGACGCCTATGCTGACATGATCGACGATATCCGGGTCATACCCAACCGTTTGCAACGTGATGTCTGGTTGCCGTTGGAATCGAAGCGTGGGGTGGCCAGTAAACCTCGGGTGGGCTGGGTTGGTGCGCAGCAGCACGGTGGCGATCTGGAAATCATTGTCGATGTGGTCAAACAGACTGCCGACAAACTCGATTGGGTATTCATGGGTATGTGCCCGGAAGAAATTCGGCCGCTGGTCAAGGAGGCGCATCTCGATTGGGTGGCATACGACGAGTATCCGCAAAAAATGGCATCACTGAATCTTGATATTGCCGTGGCGCCACTGGAGGTTCATAGCTTCAATGAAGCCAAGAGCAATCTGCGTCTGCTGGAGTATGGGATTCTCGGCTGGCCGGTGGTTTGTACCGATATCGCCCCGTACCAGGCATACGATGCCCCCGTTCGTCGCGTGCCAAATGATGTCGCGGCATGGGTCGAGGCGATTATGGGCTATGCCAATGATTTGGAGAGTGCTGCGGCCGATGGTGACCGTCTGAAAAAATGGGTCAAGCGCCACTTTATTCTTGAGGATCACCTTGATGAATGGGTGCGAGGGTTGACGCCGGTCAACAGCCGCGTTCCAGTGGTGCAAGGTCGCAAGGTGAGCAAGGCGGGGTAACGGATGCCGATCCGTTCGAACGAGGCGTGCCACAAATCCGACTGGATGCATTGTGGCACGCCATCACCATAGTGATATCAGTGTAACTATTCAGCGTTCGCACAAGTAGAACCGTAACTGCTCAGATTGCCGCTGGAATGCGTCAGATCAAGGCGGGAAATGTGAGTTTACACATGCAAATGACCATTTCCCAAAGCTCCCGCATCCTGTTCACGCCCCTCACCTACATCCATGTAGGCGACGCAGAGATGGCGCATTCCAGTGGTGAGCTGAGTAGTTATATATCAGTTAACGTGTAGTTTCCCGCCGGTACCCAGCCCCCCGGGTCCCGGTGCTTCCTGCGCCCGGTAGTTTTTCAGTGCGCGCACCATCTGGTTATATGCATCGGTGAAAGCGGCGACGAGCAGTTTCCCCTGTGGTGTTTTCGAGTAGCCGCCCAGTCCGCCGACGCCGCTGCCGAGTATGCCGGCCATAACGCCCAGGTCCGCTTTTTTCGCGCTGCCTTCGGAGACGGATACCTGAACACCCGATCGGTTGTCGACCAGGGTAAGAATGACATTGGCTTCACGGAATTTCAGCGAGCCAAGTACGGCAGCGCCGAGCTGCCCGCCAATCTTGCCTCCGAGTAGTCCCCCGATGCCGCCGGTGTCGTTACTGCTGAAGATAATGCTTGGTGACATGGCGTAATCGGCTGCAACCATTTGCCCTTTACCGAAGTTCGAGCCTGAGCGTAGCTCGCCGGAGCGCATCAACTCGCGTTCTTTCGTCATTTGGCGCATGCCTGAACGGCTTCTTTCGACCACGACGAAGCAGTTGCTCTGCTGGACGAGCAGACGCAGAACTGGGCGGGTCGAGCCAAGCTTGTAATCGGAGCTGAGACGTCGGTACCAGTCTGAGCGGGCGTCCTCATCGAGCGCGAGCGTACCGAGCGGGCGGTCGCAGCGCTCCAGGTTCTTGTTGGCATTTTGTGATGTGGCGCCTGCCGCTGCGCCGGTTGCGCTGGTTTTGGCAGCCCCCATCTGTGTTGGCAGGCCGCTACAGGCGGTCAGTGCAACGCTGATGGGGATCAGGGCAATGATCAGTTTTTTCATGTGAATCTCCTTGGCGTGGTGAATTGATATCAGGAGTCAGCTACCGTTCTACCAAATGAATGATGTGGGTGGTAGAAGTAGTTTATGCCGAAGGCTGACACAAGCCTGTGACGAATTCCCCAGAAAGTCCTGTCTGTCAGACAGGCGGTGTTGACCTGCACGTTGTTTCGCTGCGGGAAATGAATGTTGTGATGATCGTTGCTACGAGGGGTGTAGCAACGATTGATGGAAGTAGCGCTAGCGGAGGTAGTCGAACAATGAAGACTGGCTCATCTTGGCATAGGTCTGGCGGATGGCTTCGAGGGTGTTCATCTGGAAGTCGAGGTTGCTGATGGCTTCGGCGTAGTCGGTATCCTCGATTTCAGAGCGGGTCTTGTTGAGGATAAAGGCGACGGATTCGGTTTCATCTTCGGTGGTGTCGATGTAACCCATTCTTGCACCGAGGTCGCTGTGCCGGGCTTGAATATTCTCCAGCGTATTGTCGATGTTGTTGATGACGCTGTCGAAGGTTTGGTGTGCCTTGGCGATATTGGCGGGATTCGAGCGGTCCAGTTTCAGTGCGTTGGCGAAGTCGCCGGCGATGCTGAAGATGTCGATGTTCTTGCTTGGTGCAACGACGAAGGCATCACCGTTCTCAGGGGCGCCTTTGATGGTCACGCTCAATCCATTGAAGCTGATGGGTTCTCCTGGCTGGTAAGCCAGATCGGTTTGAGTCTCTGAGCCGTCGCTGAGATCGACGATATCGAACGTGTTTGCATCGGTAAATTGAATCTCAAATGATTTACGCGTGAAGCTGGCTGGGTCTGTGAGAACCCCACCATCAATAACGCCGGTACCGCTATTGCCTGATTTCAAGTCGGTATAGAATTTTCCATTGCCGTTACGAATACGCTGAAAAATCACATCACCGGTGTCATTGGCGCGCACTTTTCGTGAATCAGAAAGCTGCACCCAGGATTCCGACTGATCGCCCGCATAGCTGACTTTGTTGTCGTTGAGGATGAAGGGCTGTGTGTTGCCCATCGACCCCGAGAACATATACTCCCCGTTGGGGAGGCGGGTGTTGGCATAGTCCAGCAGTTGGTTCTGGATCTGCTTGACCTCTGCGGCAATAATGCGGCGGTCATCGTCGCTCAGGACATCAGTGTTTGCCTGAATCGACAGCTCTTTCAGCCGCTGCATGGTGTCGGTCATGTTGTTGAAGACATCTTCCTGTTGCGACAGGCGTTGACGAACCGCATCGGCATTGTTCTTGTACTGCGCCATGCGCTGTATGGCGGCGTCGAGTTTTTCGGTTGTCGCAACCGCCGATGGATCATCGGATGGGTTCAGCAGTTTTTTTCCGGTGCTGATCTGCGCCTGGTATTTGGCAATGTTCTTTTGCGTCTGCTGCATCTGCTGGAGCGCAAACCGCTGAAAATAGGATCGTGTGACTCTCATTGGCTGTTATCTCCGCGTTGCATCGAGCACGGCATCGAACATGGTTTTCGAAATCGCGATGACTTGTGCGGCGGCCTCGTAGGCTTGCTGGTAGCGTGCGAGGTTTGCGGCTTCCTCGTCGAGATCAACCCCGGAAACAGAGTCGCGCACCGCCTGGGCGTTTTGCAGTAGCGTTTCTTGTGCATCGCGATAGATCGCCGTTTGCCGCGTCAGGCCGCCGACATCGTTGACGACCATGGCATAACCTTCCTGTAGTGTTGCATTGCCTTCAACCACCTTTTTCATCTGCAACTCGCTAAGGAGGCGGCTGTTGCTGTTGTCGGAGGGGCCGTTACTGTTGGCTTTGATGGTAAAGCTGTCCCCCGCAGCGGGTGAGCCGCTGATGCGTACGCTGAGGCCATTGACCTCGATTGGATCGTTGCTGGTATAGCTGCCCGTCGTGGTTCCGGTGCCGTCGTCGATGGTGAAGTCGGTTGGCGAGGTAAAGTTGATGGTGACGGTGTTTTTCAGTTGCGGATTGCCCACATCAAGGATAACGGGTGTGGAAATACTACCGTCACCAATATTGCTGACATCCGACTCGGCACGCATCGGGCTCGCCGCTGCGATCTGGCTGCCGTTGGTGATGGCCAGGGCGATGTTTTTTGCGCCGTTGATGGTAGGTTGAACCAGAAAGCTGTCTCCAGCGTTGGGGGCCCCCGTAATCTCGATGCGCAGGCCATCGATTTCCGCTGGAAGTGACCCTGTGACTTGAGTATTGTCGTTCAGTCGCGTGACGGTAAAGTCGGTTCCGTCATAGCTGACGCGGTAGTCTGAGGTGGTCAGCTGGCTGGGGTCGGTCAGAGTGGCGGTTACCTTGCCGCTACCACTATTGTCATAGGCAGGGGAAACGTTGGGTGTATCGACTTTGAAAAAGTTGCCGCCGAAGTCTTCGTAAAGGTTGATCCCTTTTTGATGTTGCGCATTGAATGTTGCGCCCAGAACTGTAGCCTGACGCCCGAGCTGATTCATCGTCTTGTCGAGCATTTCCCGGCGGAAGTCCAGGACACCGCCGAGCGTACCGCCCGACAGACTCTCATTGATGTCAATTCCATTTTGGGTGACCACCGACTTGGTCGGGTCGGCTGGATCGCGCCCGACGGCGAGCGGATTGGTGCGGTCGCTGTTCACCAGGCTGAGGCCATTGCCGGCATAAACGCTGACCATGCCGTTGGCTTCCTTGTTCACGGCAATGCCAACATGTCCGGCCAGCTCTTCGAGCAGCCTTTCCTGTTGGTCGAGCAGATCATTAGGTGTCTCCATTGACCCTTGCGCGCCAGAATTGAGAATTGCCACGTTCAACTGGGCGAGATTTTCTGCCAGTGAATTGATTTCATCGACTTCCTGGCCAATTTTTCCGTTCACCTCGTCGTAGAGTGACGCGACCTGTTTGTATTGCGTTTGAAAGCGACTGACCAGGTTTTCTCCTTCCGTCAGCACCAGTTGGCGTGCAGACGATGAAGCCGGGTCCGTGTTCAGTTGTTCGATGGCGTTGAAGAATGACTGCATCGCCGGTGTAATGCTGGTGCTATCTTCGGCCAGCATGCTGTCGATGCGTGATGCCATTTTGTGGAATGCATCGAGGCGTTCCTGTTCGCTCGACAGGGTTCGTATCTGTTCTGTCGTGAAGTCGTCTGTAATCCGGCGAATGGATTCTACATGCGCGCCGTTGCCGGTAAAAATGCCGTCCTTTCCCTGGGGTGTGTTCGACTGTATTTCGACGCGCTGGCGTGAATAGCCCTCGGTCTGTGAATTGGCGATATTGTGTGAGGCGGTACCCATGGCGGTGCGAAAAGCATTGAGCCCGCTCATGGCGATTTTCATTGAGTCCATTCTTCAGTTCCCCGGTGCTGTTCCTTCGACCGTTGTGTGGCGCCAGATTCGTTCCGGCACACTTTATGAGTTGTTGTCCCTCCCTCCATAAGAGAGGGTGTCGCAAAAGCCCATCCGGGGCTTTGCGACACACGGAAAGGAAAAAGTGCGATTTTTCCTTTCCTTACAGATTCAACAACTTAGTCGTTGTTGAATCTGGCGGCACTTCCCTGTGCCGCGCGAGGGTGTCGTTTTGCGACACCCTCTAAGAGGAGGGATTGATAAAATAATCGGTTTCACTCAATTTTCGCAGCTCCTCAGGGGTGGGAGGTCGCTGAGGATCATAGCGCTGCCCCCGTCTGACAACCTCCCCTTTGCCAAAGGGGGATTGAGGGGGATTTTTACGGGCTTGTTGCGAACCCATGGCCATTCAAATCCCCCCTGGCCCCCCGTTGCGAAAGGGGGGAAGCTGCTGAATCTCTTTTTCTTTACTCCGATACTTTATCCCTAACACCTCGTTTATCGGCGGATTAACCGATTACTTTAGTCATCGATTCTACTTTTCTCATGACGGCCTTCGCTTTTTCGGCGTAGTCCGGATCGGTTGCGTAACCGGCTTTCTGAATATGCTCAAGGAATGCATCAGGATTACTCGCCGCATCCAGTGCCTGCTGATAGCGCGGGTTCTCACGGATAAATGCAGCGAAGTCTCGCACGGAGGCTTCCGCTGATGTGTAGGCTCGAAACGGCTCGCGTTTTCTCTGCACGACACCATCTTCATACTCCAGCGTCATGGCGGATGTGGCGGGCTGTTGCCAGCGCTTGTCCGCCTTGATGCCAAACAGATTGAAGCTACTGCTACCGTTGCTGTTGGCCATGACATGTTTGCCCCAACCGGTTTCGAGTGCAGCGATGGCGAGTACCGCTTCGGGGCTGGTGCCGAGAGATTGGGCTGCGTCTCTGGCGGCGGGGTAGAGTGTCCGAACGAATTCTTCGGGGCTTTTCCAGTCGGGGAGGGCCTGTTTCCCGGCGGTCGGGCTTTGTGGCGCCGAGCCCCAGAGGTTGGTTGCGAAGGAAAATCGAGTGTCGCCCTTCGCGGTGTCCACGGTATTGTGCTTTTCAGGTTCAACGCCGAGCTGGCGCATGACCATATCCGCAATGCCGATGGAGCCCTTTTTGGATAAACTGATCGCCAGTTGCTGGTCGTACATGTCGCGAGCCATTTCAGTCTGGTTGCTGTCGAGAATGCCCTTGCCCCCGGCTTCACGCATGCTCTTGATCATCATTTGCAGAAATAAAGCCTCGAACTGATGTGCCGTTTCTCGTTTTGCGGCATCGCTTTGTTTGCCGGCTTCTGCCTTGAGTTGTGAAATACCATTGAAGTCGGTATAGACGGAAGCCAGTTCTGCGGTTTTTTCATTGATCATTACAACACCACCAGTTCTGCACGCAGTGCGCCTGCCTTTTTCAGTGCATCGAGAATGGCTACCAGATCACCCGGCGCCGCGCCTACCTGATTGATGGCGCGGACGATCTGATCCAGCGTGACGCCTTCCTTGAACAGAAACATCCGGTTTTTCTCCTCCTCAACCTTGATCTCGCTCTGTTTCACTTCCTTGGTTTCACCCTTGCTGAAAGGGTAGGGCTGGCTGACCGTTGGGGTCTCGGATATGGTCACCGTGAGGCTACCGTGGGTAACGGCAGCCGGCTTGACGGTGACATGACTGCCGATGACGATTGTTCCCGTTCGGGAATTGACGATAACGCGTGCCGGTGCATCCCCGGGATCGATTTCCATGTTTTCGATATAGGACATGAAGGACACGCGTTGCGTGGAGTCCATCGGTGCACGAATCTCGATCGAGGCTGCATCCAGTGCCTTGGCATGACCGGCACCTAACCATTTGTTGACGGACTGTTCCAGCCGTTTCGCAGTGGTGAAATCAGGTGTGTGTAGATTCAGTACCAGTTTGTTCGACATGTTGAAAGCGTTGGGGACGACGCGCTCGACCGTCGCGCCGCCCGGAATGCGACCGACGCTGGGAATATTGATGGCAATGCGTGAACCGTCACCGCCTTCGACGCCAAGGCCGCCGACGACGAGTTCGCCTTGTGCAACGGCATAAACCTGGCCATCAGCGCCTTTGAGCGGGGTCATCAGCAGGCTGCCGCCGCGCAGACTTTTGGCGTTCCCAAGCGATGATACGGTGATGTCGATACGCTGGCCGGGTTTGACGAAAGGCGGCAATGTGGCTTGCACGGTGACCGCAGCAATATTTTTCACATTGGGCGTGATATTCGGCGGAATCGTGACGCCGAACTGCGCCATCATGCTTTTCAGGCTTTGCAGCGTGAAAGGTGTTTGCCCCACCTTGTCGCCAGTGCCATCCAGCCCGACGACCAGACCATAGCCCAGTAGCTGGTTGTCCCTGACGCCGGCTATCGATGCCAGATCCTTGATACGCTCGGCAAATACCGGTGGTGCCGCGCTCAGCATCGTTACAATGCTAACCACAAGTGCCGCAAGAAAATGTCCGGGTCGGTTCATGTATTTACCTTTATTGCTGCGTGCAGGAATATCTGCGTTTGGTTATTGGCTTAGCTGTCTTACGTCATCCTCGCAGGAAACGGCGATTCAATTACAGGGACGTATGCTACCGTTGGTGGCAGCCTTCCATGGCGCTGGATTCCGGCCTCCCTGCCGGAATGACGCTGCGGTTCCAGGTAGACAATCTGGTTGACCGTTAGCTACAGCGGCCACCAGCCGCTATTGAAAAACCGTGTCAGCCAGCCGGCATCGTTGCTGTCAGCGACGATGCCTTTGCCTTTATAAGTAATTTCGGCATTGGCGATCTGGGTGGAGTAGACGGTGTTGGTCGACGAAATATCGCTGGGACGCACAATCCCGCGAATTCGAACAACCTCGCTGCCCTGGTTCAAATACAGCAATTTTTCACCCCGTACGACGAGATTTCCGTTGGGTAGAACTTGAGCCACCGTGACGGTGATATTGCCTTTCAGGCTGTTGCTCTGGCTACTGCTGCCCTCGCCGGCGAAATCGACCTTCCCCTTGATATTCGTGTCCAGAATCGGCACACCATTGCGTGTGATCCCACGGCCAAAAATTTTGGGCGATGACATGTCGACATTGCTGGCTTTTTTTGTCGCTGTGCCAGCCTGTTTGCTTGCGTCTGTCTGTTCGCGAAGCACGACGGTGAGTACGTCGCCGACACGACGTGCACGGTAGTCTTCGAACAATGAGCGGCTGGTGGCGGGGCTGTAAATAGAGCCCGTCATCAGCTGCTGCATGGGGTTGCTGGCCGAGGGGAAGCTCGGTGCGGGTGGATTGGGCGAGGGCGCGACGACTGGCGCATAGGCTGGGTCGCGCAGGCTTTGCTGTCGGGTGGCACAGCCACCCAGCAGCAAGCTTGCTGTTACCAGGCCCACGATGGGCAGCAGAAGACCTGTACGGTTATTTTGTCGTGTTGTCATAGTTGCTCAGTGCAATCAGAGGTTGTTGTTGGCGTAGGCCAGCATGTCGTCGATCGAGGAAATCGATTTCGAGTTCAGCTCGTAGGCGCGCTGCGTCTCGATCATCGAGACCAATTCTTCCACGACATTGACATTCGAGGTTTCGAGTGAGCCTTGCATCAGCGAGCCGAGCCCGTTCTGCCCTGCGGTGCCAGCTTGCGGATTGCCGCTGGATGCTGTTTCGGTGTAAATATTGCCACCCTGAGCCTGCAATCCGGTGGGGTTGATGAAATCAACGAGCTGGATGGTACCGATTTGGGAAGGTGAGGTGTTGCCCGGCGTCAGTACCGAAATGGTGCCGTCCGCGCCGATGGTGATGCTTTGTGCGTTGGGTGGTACGGTAAAACCGGGTTGCAGCGGGTAACCTGAAGAGGTGACGATCTGGCCCTGTGCATTGAGTTGAAATGAGCCGTCACGGGTATAGCCGCTACTGCCGTCGGGCATCAGGATTTCAAAAAAACCGCGGCCCTGGATGGCGACATCTAGCGAGTTATCGGTTTTCGTCAGGCCGCCCTGGGTAAATAGCTTTTCAGTTGCCACCACACGAACGCCAGTACCGACATTCAGTCCGGAAGGCAGTTGTGTGTCTTGCGAAGAGCTCGCGCCGACCTGACGCACGTTCTGATAGATCAGGTCTTCAAAAACGGCGCGGTCGCGCTTGAAGCCCGTGGTATTCGCATTCGCGAGGTTGTTGGCAATGACGCCCATGCGGGTTTGCTGGGCATCAAGTCCGGTCTTGGAGCTCCATAGTGCTCTGTTCATGATCAAATTCCTTTTTGAAGTTTTATCGTCCGCATCCTTGCGGAGACACTTAATATTCCGATCAACCTTTCAACTCCCTCTCCCCTAGGGCAGAGGGGGCTATGCCACGCGAGCAATGGAAGCGGCAGTCTTGTCGGCTTCCTCGGCATCCTTGAGTACCTTGACGTGCATCTCGTATTGTCTGGCCAGCTCAATCATGTTCACCAGTGCCTCGGTCGCATTCACATTGGAACTTTCGAGGCTACCAGTCGATATTGTGACCGACGCGTCAGCGAGGGCTGGTTCATCGTCGGCTGTACGAAAAAGCCCGGTCTGAGTTTTCTTTAGCCCGTCGAGCGCTGGGTTCACCAGCTTTATCCGGTCGATGACCGCCATGCTCATTGCATCCGCACCCTGGGGGATGATCGAGATAGTGCCATCCTTGCCAATCGTGATTTTCTGGTAGGGCGGAATGGCAATTGGGCCGCTGTTTCCCATGACAGGGTTGTTGGCTCCTGTAGTCAGTAATCCTTCCGGGGAAATTCTCAGATCGCCACGGCGGGTTAGCGACTCGTTGCCATCGGCATCCTGCACGGCAATAAAGCCATCACCGTTGATCGAGACATCAAGGTCGCGGCCTGTGTTGATGCTGGGGCCCTGACTGAAATCGACGCCAACCCGGTTGTCCTCCGTATAAGCACGTGTTGGGTGGCCGGGACCATACATCGGTAGCGCCTTGAAGGCATCAAGATCGGCGCGGAAACCCGTGGTATTGATGTTGGCAAGATTGTTACTGTTGGTCGCCTGTTTCAGCATGATCTGCCGGGCGCCGTTCATTGCAGTATAGATAACGCGATCCATCGCATGGCCTCTTTGATAATTCAGGTTTCGGTGTTCAGCTCCCTCTCCCCTTGAGGGGAGAGGATTGGGGAGAGGGGTGTCAATGATTCCAGCTATGGTGGGCACGCGTGCCGCGCGCACCACCCTACAGGTTACCCCAAGCTACCGTATGGCAGCAGGTTCCGGCCCATTATTCCGTTACCGGGCCAGAACCACTACGCCATTAACGTCGCATATTGATAACGGTCTGGGTCAGTTCATCATTGACGCTGATGATCTGCGCATTGGCCTGAAAAGCACGCTGGGCACCGATCATATCCACCAGTTCTTCGGTAACGTCGACGTTGGAGGATTCCAGCGCGCTCGACTGGATGAAACCCAGGGAGGCGCTACCCGGGGCGCCAACGGCTGGCGCGCCAGAGGAAAAAGACTCTGCCCATGAGCTGTCGCCAACCGGGCGGAGGCCTTCGGTGTTGGCGAAGTTCGCCAGTGCAACCTGCCCCATGGCTTTTGACTGGCCATTGGTATAGCGACCGAAAATGGTGCCATTTTTGTCGATATCCAGGCTCACCATGCGACCGGAAGAGTAGCCGTCGGCCTTGACCTTGTTGACGCCGGAAGCGGCATCGTATTGTGTCATGTTGGTGATGTCGAGTTTGAGGGTGATGTCATCGACTGCACTGCCAAGTGCATTGGAGCTGATGGTGAAGTCGATCTGGCCACTGACAGCAGGATCAGCGGTGTTGTCAACGTATGTTGTGGTCCCGTCACTGTTTGTAATGGTTTCAATCGTGCCATCGTTTTGAAACTTGATTTTATAACCATTGGGGTCGCCGACCATTTCACCGGTGTCTGCTGCCTGGGTAAATAAGTTCCACATGTTGTCGTCTTCTTTCTGGAAAAAATAGTTGACCACATGCGTAGAACCCTGAGAATCATAGATTGATGATCCTGTCGTGAAGTTATACGACTTTGGGTTGTCGGGTGAGAAAGCGGTGTTGATGGCTTCAGATGTCTGATCCAGGTTCAGCCCGATTTCAACATTCTCTGATGCCTTGGGTTGCAGGTCGGCGGTATCGATTTTGATTTCCCCCAGTGTCGGCAGGACATTACCTTCGGTATCGACTTGGTAGCCTGTCAGACGTTGCTCTGTGGCATTTGCCAGATAGCCGTCGCGATCCATGCCGAACATGCCGGCGCGCGAATAGACGACGCCGCCGTTGGCGTCTTTCATGCGAAAGAAGCCGCCACCTGAGATGGCCAGATCCAGTGCATTGTCGGTATAGGTGATATCGCCCTGGGTCATTTGTTGGCGAATGGTCGTGACCTGGACGCCTTTGCCGGTTTCAGTGCCGCTGCCGCCAAAGTCGGAAGCGGCATAGACATCAGCAAACTCAGCGCGTGAGCGTTTGAAGCCGCTGGTATTGGAGTTGGCGATATTGTTGGAAATGACCTCCAGGTTCTTGCTGGCTGCGTCAAGTCCGGTCAGTGCTGTATTGAATGACATGAGTTCCTCTCTTTTATTGAGTCTGATCCATCAGATATATAGTTAGGGAATCTTTTTCTCGTTTCCCGGGGGGTTACTGGATTTGCTGAATGGCAGCGAAATCCAAAGATTGTCCATTTTGTATGTTCAGTTTGGGTTTTCCGTTATCGAAGCTGACACTGTCGATTTTCGAGAATACCAGTGTTTCTGCTGCTTCGGCTGTGTCACCGTCAGTGTCGAATTGTGCTGTGACGAGGTAGTTGCCTTGTGCTGCGACGGAACCATCATTGCGTTTTCCGTCCCAGGTGAATTCGACCAAACCGGCGGGCTGGTTGCCCATGTCGATTTGGCGAATGATATTCCCGCCGGGATCGGTGATGGCAACACGCAGATTGCCCGTACCAGCGGGCAGATTGACGGCGCCTCGTGCAGAGTTGCCCTCTTTTTCAAGGGTAATGCGGTCGCTGGCCACCAGTGCTTCCTTGCCGATCATATTGACTGCGTTGAGCCCCATGCCGGCTTGCAGGGACTGGGCCAGACTGCTGACGGTTTCCTGCAGCTTGCCGAGGCTGGAAACGGAGCTGAATTGTGCCATCTGGCCGAGAAACTCACCATTGTCGGTGGGCTTCATCGGATCCTGGTTTTTCAGTTGTTCCGTCATGAGGGTCAGAAAGTCCTCTTGCAGTAGTTCATTGCCGCTGGCTTTACCTTTCTGGTTGTTTTCCAGACCATAGCGTTGTAGCAGATCGGTATTGATTTGCGTCATTATCCATTCCCCAGTTTAAGTGTCTTCAGCAGCATCTCCTTTGAGGTGTTGATGATTTCGACGTTGTTCTGGTAGCTGCGTGATGCCGAGATCATATTGGTCATTTCCTCGATAATGTTAACGTTCGAGTCGAACACGTAGCCGTCTTCGTTGGCCAGGGGATTGCCCGGTTCATAACGTTTGTTGTGACTGGCCTGGCTTTCGACTACAGCAGCCATGCGAACACCACCAGGTGCGGCGTTTTCTCCAATGCTGTCGAGAATGGTAGAAAAGACCGGTTGCCGCGCCTTGTAGGCCGATTTTTCGTCACCTGCCACGCTGTCGGCATTGGCGATATTGCTTGCCGTCAAATTCATTCTGAGCGACTGTGCGCCCATGGCGGTGCCGGATATATCGAATACATTGAACAATGACATGAGGCTATTCTCCTGTTAGTGCTTTTTTCATCGACCGTACCTTGCCATTCAGAAACATCAGGCCGGCCTGGTAGCGGATGGCGTTGTCGGCAAATTGAGATTGCTCGACGTCCGATTCGACGGTGTTGCCATCGAGTGATGCCTGTTGGGGCGTGCGGTATTTCAAAGCTGCGGTGGTGGTGATGTTTGAGGGCAGTGCTAGATGTTGGGTGTGTGAGCGGTTGATCTTGATGCTGGGCGCCTGGATCTGGCCACCCATCACTTCCTTGAAGTCAATATCGCGGGATTTATAGTTAGGTGTATCAACATTCGCGATGTTGGCGGCGAGAATGCTTGAGCGCTGTGAGCGCAGGACGAGAGCCTGCGAGTGTACTCCGAACAGTTTATCTATTGTTGGCATCAATTCCTCCGCGTCCTTGCGGTTTCTATTGTGTTTCGGCGGGGAGTCCTTGCCCCGGCATGCTCGCTGATGAGGCGTGTGTTCCTGGTTCATCAGCCTGCGGGAATCAATAGAGCAATGGTCATGCCAGCAGCGAGCCCTATTGAAAAAACTTGAGTCGATCTTGTCTCGGCGGACAAATTTGATGATGAGCGGTGCGTCGGTGTACCCCGCCCGGTTTGATGTCACATATTCGTGTAGTGCTGCAATGGGGAGGCGGTCGCAATATTTTTGTGCCCGTCGAAAATGGCCTGTCAATTGTTGCCGCCGAAGACACAAAGGTAGTGGCACCCTATTTGCAAGGAACGTATGCATGGCGGCGAGCAGTCAAGTAATTGACGCTGTTTTGTCGCTATCGCAATTACCAAGGAATGAGAACATGAATAAGGGATTGAAAAAACGCGTACTCCTTGCCGTTCTGGCCTTGTCTGTACAAGTTGCCGTGGCCGAGGAAGTGGGTGATTTGCAGTCTCATCAGGAGATTCGGCAGGTTGTCGAGGACTTTGTATATGAGACGTTGTCGGACGAGGATGTGGAGGTTCGGGTTCGCTCTGTGGATAATCGCCTTCGCCTTCAGCGTTGTGAGGCGCCGCTCGAAGCCTTCTGGTCACCGGGGTCACGGCAGCGTGGTTCGACATCGGTCGGTGTGGCCTGCGAAGGCGATAAGCCCTGGAAGATCTATGTTCGTGTCACGATCAAACTGATGCGGGAGGTGGCCGTTGCAGCACGACCGTTGGTGCGCGGTGATATTTTGCAGCGGGATGATGTGCGAATGGTGCGCAAGGATGTCAGCCGTATCAATGGCAGCTATCTTGAAGATCCCACGCCGCTGATTGGTTATGAGCTGCGGCAGTCGGTGTCGGCGAACAGTCTGCTCTATTCGCGTATGTTACAGGCACCGAAGCTGGTACGTCGCGGAGACAAGATTACTGTTCTTGCCGTCGTCGGTGGTCTTGAGGTGCGTGTCGTAGGTGAAGCATTGTCAGATGGTGGCAAGGGCCAGATGATTCGCGTCAGAAATCTGTCTTCCAAACGGATCGTTCACGGTGAAGTGGTATCGAAGGGGATGGTTCGCATCGTTATGTAAACAGGTGGGGGTTGCTGATATAGCGATTGTGATGTGTGTCACATTCGCGCGTTTCTGGGGCGGAAAAATGCTGCAGGGGCTAAAGAATTGGATCGAGCCTCCGATAAGCAGGGAAAGTTCACAAGATTGGAATTCATCATGAACAAGATCAGTAGTGTGTCGTCGATCAGTAGCGCGGCGGCTAGAGAAGGGCAGGGAAGCCTGAGAAAAACCGGTGATGCTGGTGAGCATCGCAGCGTCGATGGTGGTCCATCCAGCCAGGTAGCGTTGACTGGCATGGCGTTGGCGATGGCACAGGCGCAGCAGCTGGCCGAGCAGACACCGGATATTGATGAGCAGCGGGTCAATGAGATTCGTGATGCCATTGCCGGCGGCAGTTATCACATCGACGCCGACAGGATTGCATCCGTGTTGCTGAAGATGGAAAACGACCTCGCGGTTGAATGACGATGGATGAACTCTATCGCAGCAAGACCATCAAGTTGATGGATGAGGGTATTGCGGCTGCCGCAGCCATGGAAGCCCACCTGGAGCAGGAGCAACAGGCGCTGGTATCCCAGGATCTGGATACGTTGCGGGCGATGGTGACCGAAAAGCGGGAGACCATCGATCGGCTGGCCGGTTTTGAGTCGACCATGATGGCGCTGCTCAAGGCTGCTGATGGTGGTGTCGCATCGGACAACTGGGTCGAGTTGATTCGAACGCTCTACCCTGATGATCAGCGGGTCGAGGATACGGTCAACCAGTTACGTGCCCGCATTTCGCGCTGTCATGTACTGACGGTCGAAAACGAGGGCCTGGTCAATGTCGGTCTCGCACGTGTGTCGATGGCGATGCAGATGCTGACGGGTGATACCTCGTCCGACCTCTACAACCCCACTGGCAAGGACTCGCCAGCTTCACGTTCGGCAAGGTCCATTACCCGCGTCTGACCTCAGCCCTGTTCATCAGCCTACGTTAGCCCGCATTCCTCACAGCGCCACGTAGCGATAAATCAGCATTGAATCTGTGAGGGAAGGGTAAGGTTCACTACCTCCTCTCCCTGTCTAACACTGTTTTCGCAGGGTTTCCCGGGTGCGAGATTTTCATCTGTGACGGGTATATACTGCGCGCTTCCTCCTTTTGTTTTCTGGAAGCCCTATGCTCAAGTGTGGAATTGTCGGTGGCACCGGATATACCGGTGTCGAGTTGCTTCGATTGCTGGCACGCCACCCGCACGCAGAAGTGTCTTTGGTAACTTCACGCGCTGAGGCTGGGCGGCCGGTGACCGATCTTTTCCCCAATCTTCGGGGGCATCTTTCTCTGCATTTTGAAAAGCCTGACCTAGACCGGTTGCAGGATTGCGATGTGGTATTTTTTGCCACACCCAATGGCACAGCAATGAAAGAGGTGCCGGCATTGCTTGAAGCTGGTATTAAGGTGGTGGATCTTGCTGCTGATTTTCGCCTCAAGGATCCGGCCGTTTGGGAACAATGGTATGGCATGCCACATGCCTGCCCAGAGCTACTACAGGAAGCGGTGTATGGGTTGCCGGAACTGAATCGCGAGGCCATCTCCCGGGCGCGGTTGGTTGCCAACCCGGGCTGTTATCCCACCGCGACGACATTGGGTTTGCTGCCATTGCTGAAGCATCAGCTAATTGACGTGGAGCATATCGTCGCCGATGCGAAGTCGGGCGTAAGCGGTGCGGGGCGTAAGGCTCAGGTGGGTAGTCTGCTTGCTGAAGCCGCTGAAAGTTTCAAGGCCTATGCAGTGCCTGGCCACAGGCATTGGCCCGAGATCAGACAGACGCTGTCGCAGTTTATCGATGCCCCGGTTGGGCTGGACTTCGTTCCGCACTTGTTGCCAATGATTCGCGGTATCCACGTCACACTCTATAGCTATCTGACTTCCGACTGTGACACGCTTCAGGCAATCTATGAGGAATTCTATCGCGATGAACCGTTCGTCGATGTATTGCCGGAAGGCTCACATCCCGAAACGCGCAGCTGCAAGGGCGCCAATGATTGCCGGATCGCGGTGCATCGTCCCCGAAACGGGAACACTGTGATCGTGCTGTCGGTGATCGACAATCTGGTGAAAGGCGCAGCGGGGCAGGCGGTTCAGAACATGAATCTGATGGCTGGCTTCGAAGAGCGCGCCGGTCTGGATATCGTGGCACTGACACCTTAAGCCAGAGTATGGGATACGTTCGCAAACCCAGACCGGTGATCAGAATCTACCGCGAAGACGAACATTCGGTCTGGCGGTGGTTGGGGCCTTTGGCTGCGGTGTTTGTCTTGTTGCTTGGTGTTGTGGGGTATCTTTTCTTTGCGCAGACGGGCGCTGGAAAAAACACTGGGGAAGCAGCCAGGCTGCGGCAGGCAATCAGTGATCTCAGACAGGAGAATCAAACACTCAGGGAACAGCTGGCCAGGGCTGTTCGTTCCAGTGAGATCGACAGCAGTGCGGGCAAAGAGCTGGTGACCACGCTCGCATTGCGGGAAAAGGAGCTGCTGGATCTTCGTGAGGAGTTGAATTTTTACAAGAGCATGGTCGAATCCGACAGCAAGGATGGGCCATCGACAATCAGTATTCGCAGTTTCTTGGTTGCGCCGACAGATGCGGAGCGATCATTTCATTACAAACTGGTGCTAGCCAGGGTTGACGGAAAGGGAAAGCCGGTAAAGGGGCAGGTTCAGCTGCGCCTGCAGGGGCGTAAGAATGGTGAAAGTGCGACGTTGGAGTGGCGTGATCTTTCATCAGAAAGTGAACTACCCAAGTTCAGGTTCCAGTTCTTTCAGAGGCTGGAAGGAGCGCTGGAGATTCCCGAAGGGTTCGAACCCGAGCATATCCTTGTCAAGATAAAACCAAACGGGAAGAAGCAGCAGTCGGTACAACAGAGTTTCTCCTGGAACTCCGTCAATGAGGGGATAGAGAGTAATGTTGGGAAGGAAGAAAGCACGCAAGTCAACGAGGATTGATACCGTTATCGGTAAGACCACGACGATTCGGGGGGATGTCGATTTTGCCGGAACGCTGCATATCGAGGGCACCGTGATCGGCAATGTCAGGGCAGAAAGCGATCCCGAGGCGACATTGATACTCGATGAAGACAGCATGATTCAAGGTGATATTTCTGTCGCGAATATCCTAGTGAATGGTTCGGTCGAGGGTGACGTATTTTCGACGAAGCATGCCGAGTTGCTCCCGCACGCGCAGATCAAGGGTAACGTCTACTACAACTTGATCGAAATGTCGGTTGGATCGGCGGTCAATGGCAGTCTGGTACATCGTGAGGAAGAGCGCGGTCAGATCGAGTATCTCGACAGCACCAAGAACAATAGCAAGAAAGCCGAGAACGGTTGAAGTCTGGGGCCGGGAACATGCCTTCAGGAAGGTTTCTTGACCCGTTTCGCAGGCAGGTGCTAGAGTCGATTCATCATAACTGTTGAAGAGGTTTTTCTGCCATGTCTGCAACTGATAGTGCTGTACAGGATCAGGAAATGGAATCCCCGCTGATTTTTACCGATGCAGCGGCAAAGAAAGTGAGTGAGCTGATCAAGGAAGAAGACAACGATAACCTAAAACTGAGAGTCTTCGTGACCGGTGGGGGATGTTCCGGATTCCAGTACGGTTTTACTTTTGATGAAGACATCAATGATGGTGATACCACGGTCGTTAACGGCGGTGTCACGTTGCTGATCGATCCAATGAGTTTCCAGTATCTCGCGGGCGCGGAGATCGACTACACTGAAGGTCTCGAAGGTGCTCAGTTCGTTATTCGCAATCCGAATGCGGAAACTACCTGCGGTTGTGGTTCGTCGTTCTCTCCAGGATGACCAAGGTTGCATAGGATTTCTGTCGCTGAAAAAGCCCGCCGAGTGCGGGCTTTTTCATGCGTGGTAGATGCCTCCCAGAATACGTGGGCCCTTTGCCCCGGTAAACGGAGTTGTATCGATTGGCTCCAGCGCCAGCGTCTTTTTTGCAAACCATGCAAAAGCCATCGCCTCCATCTGATCCGGGTCGATACCGGCCTCGGCTGAGCTGGCGACGCGGAGGGATGATAGCGTGGTTGCAAGCCGACTCATCATGTATTGATTGTGTACGCCGCCGCCACAGACAAACAGCGATGCGATTGGGTGCTTGTCGTCGAGATGATCGAGCGCGGCAGCAATCGATTGGGTGGTAAGTTCGACGAGTGTGGCGGCAACATCTGCACTGTCAATGGGCCGTTTTTGCAGCGATAGCATGTTGTCCAGCCATTTCATATTGAAGTATTCCCGCCCGGTGCTTTTGGGTGGTGGCTTGGAGAAGTAGGCGTCGCACAGCATTGTGGCAAGCAGCTGCTGATTGATGAGGCCGCTAGCGGCCCAGCGTCCATCGACATCGCAGGTGGTGTGGCGATGGCGCATCGTCCAAGCGTCCAGCAGAGTGTTGGCAGGGCCGGTGTCGAAACCCAGGGCTGGCCGTGAGCTGTTTTCTCCAGGGATGATGGTGATATTGGCGATGCCGCCAAGATTGAGCACGGCCACGTCCTTGCTGTTACGCAGAAATTCGCAGTGAAAGGCAGGCGTCAAGGGGGCGCCCTGACCGCCTGCGGCCATATCGTGTCGCCGCCAGTCGGCAATCGTCGTGATCCCGGTCAGTTCGGCGATCAGGTTTGGATCGCCCAGTTGCAGTGTATTGGGGCTGTCGCCTTCAGGGAGGTGGTAGATGGTCTGCCCGTGGGAGCCAATGGCTTTGATGGTGTAGCCTGGGGGGGATTGGGCGCGAAGGGTGTTTGCTGCATTGGCAAATGCGACTGCAAGTTGGTGATCGGTTTCAAGCAGAAACCTGAAATCGGTTGGGCCGCCATCAGTGACCAGCGTTTCAAGCCGTGCGCTGAGAGATTCAGGGTAGGGGTGGTGGATGGCTGCGACAACGGTTGGTTTCGGGTTGCTGAAGTTGACTGCGACAGCATCGATGCCATCCATACTGGTGCCGGACATCAGGCCGATATAGCAATCATGCGGCATGTGA
The DNA here is from genome assembly GCA_026981985.1 of Gammaproteobacteria bacterium. Classification (GTDB taxonomy): domain Bacteria; phylum Pseudomonadota; class Gammaproteobacteria; order UWMA-0217; family UWMA-0217; genus JALSHZ01. The sequence goes on along the minus strand of JALSHZ010000020.1, from coordinate 2,978 downwards.
ATCGGCTTGCTGATTGGGGAGTCAATCTTTCCCGGACAGGCTGGCGTAACGATCCAGCTGGGCTTTCAGTGCGGCTGTCTGCGTCATGAAGTCCGTTTTGAGTGACTTGGGCAGTGGTGGCGCTTTTGGCAGTTTCACCGTCACTGGATTCTTGTGTACGTTGTTGACGCGGAATTCGTAGTGCAGGTGGTAGCCGGTCGCGCTGCCAGTTTTTCCCACAAAACCAATCACTTGGCCCTGTTTTACCCGGCGGCCACGCTTGATGCCCTTTTTGAAGCCTGACAGGTGAGCATAGAGCGTACTGTAGCGGCTTCCGTGCTGAACGATAATGGTCTTGCCGTAACCTTTCTTCCAGCCGACAAAGGTAACTTTGCCTTCCCCGGTCGATTTTACCGGTGTGCCTTTGGGGGCAGCGTAGTCCACACCACGGTGGGCCCGGACCTTGTGGAGAATCGGGTGTTTGCGTTTGGGGTTGAAATGCGAGCTGATGCGCGAGAATTTCACGGGGGTGCGGATGAATGCCTTTTTCAGGCTGCGCCCATCAGCGCTGTAATAAGCGGTCTCTCCTTTCGGGTTAGTGTAGCGAAAAGCGTAATACGTTTTGCCTTTGTTGATAAACTGGGCAGCGAGTATGGGGCCGTCTTTGAGTTTCTTGCCATTGGCAAATTGTTCCTGATAGATGACACGGAAGTGGTCACCGGTGCGAATGTCGAGTGCAAAGTCGATGTCGTACTCGAACGTCTCGGCAAGCTGCATGATCAGGTTGTCTGAGATTCCCGCCTTCTTCCCCGCAAGAAAAAGCGAATCTTCGATCGTTGCTTCGGCGACTGCTTGGCGGTGCTCGATCGGATCGGAGATTTTGCTGGCCGCGTAGCCGTCACCATCGCGTTTGACGTGAACTCTCTCGGTCTCGCTCTTGTGGTAAATCAGTTCGGCGAGCGCGCCATTGTCTTTCAAGATCTGGAGTCGATCCCCTGGCCGGATGGATTTGAGGAGTTTCTTTATCTCAGGTAGCGAGGTGATGTTATGCAGTTGGCTGTGGATTTCCAGGCGGCTGAAGATTGTTGAGAGGGTGTCCCCCTTCTTGACCGTAATATGTTCCCACGGGTCGATCTCCGGTGCCTTGCCCAATGGTGAGGGGCCGATAAAGTCGCTCCGATTCGTCGGTGGAACGGGGATGGTCAGGCTGATGACGTCCGATGAGTCAGTGGCTTGGCTGGGGCTTGCTGCCGGATCCACGGAGAGCGATTTGTGTGTTGTTGCCAGTACGACACCCAGTACCGAAGCTGTAACAATGAACAGGACACCCCGCACAATCCAACGGTGATGACCGCTTTTGCGAGCGTGCGCCTGATTGGGGCTGATTCGGGGGCGCTTGAAGTCTTTGTTCCAAGTCATCGGTTTGAAAGGAATTCCACGTTTGTTGAGAGGGTAGGCTGGGAGTCATTATACGTCAACCGTGAATTGTTGTTTATTGGTGAATATTGTCCAGTCAGACGACGGGATGATATGTGCCGAGGGTGCATGGTAAGGTGTCGCGCTCCCTGTCCCATAGAAACGAGTGATTGAGGTGGTGTATGGCACGTTCGATCGATGAGGCGTTGTCGATAATTCGCAGAGGTGCGGAAGAGATTCTTCCGGAGGAAGATCTTGTCGAAAAGCTGAAGAAGGATCGGCCGCTCCGGATCAAGGCGGGGTTCGATCCAACGGCGCCTGACCTGCATCTCGGGCACACTGTGCTGATCAACAAGCTGCGCCAGTTTCAGGATCTGGGGCATGAGATCTTGTTTTTGATCGGTGATTTTACCGGGATGATCGGTGATCCAACTGGAAAATCGGTGACCCGACCGCCGTTGACGCCGGAAGAGGTCGAGCGCAATGCGCAGACCTATCAGGAACAGATATTCAAGATTCTTGACCCGGATCGTACCCAAGTCGTGTTCAATTCGGCCTGGATGTCGAAGATGTCGTCAGCCGATCTGATTCAGCTGGCCGCACGCCATACGGTGGCACGAATGCTGGAGCGTGATGACTTTAGTAAGCGTTATCGCGAAGGTAAGTCGATTGCTATCCATGAGTTTCTCTATCCGCTGATACAGGGCTACGATTCGGTTGTCCTAAAAGCCGACGTTGAGCTCGGAGGGACGGATCAGAAGTTCAATCTGTTGGTCGGAAGAGAGTTGCAGCGCCAGTATGGGGAGTCTCAGCAGGTGGTGCTGACCATGCCGATACTTGAAGGTCTCGACGGTGTGCAGAAGATGTCGAAATCTCTTGGCAACTACATCGGTATCAATGATGCGCCCGATGACATGTTCGGCAAGCTGATGTCGATCTCTGATGAACTGATGTGGCGCTACTTCGAACTTCTCAGCTTTCGTTCCTTGTCAGGGATCGAACTGCTCAGATCAGAGGTGGCTGCTGGGCGGAATCCTCGGGACGTGAAGTTTGAGCTTGCACGTGAACTCATTGCGCGATTCCATGATGGGTCTGCTGCGGAACAGGCGCAGGCTAATTTTATTGCGCGCTTTCAAAAAGGTGCACTGCCCGAGGATATCCCCGAAAAGACAATTGCGGTCGGCGACGATGGTTTGCCGATAGCAAATGTGTTGCGCGAATCAGGGCTTGTGCAAAGTACCTCGGAAGGTCTGCGCATGTTGAAGCAAGGTGCTGTAAAGCTCGACGGAGAAAAGATTAGTGATCGGGGGCTGATTCTGGAATCTGGCATGTCGCCAGTCCTCCAGGTCGGGAAGCGACGAATTGCCAAAGTAAATATTGTGTAACGCATTGATTTATATTAACTATATTTTATTTTGAAAATATAGTTAGCGAACCTGTTGACAGGTCGAGTGATGTCTCTATAATACGCCACCTCGCTGCCCTGGGGCTGTCTGGAGACGGACGGTTGAGGGGTGGAGAGGGACGAAAAGTTTTGAAGAAAGGGTTGATAATTCAGGTCTTGCTCTTCATAATAGATCGTT
>JALSHZ010000019.1 GCA_026981985.1 Gammaproteobacteria bacterium | reverse complement strand
TACGAGGGTCTTCTAACGGCGAAAAGTGTTCAATCAAGCAGGCGGTCACGGGAAACTCCTAATGTGGTTTCTCTGTATGATCTCATATCTTGCTGGTTTTATGGGAGTTTATATGCGCTCGCCCTGCGCCGTCGACAGACTGCGCCAGTCGTGGTCCAGTGATGGCGATCCGATCCGGCCGTCGAGTGGCGCAGCCCATGCCGGGAGGATGAGCAAGCATGACAACAGGGCGAATAGTAAGCGGGTGGCCATTCCTTGGTTCCTTGTCCATGGGCTGCGTGGATCATCGGCCAGTGTTTAGCCGATTGCAAATGTAGGCACTGCCGCGACGCTGGCTTTCCGCGCTATAGTGGCTACAGATTTATATCCGTTCAACAGAAGGAGTGATGAGTGATGAACAACTGGAAGGTGCTGGTGGCGGTTGCGGTCAGCCTCAGCGTGGTTTCCTGTGAAGGCAACCCGAAAATAATGGATCAGGCCATACAGGTCGCACGTCAGGCGAGCCAGTCAGGCGCAGTCAGCGGGGCGCTTGGCACGGCAGAGATTGCCGCCGGGTTGAAGGAGGCGCTCAGGGTTGGTGCTGAGAATGTGGTTGGCAAACTGGGGCGCCCGAATGGTTTCAAGCTCGATCCAAAGGTGCATATTCCTTTGCCCGAAAATCTTCGCAAGGCAAAGAAGGTTGCGGCAAAAGTGGGCCTGGATGGCAAATTCACCGATCTGGAAAACCGGCTCAATGCTGCGGCGGAAGCTGCGACGCCAAAAGCCAAGGCGTTGTTGGTCGATGCTATTTCGCAGATGACGCTCGATGATGCCCGCTCGATCCTGAACGGACCCGACGACGCGGCGACGCGCTATTTTCGCGACAAGACATCAGGCAAGCTTAGTGTTGAAATGAAGCCGATTGTGGATTCGGCCATGGCACAGGTTGGCGCTGTGCAGACTTATGACAGTGTGGTTTCAGAGCTTGGGCCGGTTGCCGGCATGCTGCCTGATTTGAAAACCGACTTGTCGTCATACGTGGTTGGCAAGGCGATGGATGGCATCTTTCTTTACCTCGCCCAGGAGGAGCAGGCGATCCGGCGTGACCCGGCGAAACGAACCACAGAGCTGTTGCGTAAGGTGTTTGCGCGCTGAGCTTGCAAAAACGTCAAGCAAAAAAAGGGGTCGCCGAAGCGACCCCTTTTTATATCTGACGTGAGTTCAGATATCAGTTAGCGCTAACACCCAGCGCCCTGACAGTTTCCAGTGTGAGGTAACGTGTCGGGGTCAGGCCTTTCGCATCCTGGAACTTGCGCATGGCGCCAATCGTCTGGGAAGCGACGATGCCGTCGATCGGGCCACGGTAGTAACCGGCCTTCTTCAGCGCTGTCTGGATCTCCTTGATCTTGGCGCGGGTCATGTTGACCTGGCAAAGAACAGGCATCCACTGCATGTGACCGTCAGATACTTTCTCGGTGCGAGAAACAGTCTGGTACGAAGCAGGGATGGTGATGCGCTTCTCCTGAGGAGGCGATACCAGCTTGCGAACCTTCACAGTCTTGTACTTCGCAGGGATGGTGATGCGCTGAGTCTTCGCAGGCTCGGCCAATACACGCTTGGTAATGGTCTTGTACTGCTCAGGCTTGGCCAGCAGGCAAAGTGCGTCGCCAGTTGCAGAGCCGACCTTGCCGGACGGTGCCTTGCAGCTCTTGCCGTTGGTTCCAACCGGGCACCAGTAAGTTTCAGCATCAGAGATTTTGACCTTCTTGGTGACAGTCTTGAACTCAGGGGCAATTTCAACCACACGCTCTTGAGGCGGTGTGATCATCTTGCGGATGGTCACAGTCTTGTACTCAGCAGGAATGGTGATCCGCTTGGTAGTCGGAGGAGAAACCATGACGCGCTTGGTGATGGTGCGGTACTGAGCCGGAATCTCGACCAGACACATGACCTCACCGGTTGCCACGTCGATACGCTCCTTGGAGCCTGCGACTCGACCAGGTACTTCACCCGGCAGGCAGGAGCCACCAGAGCACTCGGAGACTTTCCAAGTGGTGTAGGCCGGACGAACCAGAACCTTCTCGGTGACGTTCTTGTACTTGGCGGGGATCTTGACAACCTTTTCGGATGCCTCGCGAACCAAGACCTTCTCAGTCACTGTACCGTATTTGGCTGGGATGACTTCGATGCGAGTACCAGCTTCCTTGACCTGCACCTTTTCGGACTGAGTGCCATACTTGGCAGGAATGTAGTATTCCGCAAAGCAGGAGCCGACCGAAGCGCCGTCGAGATTGGCGCCACCGGCACGGGCGGAGGCCAGTCTGCGGTCATCAGCCAGTTTGGCGTTGGGGTTATTGGCAACACGTGGACCCTTGGTGCTGAAGGTCCAGAAAGTCTCGCCGTCACGAACCTTGATCTTCTCGGTGATGGTCTTGTACTTGGGTGGTGTGGTTACCATCCTCTCACCTGGTTCGCTGACCAGAACCTTCTCGGTCGTCCACTCGTATTTGGCGGGAATGATTTCCAGCTTCTCGCCTTCCGCCTTGGCCAGAACCTTTTCGGTTACAGTGCGGAACTTGGGTGGAATCCAGACACGGGCATAGCATTCGCCAGGGCGTGCGTTAGGTGGCAACAGGCTGTCACCGGCCATTGCGACTGGCTCGGGTGCTGCCTGAGTGGCAGAGCTTGCGGCGTTTTGCTGAGCCTGCAGTGAAGACTCCTTGGATGCCAGAGCGGCTTCACGCTCTTGCAGAGCGCGGAGTTTTGCTTCGTACTCCTTTTCCGCAGCGGAAGCGCTGGCGGCTGAAGTCGTTGCCTTGTTGTTGGAGCAGGCGCCAGTCATGGCAACCAGCAAGGCAACGGAAGCGGCGGTGATAATCCGTGTACTTTTCATCGGGTTCCCCCCTTCCAGGAAAATTGTTTTGGGTCAGAAGTTAAAACAAATGTGACGTAATGCGTAATAAATCACGAATAACGCCTTGTCCGTCAAGAATATTAGCTGATTTTGGGATGAACGCAACATTATTGCGGGGAATAATGTGCTAGCCAGTTGGTCTGTGCGCTTTTCCCGTCTGCTAAAAACACTATATATCCGGCATGGCCATTGTAGGGTGCGCAGATATAGTGGGTTTCAGCATCGGGCGATCATACACGGTGAATACGGGGTGACCCTTAGTTATTACACTAGTTAACAAGATTTCGCAATAAGAACGCCGGCTTTCTGCTTGAGTTATAAGGAGTTTCTAATGCTGTGGCCGCTGTGGTGCAGATCCCGCTCAATCCAGCAATACACAGAGCCAGATGATGCCGGCCAGTATCAGTGCCAGTAATACTGCTGCAGAGCCCTGATCTTTGGCCTTGCCGGACAATGGGTGGTGCTCCAGACTGACCCGGTCGACGATCGACTCCAGTGCCGAGTTCAGCAATTCGACAATCAGCACCAGAATGACACTGGCGAGCAGCAGGCCCGTTTCCAATGCTGTGTCGCCGAGCCAGAATGCCAGTGGCACGGCGATCGCCAGCAGCCACAGTTCCTGACGAAAGGCGGCTTCGCTCTGGCAGGTTGAGATTAGTCCCTTGATCGAATAGCCGGCGGCGTTGACTATGCGCTGCCAGCCCGTCGTTTTTGCTGGTGGCAGATCACTCACCGGGGCGCCATCTCAGGTCAGGTTTTCTCGCGGCGCTCACTTCATCGAATCGCCGGTTGGGCATGGTGTGTGGGGCGGAGCGGACGGTGTCTGGTTCGTTCCGGGCTTCTTCCAGGATTGCCACCATTGCGGCAACGAAACCGTCTATCTCTTCCTTGGTTTCGCTTTCGGTGGGTTCGATCAGCAGGCACTCGGGCACCAGCAGGGGGAAGTAGGTGGTTGGTGCATGGAAACCGAAATCGAGCAGGCGCTTGGCGAAATCCATGGCGGTAACCTTCAACTCCTTGGCTTCTTTTTGCAGCGTAATGATGAACTCGTGGCTGGCGCGGCGCTGTGGAAAGGCGGCGTCGAAGCCAGCTTCGACCAGGCGTTTCTCCAGGTAGTTCGCATTCAATGTCGCGAATTCGGCGATACGCGGCATGCCCGCCTTGCCCAGCATACGCATATATATGTAGGCGCGAATCAATACCCCAGCATTGCCGGCGAAGGCAGAGAGTCGCCCCATCGAGTCCGGCAGGTCATCTTCCGTGAGCCAGCGATAGGTATCGCCATCACGTGCTACCACTGGAATAGGGCGGTAGGGCATCAGGCGCTCGGCTACCCCGACAGCGCCCGAGCCAGGGCCGCCGCCGCCGTGGGGTGTTGAAAAGGTTTTGTGCAGGTTCATGTGGATGACATCGAAACCCATATCGCCAGGACGTACCTTGCCAAGAATAGCGTTGAGGTTGGCGCCATCGTAGTAGAGCAGGCCGCCGGCTTCATGGACGATGCGGGCGATCTCCATGATATTGCGCTCGAACACGCCAAGGGTGGAGGGGTTGGTCAGCATCAGTCCGGCCGTTTGTGGCCCGACCGCGGCTTTCAATGCGTCGAGATCGACATCGCCTTGCTCGTCGGTAGGAATTTCCCGCACCTTGTAACCGCACATGATGGCGGTGGCCGGGTTGGTGCCATGGGCGGCATCGGGTACCAGTATTTCGCTGCGCTCAGCGTCGCCGCGTGAGTCGTGGTAGGCGCGAATCATGGCGATACCAGCGAACTCGCCCTGCGCACCGGCCATTGGTGTCAATGACACGCCGGCCATGCCGGTCACTTCCTTCAGCATCTCCTGCAGTTCGTACATCATCTGCAAGAACCCCTGGCTGTGCGACAGTGGTGCATGGGGATGACGGTTGAGCATACCCGGTAGCATCGCCAGGCTGTTGCAGGCGCGGGGGTTGTACTTCATCGTGCAGGAACCCAGCGGGTAAAAATGCGTGTCGATGGAGAAGTTTTTCTGCGACAGGCGGGTGTAGTGGCGCACTGCCTGCATCTCGGAGACTTCCGGCAACCCCGTGGGCGATTTGCGGGCGAAGCGCTTGGGCAGGTCAATGTCGGCCATCGTGGCGGGCGCTTGAGCAGTGGCACGGCGACCGGGTGTGGCGTGTTCAAAAATCAGCATGTCAGAATCTCGCAGTTACAGAGCCGCTTGCAGGGTATCGATGAAGCGGTCGATGTCGGCGTCAGTTTTGGTTTCGGTGGCGCAAACGAGTATCGAATCGGCCATTGATGGGTTGACCTGGCCGAGGTCGTAGCCGCCGAGCACATTGTTTGCTGCCATTCTCTCCAGGACACCGGCCGCTGGTTGACCGAGTTGCAGTGCGACTTCGTGGAAATACTCGCCACTGAAACGCGGTGCAATGCCGATGGCCGCGGCCTTTTCGACCAGCTTGCGGGTGTTGGCCATACTGAGCGCGGCAGCGTTGCGCAGGCCGACAGGACCGAGCAGCGCCATGTGAATGGTGGAAGCCGTCACCACCAACCCCTGGTTGGTACAGATGTTCGAGGTCGCCTTGGAGCGGCGGATGTGCTGCTCCCGCGCTTGCAGGGTCAGTACGAAGCCTTTTTTGCCATCGGCATCCACCGCACGACCGACGATGCGACCGGGCATTTGCCGCACATGAGCCTGCTTGCAGCACAGAATGCCGTAATAGGGTCCGCCCGATGACAGGGGTGCGCCCAATGGTTGCCCATCACCACACACGACGTCGGCACCGTTTTCACCCCATTCGCCAGGTGGCTTCAGCAGGCCGAGCGCAAAAGGATTGACGACCCCGATTACCAAGGTGTTGTTCTGTTCCGCCCAGGCGGTCAGTTCGTCGGCCTCTTCGAGCACGCCGTAGAAGTTCGGTTGCGGGATGGCCAGCGCAGTGATGTCCTCGCCGCTGTACTGTTCCAGCGCCGTGGGATCGATGCGTCCGGTCTGTGGGTCGATCGGCAGCTCGACCAGCTCAATGCCCTGGTGTTTGACGATGGTTTCTGCTGCCTTGCGGTAGTTGGGGTGCAGCGATGCCGGTACCAGGATCTTGCGTGACTTCGATTTGCGATGCACCCGCACCGCCATCAGAATCGCCTCGCCTAGCGCCGAGGCGCCGTCGTAGAGCGAGGCATTGGAAACGTCCATGCCGGTCAGCCCCGTCATCATCGTCTGATATTCATAAATCAGTTGCAGTGTGCCTTGACTGGCCTCCGCCTGGTACGGCGTGTAGGCGGTATAGAACTCGCCCCGGGTGGTGAGCTGCCAGACGGCTGCGGGAATATGGTGCTCGTAGGCGCCGGCGCCGATGAAATTCAGCGCGCCGGCGTCACGATCAGCCATGGCCTGAACTTCCCGTGCAATCTCCATTTCGGAGGCTGCGGGCGGGATGCCGTCCAGCGACTGGCAGCGAATATTGGCGGGGATCTCATCGAATAGTGTCTCGATGTCATCGGCGCCGATGGTGGCGAGCATCTGCTCGATTTCTTCGGGCGTGTGGGGAATGAAAGGCATGGATGATTTTGTCTGGTTGTACAGAAACGGCAACAGCCGCCCCGGTGCCGGGGCGACTGCAATGGTGTGGCGCCGTGTTGATCTATTGGTCGGCTTCGGCGGCGTAGTCGTCGGCGCTGAGCAGGCTTTCCAGGCTGTCGGGGTCGGCGAGCTTCATTTTAAATAGCCACCCTTCACCATAGGGGTCGCTGTTGATCAGTTCGGGTTCGTCTTCCAGCTTCTCATTGACCTCGACGACCTCACCGGCGAGCGGCGCGTAGATATCGGAAGCCGCTTTGACCGACTCGACAACGGCGCAGGCCTCTTCGGCTTCCAGTTCCTTACCCACTTCCGGTTGTTCGACGAAAACCAGGTCGCCCAGCAACTCCTGCGCATGGTCGGTAATGCCAACAGTAACAGTGCCGTTTTCATTGTCGCTGATCCACTCGTGGGATTTGGTGTATTTCAGCTCGGAGGGAATATTGCTCATGATGATGATTCCAGGTTTTCGGTTGAACGTATGTTGTAGCGTGTCAGTCGATCAGGGATTTGCCGTGGCGAACGAATGGCATTTTCACGACCCGTGCTGGCAGCAGTTTACCGCGAATCTCGACGTGGCAGTGGTCGCCGATGGTGGCTGGTACGCGAGCCATGGCGATGGATTTTTGCAGCGTGGGGGAAAACGTGCCGCTGGTGATCTCGCCTTCCTGGCCATCATCGGTCACCACCTTCTGATGCCCGCGCAGCACACCGCGCGTTTCCAGCACCAGACCGACGAATTTTTTCAGGTTGCCAGCGCGCTTTTTCTCTTCGAGTGCCTGGCGGCCGATGAAATTGCGATCTTCGGGCACCATTGCCAGTGTCCAGCCGAGGCCCGACTCCAGCGGTGAGGTGGTTTCATCCATGTCGGTGCCGTAGAGATTCATGCCTGCTTCCAGGCGCAGCGTATCGCGGGCGCCCAGGCCGCAGGGTTTGACGCCGGCTGAGAGCAGCTGATCCCAGAATGCAGCTACCTCATCATTGGAGATCATGATTTCGAAGCCGTCCTCGCCAGTGTAGCCAGTGCGAGCGATGAAGTAGGGGCCGATAAAGCCGCCTTTGAATGGCGTTAGCTCAGTGGCCTGCCGCGCCTGACCTTCAGTCAGTGCCTGCATGGCCTTTTCGCGAGCGTTGGGTCCTTGCACCGCAATCATCGCCAATTCAGGGCGTTCAGTGACGACGACATCGAAATCGGCAGCGTGCTGCTTGATCCAGGCCAGATCCTTGTCACGGGTGGCGGCGTTGACGACCATGCGGAAAAAGTCGTCGGTGATGAAATAGGTGATGAGATCGTCGATTACCCCGCCAGCCTCGTTGAGCATACAGCTGTACAGCGCCTTGCCAGGCTCTTTGAGCTTGGCAACATCGTTGGCGAGCAGGTGTTGCAGAAATTCGCGAACGCGCGGGCCTTCCAGATCGACCACCACCATGTGCGAGACATCGAACATACCGGCGTCGTTGCGAACCTGATGGTGTTCCTCGATCTGGGAACCGTAGTTGATCGGCATTTCCCAGCCGGCAAAATCGACGATCTTGCCGTTGGCTTCGAGGTGTTTGTCGTACAGGGCGGTGCGTTGGCTCATGCGATGACTCCGGGGCAATGTGAATGGTCGCGCAAATGGATTTGCACGACCGCCCCTCTGTCCTTGCTACCTGAGAGATTAACCCCCTTCGGTGGGCGCTGCCGCGCCGCTCTCCAGAGCCAATATGCGATGCCACGGTCCTGAAGCCTGAGCGTTTCCGGGCGGAATTGCGCCTTCGGCGGAGCGGAAAACTGACCGCTCACTCTCCCATGGATGCGAGATTGGATTGCGGATGATATACCGCCAGGTGGTGCTCAGGGAAGTTTTTCGTGGCTGCCGTCGCAAAACGGCAGATTCTTGCTGTGTTTGCAGCGACAAATCCAGGCATCGCCATCTTCTTTTGCGGTGTAGACGACCGGGCGGAAACTCGTGCCCTTGTGGGAGCCATCGCAGTAGATGCCATCAGCGGAGCGGCCACAGCTGCAGAAATAGTATTCCTCACCGGCCTTGAGGGTCACTTTGGCGGGTGATTTTGCGAATATGGTAGGTTCTTCGGTCATGGATCGGTTCTCCTTGGTTGGTAGTCGTTACCGTAATCGATTTTGCGCCAGTGGCGGTAAATCACCCATGGTTCCCATTGCATAACGCATCATCGTCGCCTTGAGCGGGCCGAGCTGGTCAGTGATCGTCAGGCCGAGGCCACGTAGCCCGGCGAGCGGGGGAATGTTGTTGAGGAACAGCAGCTGAAACCCCTCCATGAGCTTTTGCATGACCGTGTTCTCGCCGCGTCGCGCACGTTCGTAGCGGCGCAGCAGCATCAGACTGCCGGGGTCGCGCGCAGACTTGCCGAGCACATCGGCCAGTTCCGCGACATCCATGAAGCCCAGATTCACCCCCTGTCCCGCCAGTGGATGGACTGTGTGCGCGGCATCGCCGATCAGGGCGAGGCGGGGTTTTACATAATGCTGGGCGTGGCGGCCAATCAGCGGGAATGCCGCGCGTGCCGAGCTGTCCAGCACCGCCCCAAGATGGAAGTCGAAGGCCTCCCCCAGTGCATGCAGGAAGGCTTCGTCATCGAGCGCCAGAATCTCTTCCGCGCGTTTGCTGCTCCAGACAATCGAAGAGCGGCCGTCGGTCAGCGGCAGGAATGCCAGCACGCCATCGGGCAGAAAGCGTTGCCAGGCAGTGCGGTCGCTGGGTTGTTCGGTCTCCACCGTGGCGATGATCGCCTGTTGCTGGTAGTCGCGGCTATGGACGGTGATGCCCGCTGCCTCGCGGACGCGGGAGAAGCGGCCGTCTGCGCCGACGATCAGCCGCGAGGTGAACACCCGGCCATCCTCCAGCGTAATGACCGCATCGTGGTCATCGACGCCAAGATCCCGAATGCTGATGCTGTCGAACCAGTCCACGCTGTCGAGTGCCGCCGCCGACTCATAGAGCGCTCGCTGGATCAGGCGGTTCTCGACGATGTGGCCGAGATCCGGCTCGCCCAGTTCGGCGGCGGAAAAGCCGATACTCGCCGAGCTACCGGCATCGCGCACATGCATTCGGTCGAAGCTGGAGATGCGCCGCAGCCGCTGCCAGGCGCCCAGGTTTTCCAGCAAAGACTGGCTGGCGCGGTTCAGCGCCACAACCCGCAGGTCGGGTTCGGACGCTGGATCGAACGGCGCAGGCGTCGGCCCGGCCTCCAGCACCGCCACCTTTTTGCCCTGCTGACCCAGCGCGCAGGCCAGCGCCAGCCCGGTCATGCCGCCGCCGGTGATGGTGATGTCGTAACGATGGATCATGGTGTGTGGCCTCTTGGGTATCAATCGTTGGGTCTATGCTATTGCCTATCCAGCGCCCTCTCCCGCGCTCGGCGCGGGGGCGGGTCGGTAGGCGTGTGGTCATCGATAATCACCGCACTGCCCTCCCATGAAACAACGGCCCCTGCAGCGGCTTGCGAAACCCCATCCCCAGCCTGGCAAGGCGCTTTTTCAAAGGCGGCAGCCGGTCGAGTGCAATCAGGCCCGCGCCGCGCAGGTGCGCCAGTATCGGCATGGGGTAGCTGAACAGGCGGAGCAGGCCGTCGGAGTAGTTTGCCGTGGCGTCGATGTCAGGTTTGCGTCGTTGCTGGTAGATTTGCAGCAGCATGTCGTCGCCGGGGTCGTCGAAGCTGGCCAGCAGTTCCGCCAGCACGGCGACATCGCGCAACGCCAGATTCAATCCCTGACCGGCGATCGGGTGCAGGGCGTGGGCGGCGTTGCCGAGCAGCAGGCTGCGCTGCGCTGTGAGTCGGTGTGCCAGGGTCATCTTCAGCGGAAACATGTCGCGCCTACCGGTGCTCAGAAAGTCGCCAAGGCGATAGCCGAAGTGTCGTGGAATGTCGGCCAGGAAGGCATCATCAGATAGCGCCATGATGGCTTCAGCTTGTTCGGGCGGCAGTGACCAGACCATGGCGCAGCGGTTATCGGTCAGGGGCAGCATCGCCATTGGGCCGGAATGGGCGAAGCGCTCGAAGGCGATGTGGCGATGGGGTTCGCGGGGCTCGATATTGGCGACGATGGCAACCTGGTTGTAATCCTTTGTCGTCGTGTCGATACCCAGCAATTGCCGCGAAGCCGAGGCGCCGCCATCGGCGCCGACCAGAAGGGCGGTGGTGATTTGCCGGCTGCCGCTGTCGTCTTCGACGCTCAGCGTTACCTGTCCGCCATCGCTGTCCACGGCTGTTAGCCGGGTGCTGTGCAGCCGGGTGAGGTTGGGCTGAGTGCTGACTCGCTGTTCCAGCGCCGTGGCCAGGTCGCGCAGGGTGACGACATATCCCAGTGCAGCCACGCCGCAGTCGGCTGCCTTCAGGCGGGTGCTGCCAAGGCTGCCCTGTTCCGAGGCATGAACCGTCTCGATGGGGGAGGCGTTCGCCGCCATTGCATCCCAGATGCCGATGCCGCCATAGATCAGACGAGATCCGAAGCCGAGTGCCAGGCTGCGTTCATCATAGACGGCCAAATCGGTGATCGCCGGGCGCGAATCGATCATCAGCACCCGCAATGGCAGCGGCGCCAGTGCCGCCGCCAGTGACAAGCCGGTGAGGCCGCCACCGATGATGCTGACGTCATAGTCGCTCATCACGCGCTCATCAAGGTTTCGATCTCATCGACCGTTTTCGGGATATCGGCGGTGAGCACTTCATTGCCATCCTTCGTGATCAGGACATCATCCTCGATGCGGATGCCGATGTCCCACCACTGTTTCTTCGCGTCTTTGCTGCCCGCCGGAATGTACAACCCCGGTTCGATGGTCATTACCATGCCGGGTTCCAGTACGCGCCACTGATCGTCGAACTTGTAGTCGCCCACATCGTGAACATCCAGCCCCAGCCAGTGGCCGGTGCGGTGCATGTAGAACTGGCGGTAGGCCTGATCCTTGATCAGTTTGACGGCCGAGCCTTTCAGTAATCCGAGCTTGATCAGGCCCTTGGTCAACACGCTGACGGCGGCCTGGTGGGGGTCGTTCCAGTGATTGCCTGGCTTGGCGCGGGCGATGGCGGCTTCCTGGGCTTGCAATACCAGTTCATAGAGTTGTCGCTGCGCGTCGTTGAACTTGCCGTTGACCGGGAAGGTGCGGGTCACGTCCGAGGCGTAGCCGTTGTATTCGCAACCGGCGTCGATCAGCAGCAGCTGGCCATCCCGCAGTCGGCTGTTGTTTTCGGTGTAATGCAGGATGCAGCCGTTCTCGCCGCTACCAAGAATGGAGGGATAGGCCGGTTCGGTGTCGTGGCGGCGGAAAGCGTGCAGAATTTCGGCCTCGATTTCGTACTCGTACATCCCCGGTTCACAGCTGGACATGGCGCGAATATGCGCCTCGCGGGTGATCTTCGCCGCCTCGCGCATCAAGCGCATCTCCGAGCGTGACTTGAACAGGCGCAGCTCATGCACGATGTATTCGAGGTCGATGAACTCATGTGGCACGCCAGTGCCCGAGCGGACGCTCTGGCGCAGCTGGTTGATCCAGCCCATCAGCTGGCTGTCGAACTGCGTATCCTTGCCCATGGTGTAGTAGACGCGCTCGCGGCCCTCCAGCAGGCCGGGCAGGATCTCGTCGATATCAGTGATCGGAAAGGCGTCGTCGGCGTGGTAGTCGCGGACTGCACCCTCCTGGCCAGCGCGGCGACCGTGCCAGGTCTCCTTCTCCTCATCGCGCTCGCGGCAGAACAGAATGTACTGGCCCTGCTTGCGACCGGGAACGAATACGGCGACCGATTCGGGTTCGCTGAAGTCGGTCAGGTAGAGGAAATCGCTGTCCTGGCGATAGGGGTAGTGCACGTCGCGGTTGCGGACGCATTCCGGCGCAGCGGGAATGATGGCGATCGAGTTTTTGTCCATCATCCGCATCAGCGCGCGCCGACGGCGCTGCATCTCGGTCTTGGGAAGTTGTTTCAGTGGCATCGACGGATTCTGTGGTTTTTCAGTGGAGCCGCGGTGCGGCGCGCAGGGGTTGCAGTTCTTCCTGCGCCATCAGCGTGCCCATGCGCAGGAATTCGAGCAGTTCGAAGTAGAGATCCTCGTTTTCTTCGGCAGAACCTTCATCTACGCTGTATTCGTTGTTCGCGAGGGTCAG
Organism: Gammaproteobacteria bacterium; assembly: GCA_026981985.1. Lineage (GTDB taxonomy): Bacteria > Pseudomonadota > Gammaproteobacteria > UWMA-0217 > UWMA-0217 > JALSHZ01. The sequence continues at coordinate 17,003 of JALSHZ010000019.1, read as the reverse complement.
GCAGTCTTGAATGAAGTCGGCGGTATCTGCCTGGCAGTCGCTGGTTTTCACTCCTTGTTCCGCCAGGCCGTAAACCAGGCCACGGGCCCAGTCGCAGGCGGCTGCAATACGGGTTTCCAGCGCCTCGTCCTCATCGGGTGTCAGCAGTTCGAAGCCGAGTTCGGCATCCTGTAACTGCGCCTGGGTTGCTTTCATCAGTTGTGTGAGCATGTGTGCAGTTTCATCGGCCAGAACGTCGCCTTTGTCGGTATTGCCGAGCGCGATCTGATGCAAACGCACCTCGGGGGTCGAAGCGTCCTTGATCAGTAGGCCGCTGCAAATGCCGTGCAGTTCGGCGGGCGAGATGACGGCGCCGCTGCGTTCGAGTGCCAATGCAATATCGTCGTAATCGGGGAGGTCCACGGCCTGTCCATGCAGCCAGAAAGTGGGTGAATGATAGCGGATTTTGCTCACAACTTCCTTTTTGTGGAATTGACCACACGGGGAAGTCGGCCTAGTATCTGCATATGGCTGAAGACACAGGAATCACCTTCTCCGAGCATGCACTCAAGCGGCTGGAAAACCGCATTGATGAGCTGGTTGAACTCGGTAAGCGGTTGAAGCAGGAAAACGCCCGCCTGCGTGATGAAAATGCGCATCTGCTGGCAGAGCGCGGCAAACTGCTGAGCAATCGCGACAAGGTCAGAATGCAGGTGGAAGCCATGATCACCCGTCTGAAGGCAATGGAGAGTCACTGATGTCAGTGGAAACCATCCCGGTCACGGTCAAGATCATGGAAAAGGAGTTCCAGATTGCTTGCCCGCCCGAGGAGCAGCAGGCACTGGAATCCGCCGCTGAAATGCTGAATAACCAAATGCGTCAGGTCAAAGAGTCCGGCAAGGTTTTCGGCACAGACCGCATCGCCATCATGGCCGCGTTGAACCTGACACACGAATTGTTGCAGCATAAAAATGAATCCCGAAATTTCGGGAAAACGGTTTCAGAGCGTATCAGCGCAATGCAGGGCAAGGTCGAAGCCGCATTGCAGGATGCGCAGCAAATGGAGTTTTAGCCGGATCGGTAAACGATCCGGGACAGTTGGAAGTTTAGATTTGGGTGCCTCTGGGGTATTCGTGAATGGCTGGGTAGTATCCTTGAGCCTAATTGCTTACCCCGGGAATCTTGCTGCTGGTGTCGGTGTGCACTACCGTATTGCACGGGAAGCCTAAAGACATCGCCGTGGTTCCCACTTGAACCTCCGGTTCAAGGTCGAAAGTCAAACCGGTACCGCCGGAGTGTACCCATCCTACCCCAAGGGCCGTGTTGCAAAGCATGGCCCTTTTTTATTGGTAAAACAGCAATGCGACACTCAGACCCCGCCTTGTTGGGCGCGTCGCTCCTTGTTTGCCCGGCCACTCACGCGGGTTGGGTAAAGCGTAGCGAGCCCAGCGACCTCGTCACGCCGCAAAGCGCTCAATGCTGGCTCCCCTAATGTCCACGCCAGATTTCCCGGTCGACCTCGACGTACTCAGAAAACAGCTCAGGCAACGCCGAGCTGCCATCCCACCTCACCAACGCCAACAAGCTGCTAAACGTGCCTGGCAGCATCTGAGGCACTGGCCACCGTTGCGCCGCGCAAAAAAAGTGGCCTGCTATCTTGCCATGCCTGATGAATTTCCCACCGATGCCATCATTGCGGGGCTGCTGCGGCAGGGAAAAGAAGTCTATGTACCCGTCATCGACCGCTGTCAGCAGCGGAAGATGGTATTTCAGCGTTACAGACCCAGCGCGCCAATGCAGAGAAATCGTTTCGGTATTGTCGAGCCGCTCCTGAAACCACGGCACCAGCTTGCAATGCCGCAACTCGATCTTGTGCTGGTGCCCCTTGTGGGCTTTGATCGATGCGGTGTGCGCCTTGGCATGGGCGGCGGCTACTACGATACAAACTTTGCATTCCGGATGGATCGCTGGCGATTCAGAAAACCTTTGCTATTGGGGTTGGCTTTTAATGTACAACATTGTGAGCATCTCAATAAAAATCATTGGGATGTGCCGCTCGATGCCATGCTCACAGAGACGGGGGTCAGGCGCGTAGTGGGAAGTGCCGCCAGATTCGGCAATAACTAAGTTGTTGAATCTGAGGGGAAAGCCTTGGATGGGGGCTTGGCCGCCTTCGGATATGGGTGAGATGGTTTTCCTGCTACCAAGGCCATGGATGATCTCGTCCGAGCTATCGGAATGGAGCAAAACTGGAGGAGAATTCACGTGGATCGTGTCGCCCCCCGGAACTCAGCGGGGGTTTTTTTGTCGTCGGCTTGTCGCATGAGGAAGAATAAGCTGTAATCAGCCTGCGCTTGAAGCAAAGAGCCAACAGGCAGCCGGTCAGTCTCCCGGCTTGCCAGAGCACTGATACAGGCAACCAGAGAGTTGTCAGTAGAAAAATAACAATAATAAACGTGACAAAATGGCTTGTTCCAAGACTCAGGACGGCGTCAGCCGTCCATTTTCAATTCTCGGGTCCGTCGTTGCCCAGTGTCTGATTGCAGTGAGTTTACTGGCCTGCAATCAGACACCTGAAACGACCCTCTCGGCAGTGCAGTCAGGTGGCGTGGTAACAATCCCCGCAACTATCGATACCGCGCTGCTCGACAGCAGCTTCGATGCCCCTTTCGCGGGTTCCCGCAGCGCCAGCCGGCCATTTGGACCGGCTTGTCCTTTTCCCCAGCATGTCCGGCATGTGCCGGGAACAACCCTGCCAGACCATCGTGACCGAGCGCAACTGGATTCAGACGTGGTCGCTGCTTATGTCGACTGGAAGCAGGATCATCTCGTCAAAGTCGGTTTAGGGAACACCTGGCCGCCGCTGTATCGTGTTGCATTCAGTGCGGATCAGCCCGACAGGACGGTGTCGGAGGGCATCGGCTACGGCATGCTGATTACCGTGCTAATGGCCGGTGAAGATCCGCTGGCCCAAGAGTATTTCGATGGCTTGTGGCGTTTTGCACGGCTGCATCCGAGCAGTATCGATGCGCGCATGACAGCTTGGCAGATCCCCGAGAGTAGTAACGGCGATGCCGCCGCTTTCGATGGTGATGCAGATATCGCGCTGGCGCTGCTGATGGCGGACAAGCAGTGGGGCAGCGATGGCGATATCGATTACCGGCACGAGGCCGCAGTATCGATCGCGGCGCTCTATGAGTCATCCATTGGTCCGGACAGTTATCTGCCCCTGCTGGGAGATTGGGTTGATCCCCATGGTGAGCAACACAATCAGTTCACGCCGCGCAGCTCCGACTTTATGCCGGCGAGCTTTCGTGCCTTCGCTGCGGCCATGCCCAACGAGAACTGGGCTCGGGTGCTGGCGTCGGTACTCGATGTTGTGGCTTACATGCAGTCAACCCATGCGCCCGAAACGGCATTGCTGCCGGATTTTCTGGCCTACGGCCCTGGTGATGATGGCGTGATGGCATTTCGGCCTGCCGCCGCGGGTTTTCTCGAAGGTCCGCATGACGGTGATTATCACTACAATGCGGGACGGCTGCCGTTGCGTTTGGGCATGGATGGACTGTTGCATGGCGGCCAGTCACTGGAACTGCTGCGTAACGTGGCAGCATTTGCCAGCGAGGTGACGACGGCTGGCGTGAAGCAGATGGGCGCAGGTTACAGGCTTGACGGAACGGTAACTGGCAACTACTTCACCACCTTTTTTGCCGCGCCATTTGCCGTCGCGCTGATGTCGGAGCCGCGCTATCAGCAGCGCCTGAACAGCTTGTATGATGCGATCTACCAGCGTCGTGAGGGCTACTACGAAGACAGCATCAATCTGCTGTCGCTATTGCTGCTGACGGGCAATTTCTGGTCGATGGATCAGGCCTGCACGGCGTGAGCTCAGGCCGCGCAGGCCGGGGCACAATTTACCCGTGCTGATGGCCGCCGGGGCCGTGCACATGGCGATGCTCGATCTCTTCTGCCGAAGCGTCTCGGACGTCCTTGACCGTGACATCGAAGTTCAACGTGACGCCTGCGAGCGGGTGGTTGCCGTCGATCACGACGTGATCCTCTTCGACGCTGGTGACAGTGACCATGACATCCTGGCCGTCTGGTGTCTGGGCATGAAACTGCATGCCCGGCTGGATCTCTACATCGTCGGGAAACATGTTGCGGGGCGCTTGCTGGATTTTTGCCGGGTCGATATCACCATAGGCGTCTTCCGGTTGAATGGTGACTTGGACGGCATCACCGGCCTGCTTGCCTTCCAGTGCCTGTTCCAGCCCAGGAATGATATTGCTGGCGCCGTGCAGATAGGCGAATTCCCCATCCTTCGACTCGTCGATCAGGTTGCCGTTGGCATCTTTGAGGGTGTAATCGATCGCGACAACCTTGTTCTTTTCCGCGTGCATGATGGGGTTCCTCTTGGTAAGTGCGTCTCAAAAAACCGCACCTTAACAGATTCCTGGCGATTCAGCCGCTTTTACGCCAGCACAGAATCCGGTTGTTCGCTGGCATCTCATGATCGTCAGCCAGGGTCATCCCGGCTGCTGTTGCCAGGGCATCGAGATCCTCGAAATGCTTGATCCCGCTGCGAGGGTCACGTTGGTGCAGCCATTGATCGAAGCGTTCGTTGCTGTCGGAGGTGTAGCGGCCGTTGTAGTTGAAAGGGCCATAGAGCAGGAACAGCCCACCGCCTGGTAATAGCTCGCCGACGCCACGGAACATGCCGGCGACGCCTTCGTCATCCATGATGTGGGCGGTGTTGGCGGAAAAAACGCAATCCGCTGTTATCGCTGGCCACGGGCTCATGCGCGTATCCAATTCGATGGGTGGCAGGACATTGGCCAATGCGGCTTCCTCCAGCCAGTGCAGGATTCCGGGATGGTTCTCGAGCCGGTCACTGGTCTGCCATGTCAGCCAGGGAAGCTTGCTGCCGAACCAGACGGCATGCTGGCCAGTGCCACTGCCGATTTCCAGCAGACGTTGATGATGCTCAAGGGCTGGCGCCAGTACACTGAATATTGGTTCGCGGTTCTGGTCGCAGGATTCTGCATAGGGTTTCATTGGCGGGCCTCTTTCTTGTAGGGAAGCGCGTTATTGATATCAGCGATATAGCTTTCGATCGCGCTGTGTTCGCGGGCACAGAACTGCGCTATCGCGTCGCGGTAGAGATCGTCTCGCAGAAAGTGGCTGGATCGTGTCCGTACGGGAACGAAGCCACGGGCAACCTTGTGCTCACCCTGAGCGCCTGGTTCGAAGCGATCCAGTCCCTCACGGATGCAGTAGTCGATTCCCTGGTAGTAACAGGTCTCGAAATGCAGCAGGTCGATTTCTGTGGTGCAGCCCCAGTGTCTGCCATACAGCGTTGAGTCACTTCGATACATCAATGCACCCGCGATACATTCGTCATCGCGGTCGGCCAATACCAGCACGATCGAATCTGGCATGGTGCGTCCAACCGCTTCGAAAAAACCCTGATTGAAGGTGGCCATGCCCCATTTATTGTCAAAAGTGCGCTGATAGAAAACACTGAAGTTCGCCCAGTCGGTGGTAGTAGCGCTGTGGCCGTCCAGGATGCGAAAGCTGATGTTCTGCTGTTGCACGCGGCGCCGTTCCTGGCGAATGTTCTTGCGCTTCTTCGATGTCAGCGTCGCCAGAAAGTCGTCAAAATGGCGGTAGCCCCTGTTGAACCAGTGAAATTGGCAGTCATGGCGAGTCATCAGGCTTTGGGATGTGTACTGGTGTTCGCCGGCTGTCTGGAACAGGCAGTGAAAGCTGCTGGCATCGATGGATTCTGCGAGATGTTGTGCCGTCTGCAGCAACACGGGCCAGCATGTATCTTCATGTCCCTTTGCTGCAAGTAAGCGCTGTCCGGTTGCCGGTGTGTAGGGAATGGCGCTGACCAGCTTGGGGAAATAGCGTAGTCCCGCGCGCTGATAAGCATCGGCCCAGGCGTTGTCGAAAACAAACTCGCCATAGGAATTATGCTTTTCGTACAGTGGCATAGCAGCCACCAGTGTCTCTGCTTCATAGATGGCGATATGGCGGGGCAGCCAGCCAAAGGTCGCGCCGACGCAATCGTGCTGCTCCATTGCGCGCAGAAATTCGTGCTGCAGGAAAGGGTTTCGATCGTCGACGAGTGCATTCCACTGGGTGGATGGTATTTCGTCGATCGAAGTATGAATTCGGACTTTCAACCTGGTTTTAGCTTGGCTGGACGGATGCCGAAGAATACATCAGCGTTGTCCATCCGTCTTTCTCAGGGGTTGCAGCGTGTGGGTATTGTTAACCCGCATTTCTCACCAGTTCACTACTTTGCGAAAAGGGGGAAGCGCTAGATCAACCCGCTTGAACTCCGAAACTTGAGTTATTAGTTCCGCCGCTGTGTCGTAGCTTTGGCGAGAATGTGGTTGGCTTTTTTCAGCTCGCGGTATTTCTTCTCAAGCCGCCGCAGTCGTATCAGTTCTTGCTGCAGCTCCCTGTTCTGATCCGCCATTTTCTTCAATGCCAGTTTTTCGGCTGAATTGGTGATTCCCGGAATATCAGGAACGTCGGTCACGTGCAGCTGGGTCCTGCGAGGCCGTGTTTCGACAAACCTGTTCCGGTCTGGCGAAGTATTTGTCCTTTTTCTGCTGCTGGTGGTATCGGCAAGTGCATCAGCCCGGAGTGGCGGGAGTTCGTAGCTGGAAGCCTGTTCGGTGGTCGCCTGCGCTGACGGTGGCAAGACCTTGAACTTGAGGCCGCAGCTGTCACAGTGATATCGCTTGCTGTGCGGTGTGAACAGCGCCTGTAGTGCGGACTTCGAAATCCTGTCCGCTGTGGTCAGCAGGGTGCGGCATCGCGGGCAGGTGACATTCCCTGTCTGTTTCTTATCAGGCATATCCGTTGCTCCGATATTGTTTCACTGAGTCGTTGCAGCGGAATTATAGAGCTGGGGTGGTTGCCATGTGTTACATGGCTTCACATTTCCAGGTAGTCAACATGTAAAGGTTCGAGGTCACACCTGTCTACAACTTGCGACCGTAGAAGCGCTTCTTCAGGCGGTTGGCATACAGGCGGTAGCCAAGCAGTGTGCCGAGCAGCAGGCCGGCGAAGCCGGCAATTGCCGCGATGATGGCGGGATGTAGCTCCTGTGCTGATGTTACGCCGCCGCTGCCGGATTCATTGTGCAGTCTTTCCAGCTCAAGCTGGTCGAGCTTTTTGCGTAGTCGCTCTTTCTCATTCAGCAATTCAACGTTTTCCGCGTTGAGCTGGATGAGTTTTTCCTCGTAGTCTGCGCGCAGCCCCGCGCCAACCGCTTTTTCTTCCAGTTTTTGTTTGAGTTGTTCGACTTCGGCATCCCGCTCCTCCAGCAGCTTCTGGATTTCAGGCAGTGCAACGGCGGCGGGGGGCTCGGATACGGTATAGAACTTTTTCACCCAGCCGACGACGCCGTCGACGGTCTCGACTTTATGGTAGCGGCCTTTGGTTTCGAGCAGTTTCAGTGCGTTGCCGCTGCTCAAGGTCTTGAGCGTGGCGCCCTTGCCACCGGGTTCCTCGAACAGTTTCAGGTGCAACACGTCGGTGACATAGATGGTGTCGAGGGTGTCGGTCTGGTCGGCAGCCTCCGCTTGGTCTTCGGCTGCGTTGACGGCCACTGCGATGAAAGAGTAGAGGAGCAAGGCAACGAGGATGGGGCGATGTGATGCGTGTTTCATCAGAGAGTTCAAGGCTGTGTCCGTTTCCGAGCGAATCAGTGTAGCCGAAACCGGGTCGAAATTCCTGCCGCAGATCACGGAACGCAGGCACAAAAAAGCCCGGCTCAACCGGGCTTTTTGCGGCATTGTTTGCTGTGCTCAAAGCTCCTTGATGGAAGCGATCAGCTCACCGACCATTGCCTGACCGTCGCCATACAGCATGCGGGTATTGTCGGCGAAGAACAGATGGTTCTCGATGCCGGAAAAACCCGCGCCCTGACCACGTTTGATGACGATGACATTCTTGGCCTTGTCGGCGTCCAGAATTGGCATGCCGTAGATTGGACTGTTGGGATCGTTACGCGCCGCCGGGTTGACCACGTCGTTGGCGCCGATCACCAGCGCCACATCGGCGGTGGGGAATTCGCTGTTGATTTCGTCCAGATCGTAGATCAGGTCGTAAGGCACGCCCGCCTCGGCCAGCAGCACATTCATATGGCCCGGCATGCGTCCCGCAACCGGGTGGATGGCGAATTTAACGGTAACGCCCCGATCCATCAGCAATTGGGTCAGCTCCCATACCTTGTGCTGGGCCTGGGCCACGGCCATGCCGTAGCCGGGCACGATGATCACCTTGTCGGCAAAAGCCATCATCACACCGGCATCGGTGGCCTCGATGGCTTTCATCGAGCCGGTAACCTCGGCACCTTCACCGCCGCCGGCTTCGCCAAAGTTGCTGAACAGCACGTTCGAGATCGGCCGGTTCATCGCCTTGGCCATCAGCTGTGTCAGCAGCGTACCGGCGGAGCCGACCACGATACCGGCGATCATCATTGCCGGATTTTGCAACACGTAGCCCTCGAAACCGACCGCGAGGCCAGTCAATGCGTTGAACAGTGAAATCACCACCGGCATGTCGGCGCCGCCGATTGGCAGCGTCATCATCACGCCGACCGCCAATGCCAGGGCGAAGAACAGGAACAGCCAGAAGCCGGAGATCTCATGGCCGACCTTGATGATCAGCAGCCCGATCAGCACGGTGGCGACGAACATGCCCAGGTTGATCAGTTGCTGGTTGGGGAAGCGGGTGGCTTTGCGAATCAGCCCCTGCAATTTACCGAAGGCGATGGCCGAGCCGGAGAAAGCAATGGTGCCGATCAGCGCGCCAAGCACGGCCAGAATCGTCACCGTAGTGGTCATTGGCTCGCCCTTGACCAGCTCGATGGCTGCGATGGCGGCGGCCGCGCCGCCGCCCATGCCGTTATACAGGGCGATCATCTGCGGCATGTCGGTCATCGCCACCCGTTTGCCAGACCACCAGGCTGCGCCGCCGCCAATGCCGATCGCGAGGATCATCAGCACATAGTTGGCGTGAATCTGCGCATGGAAGAAAGTGACCAGCGTCGCCAGCACCATGCCGATGCCAGCCCAGATGATGCCTTTGCGCGCCGTGACCGGCGACGACATCTGCTTCAGGCCATAGATGAAAAGAACGGCCGCGCTGAAATAGGATGCCTGAATAAACCAGTCCATTTACTTGCTCCCCTTCTTGTCGCTGGTCTTGAACATTTCCAGCATGCGCTCCGTCACCACATAGCCACCGACAGCGTTGCCGGCGGCGAGCAGCACGGCAAAAAAGCCGATCAGCATTTCCAGGCCAGTGTCGGCATGCCCCAGGGCGATCATCGCGCCGACCAGTACGATGCCGTGGACGAAGTTCGACCCTGACATCAACGGTGTATGCAGAATCACCGGTACCTTGGAGATCACCTCGTAGCCGGTGAAGGCCGCAAGCATGAAAATATATAACGCAACAAATCCTTCGATCATGGTAATCAGCCTCCGCTAGCTTCTTTGACCTGTTCGTTGACGATCTCGCCGTCGCGGGTCAGCAAGGCCCCGGCGATGATCTCGTCTTCCCAGTCGAATTGCAGTTCGCCATCGGCGATCATGGGCGACAGAAAGTTGAACAGATTCTTGGCGTACATTTCACTGGCGTGTAGCGGCACCTGGCTCGGTACATTCAGCGGGCCGTGAATGACGACATCGCCGTGTTTGATGGTCTCGCCGGGCTGGGTCAGTTCGGTGTTGCCACCGCCCTCGGCAGCAAGATCGATGATGACCGCGCCGGACTTCATTTTCTCGACGGTGGCCGTGGGAATGATCTTTGGCGCCGGGCGGCCAGGTACGGCAGCCGTGGTAATCAGCACATCGGCCTGGGCGATATAGTCGGCCAGCTCTTCTTGTTGCTGCTTTTGTTCTTCCGGCGTCAGCTCGCGGGCATAGCCCCCTTCACCCTCAGCCTTGATCGACAGTTCGATGAACTTGGCCCCCAGCGACTCGACCTGCTCTTTCGTCGCGGAGCGCACATCGTAGCCTTCGACCATGGCGCCGAGACGCTTCGCGGTGGCAATGGCCTGCAAACCGGCGACACCGGCACCGATCACGACTACCTTGGAAGGTCGGATCGTGCCGGCAGCGGTGGTCAGCATCGGAAAGAAGCGGCAGGCAAGGTCAGCACCCATGATCGCCGCCTTGTAGCCGGCGACCGCCGCCTGTGATGACAACACGTCCATCGATTGCGCGCGGGAGATGCGCGGGATCAGCTCCATCGCGAAGCTGGTGATCTTCCTGTCGCGTAGCTTGGTGATCAGCTCCGGATTGCGGAACGGTGTCAGTGTACCGATCAACACCGTACCTTCTTTCATGGCGTCGATGTCTTCTGCAGTCGGGATCTGCACCCGCAGCACAACGTCGGCATCATTCAGTGCCGCTTTGTCGACGACCTCGGCAGGAGCGAAGTCTTCCGCGCGAAAACCGGCTTCATCACCGGCGCCATTTTCAATCAGAACCTTGACGCCGAGCTTGTCCAGTTTCTTGGCGACGGAAGGCTCCATCGCCACTCGGCGTTCACCAGCGGCTGTTTCTTTTGGCACTGCCACAGTCAAGGGCATCGCAATCTCCAGATGTTGTTTCCCGCACCGGCGAGGCGGCGACCGGGGGTTGGAAGGACGACAGGCAAGCGCAGCGGCATGCTGGCAAGCCGGGTTAAAGCGAGAGCGCGCAATGATAGCAGATCTTGCCGCAAGCGGGCGCGCAGGAGAGTCAGCCAAAATACCTGACGTGAATAACTTGCGTTGGACCAGTTTAGATGGTGACTGAAGTTGTCAGCAGGACGATGGCGCCAGTCGCGCCGATGAACAGCAGGGCGTGGAACACGGTGCGCCAACCGAGCCGGCGCAGCAGCTCGTCTTCGGTGAAAGCGGCGATGATGAATGGCTGGCGCGGATTTTTCGGTTTTCGCAGAATGTGCAGAGGTTGTAACTCGCCTTCGGCATGGAGTTTCAAGGCGGCACGATTCAGTGCTTCCTCGCGCGCGGCCTCCCACTCGTCGGCGTCGATATGGCCGTCGCTGTTGGTGTCGATTTGGCGCATGCGTATGGGGTTGGTTTTCCATGCTGCGAGGATGGCCGATGTTTCGCTGGTCAGAGTATTGTGGTTGTCCTCGTGCAGGGATTCGAATTCACCCAGCACATAGAGTCGGTCGCCCGCCTCGATGCGTTGCTCGCGGTATTGCATGTGCCGGTGCAGCCAGCCCATCCACTCCAGCTTCCAGCCGAAAGAGCGCATTTCCGGGTGCTGGGTGTCGCCAAACCAGGTTTCGCGATGTTCGGCAAACACTTGCGCGCCGTCGGGGTCGATAATGCAGCGGCCAGAGCAGTCTTCGAGATGAAAGATCGATTCACTGCGGCCATGCTCTCGCGGTATCAGCGAGAACACATCACGGGCAAAACCTGAGGTGACGAATTCATACCAAAGGCAGTCGCGGCGTGACAGTGGCGCGATGATCGGTGGCCCCGGAATGGGTTGTGCCTGACCGGACAGCTCGACATAGCCCTGGCTGGCGCTGCGCGCCCGAGCCGTGGCTGCGGCGCGAATCCAGGCGATGTTGTCGAGGAGCCGCCATGTTTGGTAAAGCCCAAAAGCGCCGGCCAGCCCCAGTAACACCAGGGTGGCAGCCTGTAGCTCAGGCGGAAGCGAGTGGACGAATGTGCGCATCGGGCCTGAACGCCGCGATCAGGAGAACAGCGCCGTCAAATCCGGGTCTTTCGTTTCTTCGGTCGAGAATGACAGCATCGTGGCCGGTTTGAAGCCAAACAGACGCGCGATCAGGATATCCGGAAATTGCTCGATCTGAATGTTCTTCTGGTTGACTGTCTCGTTGTAGAACTCGCGCCGGTCGGCAATCTCGTTTTCCAGCGTCGAGATGCGCGTGCGCAGATGCTGAAAGCCGTTATCGGCCTTGAGGTCAGGGTAGGCTTCGGCAACGGCGAACAGGCTTGCCAGGCCCATGCGCAACGCCCCTTCGGCCGCGCCCAGCGATGGAATGTCGCCACTGCTGCGCGCGCTCTGAACACGGCCGCGTGCCTGGATTACTCGCTCCAGCGCATCGCTCTCGAAGCCCATGTATTGGCGGCAGACCTCCACCAGCTTGGGCAACTCGTCGTGACGCTGTTTCAGTAGCACGTCGATATTCGACCAGGCTTTGCTGACGTTGTGCTTGAGTCGCACCAGTGCGTTGTAGAGGCTGATGCCGTAGAGCGCAATGACGAGGATTGCGGCAAGCAGAATGATCCAGAGCATGTCAGCGATTCCGGTATTGGAGGTGTCGCAAACTTAGGTGGCGACGCCGCGCATTGCAAGCAGCGTCAGATGGATCATCCGGGGTTTCAGACAGAAGTTCAGTCGATGTCTGCGTACTGCTTCAAGCGTTGGAACATCTGTGCCTGCCAGCGCCAGAAGCGGTCGGTAAGTTCGCTGTCCTTGGTTGGTGTAAATACTGTCGGTTCGTCTGCCTGCCACTGTTCGGGTTGGTCGGCGACCAGCCAGGCCGCGCCGCGAGCGATGTTGGTATCGTCCGGGTAACGCCACACCGGGCTGCCGGTAAGGTCGGCCAGACGTTGGCAGAAACCATCGATTCTGGCCAGCTCGCCGCGCACCACGATCTGGTTGATATAGCCACTGACCAGGGCCATCGAATCGAGGTTTTCCTTGAGCATGAACAGCAGGCTTTCCGCCACTGCCACGGTCTGCTCGCGGCTGTCGCCGTCGCCGACGAACTCGGTGGGGAAGTCGTGTCGCCACCAGGGTGAAGCAAGCTCGCCAATGCCGTTGAGAAAGACGGGGGCGTTGCTGACCTGCGTCATCCATTCGCCGATCTTGTCGATATCGTCAGCCTGACCGGTTTTGGCGAGTTGCCACGCCAGTGCCGCGCCAGCGCCGTGGATTTTTCCCTCGGTGCCGCCAACCACATCCTTGTTGTCATCGAGTACGATCATATCCAGAAAATGTTCGGGCACCGCGCCGTCTTCCGGCAATGCGGTCAGCAGGGTGGCTTCATCGTCCAGCTCGATGAACGCAGTGGTGGTATCGGGCACGGCATTGCCTGCGAGCATGGATGCGGAGCGTTTACTGGTGACGAGATACAGCGGAACGCCGTTGTCCTTCAGCACGCCGAAATTCACCATTGTCGGCACACAGGTCGGCAGATAGCTTCGCTCAAGGTCGAACAGCCCCACCATGTCCGTGTTCCAGTCGCGTGATTTCGGATCGAACAGCAGGGTTTCACGGGCATTGGCGGAATCACAAATGATCCGCGGTTCTCCCTCGATGAGGTGAAACAGCAGCCAGGAAACCAGCGGGCTGGTGACCAGTGTGCCCCGGTCGGCTGCCTCTTTTACCGCATCGAGGTTTTCAACACACCATTGCATGCGAATGGCACCACAGCGGCCGGTGGGCATGCGACCCGTGCGCCGACGAATGCCGTCTGCGATATCGCGTTGGTCTTTGGGTGTTTCGGCAGCGGTGCTGCTGAAGGCTGGACTCAAGGCTTCGCCGGTTTGCTTGTCCCAGCAGAGAATCGCATCGGCTTCGATCATCAGCGCCGCTGCGACTGCCGGCTTGGCGGTGACATCCGCTGCACGCAGCGTGTCACGGACGGCTGCGAGGATGTCGGCAGGGTTCTGTTCTATCCAGCCTTGTGGGCCGCTGCTGCTGGGAATCACTTTGCTGGCGCTGCCGGCAATCCGGCCCTTACGGTCGAACAGCAGGCTGCGGGCATCCGGGTTATTGATGCTGATGGCCAGGTGATGGGAAGGTTTGCGGGAAAAGAAGGGGATTTTCATGGCGCGGAGTATACCGGGGAAGGGCGGGGAGGTGTCCATTCTCCTGCTTCGTCTCAGGGATAGTCAGGCTGTGCTGCGCGGTAGGGCCGGATTCTCTGTGCTCCGCTTTCGGTGTAAAGTGGCTGCCTTCCCACGTCCTCAAGGAGCTTTGCATGTCCCGATATCAGGGAATCGCCAATTTCCGTCACGATCTGGTGCCCAAGGCTGGTGTCTTGCTGGTCAATCTGGGGTCGCCGGAGGAGCCGACGCCGGCATCGGTGCGGCAGTATCTGAAGGAGTTTTTGAGCGACCCGCGGGTGGTCGAGATTCCCAAACCGCTGTGGTGGCCGATATTGAATCTCGTGGTGCTCAATGTCCGGCCGAAGAAAAGTGCGGCACTCTACAAGACGATCTGGATGGACGAAGGCTCACCACTGCTGGTGCATTCGCGGCGTCAGGAAAAGCGTTTGCGCAAGCTGCTTGAGGCGCGTTACCCCGGGCGCATCGAGGTGGCGTTGGGGATGCGCTATGGCAATCCATCGATTGGCGATGCGCTGGAATCATTACAGAATGCCGGTGTCCAGCGTCTGCTGGTGCTGCCGCTTTACCCGCAGTATTCCGGCAGCACCACCGGGTCCGTATTCGATGCCGTCAGCGACGTGCTGCGGCAATGGCGCTGGGTGCCTGAGTTGCGCTTCATCTCCAGTTATCACGACGATCCCGATTATATCGAGGCGATGGCGGCACATATCGAAAACCATTGGGAACAGCATGGCCGCGCGGCCCATCTGGTGTTGTCGTTCCATGGGGTGCCGAAGCGTTTTCTGTTGAGCGGTGATCCCTATCACTGCCAGTGCCAGAAAACCGCGCGCTTGCTGGTGGAGCGTCTCGGGTTATCGGATGGCGAATGGCGGCTTGCGTTTCAGTCCCGTTTCGGACGGGAGGAGTGGCTCAAGCCCTATCTCGACAAAACGTTGAAAGCGATGCCCAAAGAGGGCTACAAGCATATTGAGGTATTCAGTCCGGGCTTTTCTGCGGATTGTCTGGAGACGCTGGAGGAGATCGCGGAGACCAACCGCCAAGGTTTTATCGATGCCGGCGGGGAGTCGTTCACTTATATTCCCGCGCTCAATGCCAGCGAACCCCATATCGACATGATGGCCAAGCTCGTTGAATGGCACATGCAGGGCTGGAAAGAAGTGGCCGAAGATTACGATCTGACCTTTGCCAAGGCCGAAGCGAAAACATCACAGCAGCGCGCGCAGGCGCAGGGGGCGGAGTTGTGAAATTCGGGATGGTCGTCGTCGGTGACGAAATACTCTCCGGCAAAAGACGTGACACCCACTTCGCATTTGTCGTCGAGGCGCTGAAAAAACGGGGGCTCGAGTTGAGCTGGGCGAGAATTGTTGGCGACGACCATGACCTGCTGGTGCAGACCTATCGTGAAACCCTGTCCAGTGGCGCAGCGGTTTTTTCGTTCGGTGGCATTGGTGGCACCCCTGATGACATTACCCGCCAGTGTGCGGCTGAATCCTTTGGTCTGGAAATCGAGGCGCATCCTCAAGCGATGGAAATACTGCGGGAAAAATTCGGCTACGATGTCTACCCCCACAAGGTACGCATGGCGGAATTCCCGCAAGGCGCAACGCTGATCCCCAACCCGGTCAATCGCATTGCCGGTTTCAGCATCAACAACCACCACTTCGTGCCGGGTTTTCCGAATATGTCGCATCCAATGATCGAATGGGTGCTCGATCATTATTACTCGGCATGTTTTCGTGAGCCGGAAGTGGAAATGCGCATTATTGCCGAAGCGCCGGAAAGTCGGTTGATCACTATCGAGGAAGAGATTCTGGAGAAATTCCCGCAACTCAGATTGTCGAGCCTTCCCAACACCCATGATCGGACCAGCGTTGATCTCGGGCTGCGTGGTGAGCGTGATGTCGTGGAAAAGGCGATGGCGTCAATGAAGAAAATGCTCGATGAGGCTGGAATAGCCTATCGGGATGTTGCTGCTAAATAGACACCCTCTCCCTTCGAGGGGAGAGGGCTGAGAACCTCCGCTACCCTGCCTTGATTTCGATCTTCTTCGGTTTGTGCTGCTCTGAACGCGGCACCACCAGCTTCAGCAAACCGTCTTTCAGGCTGGCGTCGATGGCGCTGGCATCCAGTTCGCTACCCAAAGTGAACTGGCGGGTAAAGGTGCCAGCGTGAACATCCATGTAAGTAGCGTTCAGCTTCTCATCGGTGTGCAGATTGATCGTGCCCTTGATCGTCAGCACGTTCTTGTCGACATCAATGTCCAGACTGTCCTTGCCCACACCGGGCAGATCCACCAGCAGCGTGACGCCATCCTTGTTCTCGATGATATCGACGGCAGGTGACAGCTCCAGTGGCATTGCATCACCGGACTGCGCACCCGCAGGCATTTGTTGCTGGGTTGTCTGAATATTGGTTTGTTCGCTCATGGTCATTTCCTCCACTAGGCCTTGATGGTGATCTTCCGAGGTTGTGCTTCACTGCGCTTGGCAACGCTGATGTGTAACACACCGTCCTTGTAGACCGCTTCGGTCTTTTCCGGGTCAACGTCGTCGGGCAGTGTGACAACACGCTTGAAGCTGCCTTTGAAGCGCTCTTCGCGATAGATAGTCGACTCTTCGCCTTCGATCTCTTCGCGCTCACGCTTGCCGGAAATGCTGAGCAGGTTTTTTTCCAGCGACACATCAATATCTTCCAGTTTCATGCCAGGCAGAAAGACATAGATCTCGACGCTGCGGTCCGTCACCCCCATATTGATGGGTGGGTAGCCGCGCTCACGCCGGACACGGGATACCCCAGCCGGAAAATTGAAAAACATCTCATCCAGGTCATCGAACAGGGATGAGGGAAAACGAATCATATTGGAAATCATGGTTGCCTCCAGTCACTAACCATTGTCATTCATGGGGCCGTAACGGCCTTTCTTGAGCCAATAAGTGATGATTGGGCGAAAATTTTTCAAGGGGATGGGGTTCAAATTTTTCCATGCCACTTGAAAAGGCGGGGGTTGCGTCCATGATTAAGCTTATTAAGGAATCTCTGATTAATCCCCGGAAACTGCTAAAATAGCAGCATTCGCTAATATCAGGCAAAGAAGATATTCAAATGCAGCAACAAAGCTTCGTAGCAGAGGATTTTGAACGGTATCGCAAAC